>VMSV01000021.1 GCA_013791935.1 Desulfobacteraceae bacterium | reverse complement strand
GACAGGGGAATAGAAGGGGTCGGTTTCATTGGCTCACTTCCAATCCATAGGGTAGCACACTTTAATTATAATCACATAAACCATCATAATTAATATATATTTCAATTATTCTTTAAAAGTCAATGCAAGAATGGCCAGGGGCTCTCAAAAACCGCCAAACGCTTTACCAAATGAATATCCAGAAACCGGAATCAGCATCCTTTGCATGGTCTCCAAAACTACGGGTACTATGGGTATATAAACAGTTAATACATTAATTATATAGCATAAATAATTGTATCCAAATAAATTACAGATTGTTTTTATATATAACTTGATATATAGAAAGTTATACAGATGGTTTTTCCGATGAAAAATAGCATGGCCGCCCTTATTTTTTCCGGCCATTTTTAGCCCGGAATAAAAAAATCAGAGAATTTGGATAAAGGAATATTTATGCCGTTATCTTCAGATGAGCTCCAGGGTTTGGATACTCAATCCTTTGATACAAAAGAGGATGTTTTCGCGGTTATTTTGCCGGACCAAAAAAAGCTGGGCAGGATAAAGGAGATCAGCAGCAACGGGATCACCTTTCAATATTTTCATGATCGACCCGATGAAGATGAACCTGAAAAAGCCCTCAGTGCCGATGATCACAAGGTAGACATCTTCATTCGGCAGAATGGGTACTTCATGAGGAATCTGCCCATTCATCATGTATATGAAACCACGGCGGCCAACACCCCTTCCTTCTGCCGGCTGCCCATGAGGATGGTTAAAATCCGCTTTGCGGAATTGGACCCCTCTCAGAAAGAGAAACTCACCTATCTGGCCACTCGGTATTCGTTCGATATGTAGTCCCGAACCAAAAGCAGGGGCAAATTCCATCCCGTGTTGAAGGATTTATCCACCCGCCTTCCCTTCTTTCCTTGACATGACGCCCGTATTGACTTAAAAAACGAGTCTATTTTGAAGTGATCCATGTTTTTTTTGGACGGACTGCTGCAACCCGAATTGAACAAGGCCTGATTCATACGAATTCCCCCACAGCAAAAAACAGTATCGGACCATGAACAAGAAAAATACCATAGCGAATATGCGAAACATCGGAATCATTGCCCATATCGACGCAGGCAAGACCACCGTCACCGAACGCATATTATATTATACGGGAAAATCCTATAAAATGGGCGAGGTCCATGATGGTGAAGCGGTGATGGATTGGATGACCGATGAACAGGAGCGGGGCATCACCATTACCTCCGCAGTCACCGCCTGTGAGTGGAAAAACTACGATATTCAACTGATTGATACCCCGGGACATGTGGATTTCACCATTGAAGTCGAGCGATCCCTCAGGGTTCTTGACGGAGCCGTTGGGGTATTTTGTGCCGTGGGGGGTGTTGAACCCCAATCCGAGACGGTATGGAGACAAGCGGATAAATACCATGTACCGAAAATCGCTTTTATCAATAAAATGGACCGGATCGGATCGGATTTTTTCGCCACCATCGAAAGCATGAAGGAAAAACTCGCGGCCAACCCTTTGGTTCTTCAACTCCCCGTGGGGCAGGAAGACAGCTTTTCCGGAGTCATAGACCTGATAGAAATGAAACAGATCTCCTGGAATAACGAGTCCCTGGGGGCCACCTTTACGGAAAATCAGATCCAGGACGATCTTCTGGACGCTGCCCGATCCCACCGTGAAAAGATGATTGAAGCTCTTGCCGAAAACAATGATTCCATCATGGAAGCCTATCTTTCGGAAAAAGAGATCCCCGTTGATGAATTATACGCCGCCGTCCGCCAAGCCTCAATATCGCTTGCCTGCGTTCCGGTGCTCTGCGGATCAGCCCTCAGGAACAAGGGGATTCAACCCCTCCTGGACGCCATCACCCGATATCTTCCCAGCCCGGTGGATGTGCCCCCCATCAAGGGCCTTCATCCTGAAACCGGGGAGGCAGTTGAATGCCGATCCGTGGTGAAATGCCCCTTGGCGGCCCTGATTTTTAAAGTCTCCATGGCCGAAGGACGAAAGCTTTCTTTTGTAAGAATTTACAGCGGTGTGCTTAAAACCGGCGACGAGGTGTACAACCCTTCCCGAAAAATTACTGAAAAAATATCCAGAATCTTGCGGATGCACGCCAATAAAAGGGAACGCATTGAGGAAGCCGGGCCCGGAAGCCTGGTGGGGGTGATGGGGCTTAAGGATTCCTCCACCGGTGAAACCCTTTGCACCACAACAGCTCCCGTTCTTCTGGAGAAAATTGACTTTTACGAACCGGTGATTTCCATCGCCGTGGAACCCAAAACCCATGCAGACCAGGAAAAGCTGACCCAGGTGCTGGGTAAATTCCTGGCTGAAGACCCCACCTTACAGGTCAAGGAAGACCCGGATACCGGCCAAACCATTCTTTCCGGCATGGGGGAACTTCACCTTGAAATCATCCTCAGCCGCATGCAGCGGGAATATAAAACCAATGTGAATATTGGCAAACCCCAGGTGGTTTACCGGGAATCCATTGAAAAAGAATCCCGGGCCACGGCGGTTTTTGACCGTGAAATCGCAGGCAAAGCCCAGTTCGGAGAAGTTACCCTCAAGCTTTCGCCCATAGCCAGAGGGGATGGAAATCGATTCAAAATGAAAATTCCGGAAGGATCCCTCACGGAACCTATTGCGGCTATCATAGAAAAAAGTATTTTTGAAGCCCTGGAAAATGGTCCCATCATGGGGTATCCCATTGTGGACACCGAGGTCTGTATCACCGGAACCGCCTTTCGAGATGGGGTCAGCACGGAAATCGCCTTTGGCATCAGTGCTTCCATGGCGTTCCGGCAAGCCCTGCAAAACGCCGCTCCCTACCTTCTGGAACCCATCATGGATGTTGAGGTATTTGTGCCTGAATCCTTTATCGGAGATGTCATCGGGGATCTCAACGCCAGGCGGGGGAAAATAGAGGCCATCGAGCATAAAATGGGGGCACAGGTGGTGAGGGCGTCCATTCCTTTGTCTAAAATGTTCGGCTATTCCACAGCCTTGAGATCAGAGACCCAGGGAAGAGGGACCTTTACCATGAAATTTTCCCATTTCGACAGGGTTTAAAACCGATTGTAAATCACCGGACCGATCTTCTTTCCAACCCGATAGAATTATGTTATGAGTCTAACATTATGGCCCGAACCATCTGCATAGCCAATCAAAAAGGAGGGGTGGGCAAAACCACCACCGCCATCAATCTGGCCGCTGCTCTTGCGGTTTCGGAGAAGCGCATCCTCTTGGTGGATTGCGATCCCCAGGGGAACGCCACCACCGGTATGGGACTGAACAAAGCCGAGATCAAGAAAACCCTTTACCATGGGTTGATCGGAGATGAATCTGCAAAGGGTTTGATTCTCAACAGCGACATCGATTCCCTGAAAATTATTCCGGCACGGGTTGAATTGACAGGCTTTGAAGTTGAAATGATGCAGCACCCCCAACGAGAAGCCTTGTTAAAAAATTTATTGCATCAGGTGGATCAGGATTTTGATTATATCCTCATCGACTGCCCCCCTTCTCTAAGCCTTCTCACGGTGAACGCCATGTCGGCTTCGGATTCCGTGCTCATCACCCTTCAGTGTGAATTCTATGCCCTGGAGGGTCTGGGACAGTTGCTGCAAACCATCAAAAGGATCAAGCAGCAAATCAACCCGGAACTGGCCATTGCGGGAATTCTTCTCACCATGTTTGATAAAAGAACCAACCTCTCCCGCCAGGTTGCGGAAGACGCGGAGAAATATTTCAAGGCCCTGGTATTTAAAACCGCCATTCCCAGGAACGTCCGCCTGGGGGAAGCCCCCAGCTTCGGCAAACCCATTCTGCTTTACGATGCATCTTCCGTGGGTGCTGAAAGCTATTTCGCCCTGGCAAAAGAACTTCTCAATGGCGGGGCGCAAAAAATTGCTGCTCCGAAAAAATCCTAACCCCTATGAAAAGTGGAAGCCCATGTCGGAAAAAGGTCTGAAAAACGAAAAGAAGCCCAAAATGGCCCTGGGAAAAGGCCTGGAAGCCCTGATTCCCCGAATCGGCTCCTATGGTGATCCGGCTTCCGAGGACTATTTTGACTGCGACATCAACCGCATTTTCCCCAACCGGTATCAACCCAGGCAGCGTTTTTCCGAAACCGAACTGGCCGAGCTCAGTGAATCCATAAAACAGCAGGGCATCATTCAACCCCTGGTGGTCCGGAATACGGAATCCGGGTACGAATTGATTGCAGGGGAACGCCGTCTAAGGGCTGCCAAAATGGCAGGCCTTGCCAAAGTGCCGGTGATCATCAAAGAAGTCTCGGATGAGAACCTCCTTGAATTCTCCATTATCGAGAATATTCAACGGGAGGATTTAAATGCCATTGAAGAAGCGGATGCCTATCACCAGTTAATGATGCGCTTTGACATGACCCAGGAGCAGGTGGCGGACCGGGTGGGGAAAAGCCGCCCCACCGTGGCCAATTTACTTCGTCTTCGAAACCTTCCCGACAATATCAAGGAAAGTCTGGTGGAGGGCGCCATTTCCATGGGACATGCCCGGGCCCTTCTGGGAGCCAAAAACAGCCACCAGCAGATGACCGCCTGGAAAATGGTCACGGCCAAAAAATTATCCGTGAGGGAAACCGAAGCCCTGATTGATCGGATGAAAACGGATAAAAAGGAACGGCCCTCCGAACGCCCGGATTCGGACAGCATCTATTTTACGAGCCTCGCCGAAGACCTCTCCCGGATGTTCGGGACCAAGGTACGCTTTCAGAGATCCGGAAAACACGGCAAAGTCATTTTCGAGTATTACGGGGATGATGACCTTGACCGGCTTCTTGGAATCTGGAAAAAGTGAACTCTTCTCTTTCTGAACTGCAGCAAGGCATCCGGCTGAAAAAGATCTGCGTCATTGACGGTCAGGGCGGGGGAATCGGCGCTGCCATCATTAAAAAGCTCAAACAGGTCTATGAAGAAACGGTGGAAATCATCGCGCTGGGAACCAATGCCATCGCCACTTCTCAAATGTTAAAAGCCCGGGCCAACAAGGGGGCCACGGGTGAAAACGCCATCATTCATACGGTTCAGCAGGTGGATGTCATTCTCGGGCCCATGGCGGTGATCCTGGCCAATGCCATGATGGGGGAAGTAACACCTGCCATGGCCGCAGCCATTTCAGGAAGCCGAGCCAGAAAGATTTTCCTTCCCCTGTCCCGGGAAAATATTGAAATTGTGGGGGCTCCAGACATTCCCCTGCCCCATTTGATCGATCTTATGGTAGATGAACATTTGAAAAAAATGAGCCTATAGAGGAAAAGAAATGTGTGAAGCAGATGCTTATATCATGGAAGGCGATACGGTAAAACTGGTTCTTGAATCAGTGGATAAGGTTGAGCATGAAGAAAACGGAATCCGCATGGTGAATATTTTCGGAGAGCAAAAATTTCTAAAAGCAAAAATTCATTCTCTTTGCCTGGTGGACCATAAAATTTTCCTTGAACAAACCGAATAATACCGGATCCCTTGTGCGTGGCGGCGGATACCCGACATGAAAATCATTCTGGCCAAAACGTCCGGGTTTTGCATGGGAGTCCGCCGGGCGGTGGAGGCTGCCCTGGATTCGCCGAACCAGCATCCCCAACCCATCCATACCTTCGGCCCCCTGATTCACAATCCCCAGGTTTTGAATCTTCTTGAGGAAAGAGGAATCAAATCCATTGACACCGTTCCCGAAAAAGGCGCCGGCACCATCCTCATCCGGGCCCACGGGGTGCCGCCTTCCACCAAATTAGGCCTGGAAAAGGCGGGGTTCAACGTCATTGACGCCACCTGTCCCCGGGTCATCAAGGTCCAAACCATCATCAACAAACATGCCGATAGCGGGTATGCGTCCATCATCATCGGAGATAAAGAACACCCGGAAGTCATGGGGCTCCTGGGATATGCCAAGGGAAATGGATTCGTTGCCGCCACCCTTGGGGAGTTGGAAGCCTTACCCTCCTTCGAAAAGGCTATCATTGTGGCACAAACCACCCAGAACAAGGCTTTTTACGAAGAAATCAAACAATGGGCCGCATCCCGCCACCCCCGGTATACCGTGTTTGATACCATTTGCGGGTCCACTGAAAACCGCCAGGCTGAAATCCGCCAGATGTCCAAGGATGTAGAAGCCATGGTGGTGGTCGGGGGGAAGGATAGCGGCAATACCCGAAGGCTTGCCGCCATCGCTGCAGAATCCGGTAAACCCGTTTTTCACGTGGAGTCGGAGGAAGAACTGGAGACTGAAGCCCTGGCGGGTTATCAAGTGGTCGGTCTCACGGCAGGTGCATCAACCCCCAACTGGATCATCAAAAGAGTCCATAACGCCCTTGAAAGCATGCCTGTTTCAAGGGCCGGCAAATTACGTTTTTTCTTTTACCGGCTTCAGAAAACGCTTCTTCTCACCAATCTTTACGGAGCTTTCGGTGCAGGATGTCTCTGTTACGCCGCCTCCACCCTTCAGGGAATCCATCACCGTTTTTCCGTGTCCCTCATTGCCATGCTTTATGTGCTCACCATGCATATTGTCAACAACCTCACGAGCAACAAAGCAAACCAGTACAATGATCCGGACAGGGCCGAATTTTTCAGGGCACACAAAATTTCGGTATCCTTCCTGTCTCTGGTTTCAGCCCTGGGCTATCTGCTGATTTCCTTTTCCCTTGGTTTGTTGCCTTTTACCATCATTCTCCTCATGAGCTTTACCGGTCTTTCCTATAACCTGAAACTGGTTCCCCGAAAATGGTTTTCCGGGAAAGCCCTTGGGATCAGAGATATTCCCGGTTCAAAAACCTTTTTTGTGGCCGCGGCTTGGGGGGTAATCGCCGCCATTTTTCCCGTCATTGCCAAAGCAGCAACCCCATTAAATTTTATCACGCTGGTTGCTTTTTCCTGGGCCACGGTCCTGGTCTTTGCGCGGACCGCCTTTTATGACATTCTGGATATGCAAGGGGACAGGATCGTGGGAAAGGAGACCCTGCCCATTCTGGTGGGGGAAGAAAAGGCCATGCTGATCCTCCGGTTTGCACTATCAGGTATGGGGCTTTTTGTCTTGGCGGCAGGCCTTGCAGGATATCTGTCGAGTCTGGGCTATCTCCTGCTGATCTGCCCTGCCCTGATGCTGGGCCTTCTTGAAATGCACGGAAGGGATGTTGCGGTTCCGGGCCTTCGATGGGAATTTCTCGTTGAATCTGTTTTTGTGCTGGCAGGGATCACCACCTTTTTATGGACCGCTTTTTACCTAAATTGAGGTTTTAATTAAAAACGCGGCTCTTTTCCCGCCATCAACCTTGTAATATTTTCAGTATGCCGATAAATGATAAAACAGGCAACGACCCCCGCAGCCAAGGTGAATACCCAGGAATGGCTTTGCCACCATACGGTGAAGGGAAGTGCTGCGGACGCGGCCAAAGACCCAACGGAAACACGACGGGTCAGCACGGTGCCGACAAAAAAAACAATGAGTGCGGATAAAAAACCCAGGGGCGATATTACCAGGAATCCGCCTGCCGCTGTGGAAACACCCTTCCCGCCTTTGAATTTGAGAAAACAGGGATAGAGATGCCCCAGAAAAGCCGCCAGGACCGCCGAGGCCATGAAAACCGGCATCTCATCCGGACAGGCGAACAGCCATGCCATCCAAACCGGCAAGGCGCCCTTGGCGGCATCCGCCATTAACGTAGCAAGGCCGAGTTTAAGCCCTGCCAGCCTTCTCACATTGGTGGCCCCGATATTGCCGCTTCCATGCTCGCGAATATCTTTGGCCATAAACTTCCGAATGAGGAGAAACCCCGAGGGAATGGATCCCACAAGGTAGGCCGGAATACAGATCATGGCGCAAATAAAAATGTGGCGCAATCCCATTGCTACTTCTTATTCTCGTCTATGAGTTGAGAAAACAAGGCGTTGGCGCGGTTCACGAATTCGCCTACCGAGATCAGCGGTTTGGCAACGGCAGCTTGCAGGCCTTCAGATATCTCCCCTTTTGCAACAGCCTCCACCCCGGCCTGTCGAAAAGCGTCGAATATGGCTTTTACTTCAGCCGGTTTCTCCTCTTTCAGCATTTCCAACGTTCCCCCCATGGGGCGGACCAGGGCTCCCATGTATTTTCCGGAAGCAAAGTTGGCGGCAATGGCTTTCATGTGATGGATGATGGGATCAAAATTGCCTATCTCGCCAAACCCGCAGGTGGATACCAGAAGCATTTTCCGGGTTTTGAGTTCTTTCCCCCGGCTGGGATGGCGGGAATGACCGTCTCGATTTTCAATAAACGGCATACCGCCGGGAATCAACCGGTCCAGCAGTGTTTTCATTTGAGCCGTAAACCCGTCGAAATACACCGGAGAGCCAAATACCAGAACATCAGCTGCTTTGATTTTTTCCCGAATCATGGCCATGTCGTCTTTGTGGATGCATTTGCCCGGATGGACAAACCAGCAATTGAAGCAACCTGTGCAGTACTTAATCTTCTGCTTGGAGATATAAATGGTCTCGGGTTCCGCTCCTGCCGATCGCGCGCCCTCCAAGAAGGTCTGAAGAATAGAATCCGTAATCCCTTTTTCCATTCGAGGACTTCCGTTAAAAGCCAATATCTTCATTGTTTTTCTCCTTTTGCCTCCACGAAGTCATTCCCTGCGGGAAAATCTGGTTTTGACTTGCTCGACATATTTTTCCATGGCCAGATGAAAGACCTCCATCCAGTTTCCTTCGGATGCTGTCTGGAAGTTTTTCGTTGATTTTACCGTGATCGTCTCCGTCTCACCCGTATTGGACTTTGGCACCGTGATCCTCAGCGTGGTTGAAATATCACACGATAGGGAGATAGCCCAGAATCCGGGGGTCATGTAAGCCCAGAACTTTTGAATGGATGCATCCATCACCAAGGTATCGGAGGTAACCTCCTGTTCGTTGCTCAAAACAACATAGCCGAGCTCACCGAAAGATCTCTTCAGCGAATCGGATATTACTGATTCTACCGTCTGGCCATTCTCCAAAAGGATATCGCCCATGGCTTTCCCCCAGGCATTCCGTTTCCTTGCAATAGCACGCTTTTTTATCTCTGCCGTAGCGGCCGTTGCGCCTCCGAAGCCCAGGGACGGAATGTCCTGGGTCGCTGGGTTTTCCTGGAATTCACGTTGATCCGTCACGGATTTGATAAAAACCTTCTTCCCGCTTGATTGAACCGGAACGGTAGTGACAGATTGCTTGAGGCTCACCACTCCACGATTGGTAGCGCAGCCGATTGAAAAGAACAACAAGACCGGTAAAAACAAAATCCGCCATCTAAAAAAGCTTTTCATATGCCGACTCCTTGTTTAAATGTTTTACATAATAGGTTTATTCCAATCTGAACAGGACGTTTTTTTCATCCTGGAACGCCTGTTTGATCCGCTTGCTGACATATTGCGTTATGGATATGCTGAAAGTTGCGGTTGAAGATGTGTTCAAATTTACCAATGGTGGTGGGAATTGTAAAGCATATCTTTTGGCTTGCATGGAATGTTTAGCCCTCATTCCCCATGAAAAAACAGGATGGGTCATACCCTCGGAACGTCGAAAATCAAAGTGACTTTTTATGCCCTTCATGGCAATATGGGGGGAAATGAGTTTGTTTCAAAACATGGGGAAAATAAAATGGATGCAAAATACCTTGAAGAAATAGAGAAATTGAGATCCATGCTTCGGGAAAGTAAAAAGGCCGTGGTGTTTACCGGAGCCGGGATCAGCACGGAGTCCGGAATTCCGGATTTCCGAAGTCCCGGCGGCATCTGGACCAAGATGAAACCCATAGATTTCAGCGACTTCATGGCCTCTGAGGAAATCCGCAAGGAATCCTGGAGAAGAAGGTTCAATTCCGATTCACCCATCACCCACGCGAAGCCCAATGCCGGGCATATGGCAATAGCAAAACTGGTGGAAACCGGCAAGGTGACCGCCGTCATCACCCAGAACATCGATGGACTGCACCAAAAGTCCGGGGTTCCGGAACGCCAGGTGGTGGAACTTCATGGGAATGCCGGGTACGCCAAATGCCTGGATTGTGAAAAACGGTTTGAAATGGCGGATGTCCAAAAAATCTTTGAGGACAATGAAACCCTTCCGGTCTGCCATGCCTGCGGAGGCATCATAAAAACCGCCGTGATTTCCTTCGGCCAGGCCATGCCGGTTGAGGAAATGCAAAGGGCTGAACTGCTTTGCCTGGATTGCGATCTTTTCATCGCCATCGGTTCTTCCCTGGTGGTATATCCGGCCGCCGGATTTCCGCTTATGGCCCGAAGGAACGGCGCCAAACTAGTGATTGTCAACCGTGACCCCACCGGCATGGATGGCTATGCCGATCTGGTATTGAACCGGGAAATCGGCCCTACCTTGTCGGTGGCGGTGGATTTGTTATAGCCCGGGCTTTCGGGGACATTCCTAAATTGGGTAGACACAGGGTTTGTTCTTACGCGAGTACCAGGCTTTCCCTCCGTTTTCTCTTAGCCTATGCTGTTGCTGCTTTTTTTTTGGGCGGCACCATCAAAGCGGCGCACAGGGTGGAAACCGTCATAAAGGCCACAACCCCCATGAACACGTAATCATAGCTCTTGTAATGATCAAAGAGATACCCGGCCACCATGGGAAACGGCGCTGTGATGAAGGTGGTGATGGGTCCCATGGAACCGTTAATGGGAGCAAACCCTGCAGGTCCGAAATAATTTCCAATCAGGGCGGGCATGAGGATCACCGTGGCTCCGAAGAATAACCCGTAGGCGCCTGCAATGGTCAGGAGCAACGGCAGATTTTTCGGCGCAATCCATAGACCCACCATGGTGAGGGTCATGCCGGCCAGGGCAATGGCCGTGAGCACTCTGGGGGATATCCGGTCTCCCAGCATGCCCATGGGAAATCGGGAAATCCCGCTGAACAGGACCAGGGTGCTGATCACCGATGCAGCCTCCATCTTGGAAAGACCCGATCCGATCAGGTGCAGCACCCCGTGAACCGTGACCAGGGAAAGGGCCCATCCCTGGCCGAATCGGCAGATCATGAGCAGGTATAGGAAAGGGGTTTTCCAGGCTTCCTTGACGGTCCAGACTTCATGGGTTTGATAGATCGGGGTTTTGCTTTTTTTCTGAACCGTCTGACTTGCTGCCTTGGCGGCCACTTCCGGGGCAATGCCGTCCGGAACCTGACCCAAATCCGAGGGCTTGTTTTTTATAAAAAGGGAGACGATCAGGGCCATCAATAAAATCCCTGAAACCGCCAGCCAACCCACCCGCCAGGTGCCTGCTTTTTGCATCAAAAAGGTGAAAAACGGGGCCGCGACAAACCCGGCAACCGCTCCCCCCGAAAGCACAATCCCCAAAGCCGTGGCCCTTTTTTTGTTGAACCAGAAAGTCACCGTGGTCTGAACGGAAAGCCCGCCGGAAAAAGCATAGGTGATGGGTATCATAAATCCCCAGATGAGGGTCCACTGCCAGAGCTGGTCCACCACGGTTCCCAATAGAAAAAGGGTCACAACGCCAAAGGACAAACCCACCAGGATGGTTTTTTTGTTGCCGATTTTTCCGATGGAATACGCCACCAGGGGAGCGATGAATCCAACGATAAAGCCTCGAATGGTATGGGCAAAAGAGGCTTCTCCCCGCCCCCACCCTTGGGCCGTGATCATGGCCGGAAAAATCACGGTAAATCCGTAGAATAGAAACCCCATGACCGCCGAATAAACCAGAAACAGGAGGACCACATTATTCCAGCCGTAAAATTTGCCTCTTTTGTTTTCAAGGGTGTTGCTCATGAACGATTACCTTTTCTGAATAGGCACTATATGCCACGCAAATGCTGTGGCGATAAAAAGATGGCAAGGAGCAAAAAAAAGGTTTTTCAGCTTGCAATGGCTTTCTTTTGGGGCGGATACAGAAACCAAGCGCAGACGGCAGCAATGAACACAAAAATGATAATGGGAATAAACGCCAGATCATAGCTTTTATAGTGATCGAAAATCATGCCTGCCACAACCGGCACCGGGGCTGCCACCAGAATCAGAATGGGAGTTATGAAGCCATTGATGGGCGCAAAGGCCGCAGGTCCGAAATAGTTGGCCGTGAGCATGGGGAACATGATGACCGTGGCCCCGAAGGAAAATCCGTAAACCCCCGCAATGGCCATTAAAAAGGTGACGTTTTGGGGTGCCTGCCAAATTCCCAAAAGGGCGATACCCATGCCCAGCAGGGCAAAGACGGTTATGATACGGGGCTCGATTCTGTCTGCCAGAACCCCCATGGGAAACCGGGCAATGCCGGAACACAGGATCAGGGTGGAAAGCACGGAGGCCGCCTGCATGGGATTGAGCTGCTTGTCGATAAGATGCAGAACTCCGTGGACAGTTACAATATAGAGGGCCCAGACCTGGCCGATCATGCAAACCATCTGGAGCCAAACCACCCGGGTTCGCAGGGCTTCTTTCAGGGTCCATGGGGTCTTGGTCTGGTAAACCCCCTTGGCT
>VMSV01000170.1 GCA_013791935.1 Desulfobacteraceae bacterium | reverse complement strand
GTTTTAAGAAAAACGATTTGGGATTGTAACTCAGGGATCATCAAGAATCTTACTACAGATACTCTGAAAAGGAACCAAAAAGATGGGGTTTAACCCGGAAAAACCATACAATAATTTGCCGTTGCTGCCGCCAAAAGCGGATGTCGAAACCAAGGCTATATTGAAAAAATTAGCGTCTGCCGGTCAGTTTCTGGCAGAATTAAAAGGGTATGCCGAGCTCTTACCCAACAAAGCAATTATTATCAATTCCATTATTCTGCAGGAAGCAAAAGACAGTTCGGAAATTGAAAATATCATAACCACACAAGATGAGTTGTTCCGAGCCATGGCATCTGATCAGGCAAGTATGACCCAAGCGGTCAAAGAAGTCCTGAATTACCGAACTGCATTGTACAAAGGGTTTAATCTTGTAAAAGAGAACAATCTATTGACCACCAACATGATGCTGGCAATTCAAGAAGAGCTGGAACAAAACAAAGCCGGTATTCGGAAACTTCCCGGAACGAAACTGGTGAATGATAAGACTGGAAAAATTATGTACACCCCGCCTGAGAATGAAAAGACGATTCGAGAATTGCTTGCCAATCTTGAGACATATATCAATGCAAATGTGGATGATATCCATCCTTTGATTAAACTATCAATTATTCATTACCAGTTTGAATCCATTCATCCGTTTTATGATGGAAACGGACGAACCGGCCGTATTATCAATGTTCTCTATCTTGTAATGAAAGAATTGTTGTCGGAACCGCTTTGATATCTTAGCCGATATATCATCGGACATAAAGCAGAATACTACGGCTTGCTGAGAAAGGTAACATCAGATAACGCCTGGGAAGAATGGATATGCTTTATGCTTGTGGCCATAGAAAAAACAGCCGGCTACACCCTGGTATTGAGCAAAGAAATTGTTATGCTGATGGAAAATGTCCGAGAAACAATTCAGGCAAAACTGCCCAAAATATATTCTCATGAACTTGTGGAAACACTTTTTACCAATGTTTATACGAAAATAGATCATCTGGTTGAAAAGCGCATCGCCTCACGTAATATTGCGGGAAGGTATCTTAAGGAATTGGAATCCGTTGGTATTTTAAAGCGAGAAAAGGCGGGGCGCAATATTTTTTACATCAACACCGGCTTATATGAATTGTTTAAAACATTTCCGGATATGCACTGATTTTATAAAAAACAGTGCATATCCGGGAAACATGCACTGATGCAGTGCATGTTTAAGTTTAAAAAGGCGTCACCCAAGTCTGCCGTTGACCCTTGTTCCAGAAGCAAGAGTCAACGACAGACCCCAATCCATAAAAACTGAAGGAGAAATCCCCTCGCCAGAAAAAAACAAAACCAACGGAATACGTTCTCGTTCTGGGGTCTGACCAACAAAACATATTAAAATAATTATTAAAACAGCATAAAATCGCCCTCTGGACACCTCTTAAACCTGCCTTTTTAACCTTGAAAACAAGCTTTATCACCTTAAAGCACGGAAGAATCTCATGGTCTAACAGATCATCGATTCCAGATTCCGATAACTGAAATTTAGGTTAAACCGGAAGCCAGTAGTCAGAATACATGTTGAATCATCCGTAACAGCACACAGATTTTTACATGGGTTCCATATGCCGGAAATGTTGACAGGGCGCAGAATTGCAAATAAAATGGAATCCTATGAAACAAAACAGACACTGGGCGATATACGATTCCGGACACGCCATGGAATCTGCTTTTATAAAAAATCTTTTAAGTGGGGAAGTCCCTGCGCCATTTCAAGATCTCAAAGACAAAACCGGTGCTTTTTTTTCAGCATCCACACTGAACCGATTTATCAGGGAAGAGGCCATTCACGATGATTATTCACTGACACAAAACCGGCAGCGCAGTATCCGAACCTTTTCCAGCGGAGAACAGAAAATGGCGCTGTTTAATCATCTCCTTTCCAAAAAACCCGATTTTCTGATTCTTGATAATGCCGTTGATATGCTGGACCAGTACGCCAATACCCAATTGCGCTTGAGGCTGGAAACGCTGTCTGAAAGAATGACGATAATCCAGATCTTCAGAAGAAAAGATGAGATACTGCCTTTTATCCGTCATATTCTTTATCTGCAAGGAGATTCTGTAGTGGTTTCCGGACCAATGGAGGCATACCGGGATCTATCCAAGGAAATGGAGCCCTTTTCCTTTAATGGCGAAATTCCACCCGCATCGGTTGAATTTGAACCAATGGGAGATCCGCTCGTTCGGTTTAAAAACGTTTCCGTAGAATACGGTGGAAAAAAGATTCTGAACAATATCTGCTGGGAAATAAAAAAAGGGGATTTCTGGCAATTGACCGGTCCAAACGGATCCGGAAAAACAACCTTGCTGACCATGGTGACCGGTGACAATCCCAAGGCCTATGGCCAGGATTTGCTTCTGTTTGGCCGGAAAAAGGGAAGCGGTGAAAGCATCTGGGAAATCAAAGAGAAGATCGGCTATGTTACGCCTGCCATGACCGTTTTATTCAACGGCAATCACACCGTTAAAAATATGGTGGTTTCCGGGTTGTATGATTCCATTGGGCAGTACCGGAAACCGTCACCTTTTGAAGAAGATCTGGCCTGTCAGTGGATAGATTTAATTGGGCTGACAGGTTTAAAAAAAGAATGGTTTGCAGACCTTTCCGAAGAACAACAGTGCATGGTCTTAATTGCCCGTGCCATGATTAAGCACCCGCCGTTGCTCATACTGGATGAGCCGACACATGGCATCGGCGACCACAGTGTTTCGGTGGTGACTGCATTGATCAACAAAATCGTCAATGAAAGCCGGACAACGGTGGTTTACGTTTCACATAAAAAAGAAAGAGGATTAGTCGCTTCAAGCATATATGAATTGATTCCCGGCAAAAGAGGGTCTGAAGGCAGCATTCAATAGTGTGTGATTAAGGGGTAAAGGAGTCAAAGGCAGATCCCATGACAGAAGGAGAAATCCACTTGCCAGAAAAAAATAACACCAACAGCACACGTATCTTCCTCGCTCGTCACGGCCAGACGGAGTGGAACCGGTCGGGCCGTTTCCAGGGCAGAAGCGATGTGCCCTTGAACGACGAAGGCAAAGAACAGGTCCGGGCATTGGGTCTGGCATTAAAAAGCACACCTTTTACAGCCATATACACAAGTCCCCTTTCACGGGCCATGGAAACTGCTGAAAGAATCGGTGCCTGGTATCCGGAGATCCCCATAATTAAGGAAGAAGGTTTTGTTGAAATGGAATTGGCTGATTTCGATGGTATGGAAGCACGGAAATGGATGTCAGACCATGCGGATTTCGCAAAAGCCTGGCGGGATAATCCCGGTTGTGTAAGAATGCCGGGACCTGGCGGCGAATGCCTTGAAGATGTACAAGCACGGGCGTTGACGGCGTTGGAAAGGATTTCCCAGTCACATCCTGCAGGCAGCACATTGTTAATATGCAGTCACAATTTTGTGATCCTTTCCATATTATGCAAGGCCAAAGGAATTTCTCTGGATAAGTTTCGTGAGTTGAAGCAGGATACTGCTGCTTTTAGTGTTATTCGATTGCAGGGAAAGCAATACTCCGTTGAAATCATGAACGAGCGTTCTCATTTATAGTGAGATAAAGGGCTCTGTGCCCTGGGGCCGGGCCAAGCTAACAATATAAAATGATGAATAAAACATCAAAAAAGTACCCTCCAGAAAGCGCTTAACCCTATCTTTTTGCCCCTGAAAACTTGGTTTTAAGAAATCGAGCTCAAAAGAATGAAGGAAGGAGAGGGGAATGGGTGAAACCATCCTTCAAACAGGGAATCGACCTGGAGGGCTGGTTATGGGGCACGATATGAAAATGTAGACATTAGGCTTGATCCATTCTCCTTTTTGGGCTTGACCGGGCGATGAAAAATTGACATGGTTCAGTCGATTAACAAACAGTTGCAGGAGCTTGGTCATGCTCGGAAGGATGTACCATATGGATGAGGAATGCCGACTCAGGTGTGACGACAGGTTGCGCAGGCATATCGAAGGCAAGCTTAAGGACTTTGACTATAAAAGTCATGGCCATAGCCAGCTGCGGCAGGCGGCGGTGGCGATTACGGTGGTTTCTGTGGACGATTCCTCTCGGCGGGAGGATATCTCCTCTGGTCGGGTCGAAGAGGGAGACGCCGCGCTGATTTTGACCCGGCGTTCTCCCCGGTTGAAAAACCATGCTGGCCAGTGGGCAATTCCGGGCGGATACCTGGAAGAAGGGGAAACCCCCGAAGAAACCGCCTTGCGGGAACTCAGGGAGGAGGTCAATCTGACCCTGACCCGAGACCATATCCTCGGTCGTCTGGATGATTTCACCACCCGCTCGGGTTTTGTCATGACGCCCATTGTGTTCTGGGGAGGATCCCGGGTGGATCTAAGTCCCAATCCCCAGGAGGTCCACTCCGTCCACAGGATCCCCATTCAAGAGTTTCTGCGGCTCGATGCCCCCCTTCTGGAGGAAAATCCCCATGGCCGCCATCCCATCCTTCGCATGCCGGTGGGAAACAGCTGGATTGCGGCCCCCACGGCAGCCCTGTTGTATCAGTTCAGGGAGGTGGCCATATTGGGGAATCCAACGCGTGTCGCACATTATGAACAACCCGAATTCGCCTGGCGCTGAAACTTAAAAAAAGGATCGAATCAATGACTCTTCCTCAAAACATATTGAAAGCCGTGGTCAATACTTCCACTTTGCCCCCCCATCACACCACCAACTGTTACGTGATAGAGAACGACGGGGGAGCCCTGTTGATCGATCCCATCTTTGAACCGGGCAATCCCCTGGACGTCTGTATGAAGGAAAACCATATTCGTTCCATACAATATGCTGCCGTCACCCACCCCCATCCGGACCACCATGGCGGTATCAACGAATTGTTAGGCGGTTACGGAGGTCAGCTCTTGTTTCATGACGATGTCGGCGGTTCCGGACCCTTTGGTGTAGCTGATCCTGGTCGTGTACGCAGGGTGTCAGGAGGTGAAACCATCGAAACAGGCGGCTTTACCCTCCAGGTATTGCATACGCCGGGCCACTCCCCGGCTCACCTGTGCTTTTATATTCCGGAGGAAGGCCTTTTATTTTCGGGAGATACGATCCTGGGATACGGGACTTCCATCATCTCGCCGCCGGAAGGCGATATGGCAGACTATATGCAAACCCTTGAAACCCTGGCCGCCCTGGACATAAAGTCGATTTGCCCCGCACATGGTCCTGTCATCGACCAGCGTGCGCCCGAGCGCATCCGGTGGTACATAGCCCATCGCAGGACAAGAGAAACCTTAATCCTGGAAGCCTTGAAAGAAGGATTGTCCCAAATTGCCTCGATTACACGCAGGATATACACTGAAGAAGATTTTAAAATGCATGGCCTCGACCTGCTGCCCCGGGCGGAAAGAACCGTTCTGGCCCATCTTCAAAAGCTGGAAAAAGAGAAAAGGGTGATCCAAGAAATAAAAGACGATGGACCACATTACTTTCTTGCCTGATGGAGTCCAACGAAAGAAACAACCCGGTTTTGTCCATAAGCCCTTCCCGGGATCCGGGTTCTTGACCTAAAGTCTACCCGATGCAGCGCCTGCTCTGCATCGGGTAGACTTTTTTCAGATCGCTATATATTTCGTACCTTTTTCGCCCGGGCAAGGAACCCGTCGATGGTTTTTCGAATGCTGATCTTGTCGATTTTGCCCACGCTGGTTTTGGGCACGTCGTCCACGAAAGCCACATAGACGGGGAGCATCCATTTGGTGATTTTCCCCTGATCCACGCCTTCGGTCTTCAGATGGGTCAGGATGTCTTCTTCCTTCTTATCGAATCCCGGTGCGAGCTTTACCAGGGCCATGGGAATCTCCCCCCATTTCTCGTCGGGAATGCCCACATAGGTGGCTTCCAGAACGAAGTCGGCATTGCTCGTCAGGTTTTCCAAAAGCACCGTGGGCACCATCTCAGCACCGCTCCGGATGACATCCTTGATCCGGTCCACGATGGTGATGTAACCGTCGGGGTCTACTTTGGCGGCATCTCCCGTATGGAACCAACCGCCCTGCCAAACTTCCGCTGACTTTTCGGGTTCCCGAAAGTACTGCTCCGTGATCCAGTGACCCCGGAGGACGATCTGGCCGATGGTGTTGCCGTCTTTCGGCACCTGAAGGCCGTTTTCGTCCAGCACCTGGACCTCCAGGCCCGGATAAGGAATGCCCGTCTTGACCCGGATTTCGGCGATCTGTTCTTCCGGCCAGTTTTCCATGTGCCGCATGATTCGGGGCGTGAGGGCCAGGGCCAGGGTTTCCGTCATGCCATACCCGCCTCCGGCCTTCATGGCCGGGAACACTTTCTCCGCCTTGGTCTTAAGTCCCAGGGGCAGGGCGCCTCCGCCCACGGTAATGTTCGTCAGGCTGGAAAGATCATATTTGTCCAGATCGGGATGACCGATCACCATGGCCAGCATGGTGGGCACCATGGTGCAGGTGGTGACCTTCTCGGATTGAACCACTTCGCAGAAGCTCTCCGGGGTGAATTTGCCTGCAAAAACGAGCTTTGACGCTGCAAATACATTGTAAAACGGAGCCTGCCAGGCATGGATGTGGAACAGAGGCACGTTGGCCAGGACCACGGGGAAATTGTTCTTCGGAGGATCATCGGGCTGGCGCACGTCGAGATTTCCCAGAGCGATGAGATGAAGATTGGCCAGAAACACCTGGCGATTGGTGAACAAGGCTCCTTTGGGCAAACCTGTGGTGCCCGTGGTGTAATAGAGGACGGCATTGGCATCTTCGTTAAGGTCCGGCCAGTCATAGGTCTTGGGATAATCCTTGATCATCTTCTCATACTCGTAAAGCGGTTCGATTTTTGTTTCCGGAAGCCCCGGCTTTTCAGACATATACACGAACGCTTTCACATGCCCTTTGATTTTGTCATACAAGGCCTCCACAATGGGCTTGACCTCTTCGTCGAAGAAGACGATCTTGTCCTCCGAGTGGGTGATGGTGTGGACCATGTGATCCAAAGACAGTCGGATGTTGATGGGATGGGATACGGCTCCGGAACAGATGGCGGCGTAGATGTTCTCCATGTGCCAGTGGTGATTGAGGGCCATGGTCGCCACCCGGTCACCCTCACAAACCCCTAATGCTTTAAGGGCATGAGCCAGTTGGCAGGTTCGTTCATGCCATTGCCTCCAGGTGAACCGGAAGTACTGACCTGTTTCACTGCGATAGACCAGGGCGATGTCGTCGGGATAAAGATCCAGCGGTCTTTTCATCAAGTTTTTGACGAGGAGCGGGTAGTGTTTGGTGTACTCAGGATACAAGGTCTTTTCAGTCATTTTCTCTTCCTTTTTTTTGTAACTCAGAATTATTTTCTCAATTCGGGTTAAAGGTTTGGGACCCCGTTTCTCCACCTGCGGGAAGGGTCAGCTGACGAACGACTTCGAATTCACGCCATGGGCTCCATTGGGGGTCCAGCTTTACAGCCTGCTTGTTGGATTTCGTGACCCGTGCCCTGAACCGGCAACGCTGGTTGTTTTCAAACTTTTGAATTGAAACCGTATGGGTTCCATGATCGGATTCTATGTTTTTATCCATTTCATTCACCACGGAAACCGGCATCCAGTATTCACCCAGTTTGCGTTGCCACTCCAGTTCATAGGTGAGTACCCGGACACCTTGAGGGTCTTTGATGTCAATCACGACATCCTTCATCATGATTTTCTGATTCTCTTCAGGGGATCGAATCACCGGGGGGGCAATGATAAAAGGTTCATTCACGACCTTGATATTAAACCACTGGGCATTGCCCTTTGTATCAATGGATGGATCCGTGTGCTTGTTGTATATCCATAGCTTGATTTGCCCGTCTTGGGGAGGATTTCCCGAAGGAGTCCAGATTAGAATCTTATAGGTATCATCCGACTGGCCGTTGACACTTGTGACCAGTTGATCGGATACGGTATTGGACTCTACCCAGTGATCGGTAAGGGTTACCGAAAGATTATGGCCCTTGAAAGTCACATAGGCGGCCCACCTTCCGGTGGACGTGTCCGTCCAGTGCATCCAGGAAGTAATGGTTTTGGGTTCCCATTCGTAAATCTGGGGGGGTTGACCGGCTGCAATCACATTAAACCGGAATTTATCGGTTTCATCGCCGTTGGGATTTTTCACCCAGATCCTATAAGCTCCGGGAACATTGGCGACGGTTACCGGCATGAGGCCCGTGATGATTCTGTTCTCATTCATTTCCGCATTGTCCACCGTCCAGATATTGCCTCCGGTGGAGGTATTTTGATAGTACACCTTGCTCTGGCTGATAAAACCGCCACCCCGTAGTTCAAATCCCCTGGTTGATGCCATAGCGGTGATGTCTACCGGTTCAGCCGGTGAGGTGGTCTCTTTTCCAATGATGAGTTTGCTGATTCTCAGGGGAACATCTTCAGGAGTCCCCACATGCAGGGTGGTAAAAACCAAGCCCTTGCTGAACCCTTCATCCTTTGCCGCGGCCAAAAGGTATCGACCTTCTTGAAACTTGTCATTGCCCAGATGAAACATGGCCTGTTCCCGAGTTTCATTGGGAGCAAGCTGCATCTCAAAAGAATCGACAACTTCCTGCCCGGGCTGACCGTTAGGACAGGTGGTTCCATCCAGTGGTTTGCATTTGAAATAAAACGGAAGTTTTGTCGCTTTGGGAGATTTGTTTTCCACCTTGACCAAAACTTTGACAAACTCCTTTGTATGGGGAACCGGCGGAGTGGAGCGAATGGAATGGAGCGTATAATCCATCAGCGAAAGCTGCCCGGCCAATGCGGGGGGTTGATCTGTTTTCTGATTCAGCTTCAGCCAATGATCGTCCTTTGGTTTTATGTCCGTTCCCGGGACCAAGGCTTTGTCAGCTTCAACCGTGTTTTTTATTATCGGCGTATGGCCCATTGAGACGGTTTTTTTCGGGGCAATGGTGAAGATCAGAGCGGTTTCATTGTTGGATTCATTGGTTTCACGGGCGATATTTTTTGCATCGATCCTGACAGTAATTCTGTAGTTTCCTGCCGGCCAGATTTCATTTGACAAAGAAGGCCAGGAAAGGCCCGTGGATTGGCCGGGGCCAAGGGGAGTTACTTCCATGGAACCGGTGAGGGATGCCGGACAACTGCCGCCGGACAGGGATTGGCATCCGATGACAACCGTATTTCCGCCGGTCGGTCCAGGCCCCTTGTTGACGGCAACAATATTTAGAATGGCGGATTTGCCTATGGGCTCTCCGGCTTGGGGAGGGTTAGACCACTGGACACTTTGGATGACCAGATCCGGCATTAGAACGATTCCTGAAACAGCAGGGACCTGGATTTTTAGCTTTTCTTTAAAAACCGGCTTTCCGGGGATCTCTCCAAAAGCCTGACTTCCGGTCAATATTACAAAGAACATGTGAAAAAACAAAAACCAGCGTAATTCTTTCATTCCGTTCCTCCCATAATATTCCGCAATTTGGAATTTATCTTCTGATTTCCACCTTCCCCGCAAGATAGGCTTTGACGTTTTCAATGGGTACTTCCTGCCGGTGGAAAATGCCTGCGGCAAGGGCGGATTCAGCATTGGTTTTCGTGAAGACCTCATAAAAATGTTCAGGACACCCGGCCCCTGAGGAGGCAATCACCGGGATGGTCACGGCGTTTTTCACGGCATTGATCAACTCGATGTCAAAGCCGGAATTGGTGCCGTCCTTGTCGATGCAGTTTAAAAGTATTTCGCCGGCCCCCAGTTTCTCGCAGGTTTTGGCCAGGGTCACGGCATCCATGGGTCTTCCCTCCCTTCCGCCCTTGATGGTGCACTGGTACCAGCAGTAAACTTCGCCATCGGGACCGGGGAAATCGGTTTGGATCACGTGGTGGGGGACCTCCTCCGGGGATTTCACATACACCCGTCGCGGGTCGATGGAAATCACCACGGCTTGGGCTCCGTAGACGTAGGAGATGGTTTCGATGGCGCTCTTCCCGGTTTTCACGCCGGTTTTGTTATATTCTTCGGCAATGGTCACCGCATCACTACCGATGGATATTTTGTCCGCCCCGGACCGGAAGTATTCGGACGCGACCTCCAACGAAGTATAGGTCTTGCCGTCCTTGCCGGTAAAATCCCGAATGCCGCCCCCGATGGTCAAGGGGACAAACACCTGGCGGGAAGTTTCTTCCAAAACCTTTAACATGGGCATGTCTTTTAACGGAAAGTCGCGAAAGCCGGTGATGTTTAAAAACGTGATTTCATCCGCTCCTTCCAGGTAATAGCGTTTGGCCAGGTCCACGGGTCTTCCCAGGTTCCGGACACTACCGGCTTCCCGGACATCATATTGGTCGCCCTTGGTGACCACCAGGTCTCCCTGGTCATTGGTGCGCACATCCAGGCAGGCAATGATTCTTTTGGAAAGCTTTGTGGGGCCGGTGGTTTTCAGTTCCACAGCATCCCTGGAGTTGTCCAGGAAATTTTTCAGTACCTGAAGCCCGGCCCGGCCGCTTTTTTCCGGATGAAACTGGGTGGCGATCATATTTCCCTTCTGAATGCTGCTGACAAACTCAACCCCGTAATCGGTGGTGGTCAGGATCCCATCCGCATTTTCAGGAACTACATGATAGGAGTGTACAAAATAGAATTTATCATCCGGCTGAACCCCGTTAAAAATTCGAGAGGACTGCTTTGCGCAGATGCCGTTCCATCCGATGTGGGGCACGGCCAGATCCACATTAAACCGCTTGACCATGCCTGGAATGATCCCCAATCCTTGGATTCCGGGGGCCTCTTCACTGGATTCAAAAAGAGCCTGCAACCCCAGGCAGATTCCGAGAAAAGGCCTGTTGGAAGAGAGGTACTGCCTTAAAGGTTCGGCATATCCCTTTTGATTCAGGATTTCCATCATATTCCCAAAGGCTCCAACCCCTGGAAAAACAAGCTGATCCGCATTCAGAATATCTTCGGCCCTGGAAGCAACGCGAACCTGTTCTCCCAGATGCTCGATGGCGTTAATCACGCTTCGGACATTGCCTGCACCGTAATCCAACAAAGTAATCATGTTTCAGGTCCTACATTTTCTCATAAATGGATAGAATTTTATCCGGGGTCAGAATCTTTTTGAAATCCGGGCCCAGGGCGCTGATGAGGTCTTTTTCCAGCATGTAGGCCAGTTCCACCATCTTGTTCAATTGCTCCGGGCTAAGTCCTCGGGTAACCCCTTGGGGAAGCTCGATATGGTGTTTTTCCATCATTTTACGGAAAGTCATCACATCCTTCCCGTAGAATTCTTCCAGGTGGTTGAAAACAATGCTGTTGGCAATCCCATGTCGGTAGCCGCGAATAAAGGCAATGCCGTAGGACAGAGCATGGCAGATCCCCACCGAGGAATTGGCGATGGAGCAACCCCCGAGAAAAGACCCCACCATGAATTCCCCGTAGTTTTTTTCTTTGAGGAAAAAGTTTTCCGTAGACTCTTTGGCTTGGATGGCAAAGGGCCTTCCCATGTCGTTCATGGCACTGCCGCTGGAGGCTTCCACGCAGTGGATGAAATTGTCCATGCCCGTATAGAATTCCTGGTCGGCTGGAACGGTTCTGAGCAGGGTGGGATCGAGCAAAGCGCCATTGCATATGCTGTAATCGCTGTTGATGCCGAGTTTCCTCACCGGGCCTGAAAGAACGGCTGTACGGGTGGCCTCGGCACCGGTTCCGGCAAGCGTCGGCACCCCGATTTTCGGGACCGATGGATGCTTTGGCAGGTCCCATCCCTGGTAATCCACCGAGGATCCGGGATTGGTCAGCATTACGGAAACCGCCTTGGCCACATCAATGGTTGCTCCTCCGCCGATACCCACAATCACTCTGGGAAGTTCCCC
Organism: Desulfobacteraceae bacterium; assembly: GCA_013791935.1. Taxonomy (GTDB): domain Bacteria; phylum Desulfobacterota; class Desulfobacteria; order Desulfobacterales; family UBA5616; genus VMSV01. The sequence goes on along the minus strand of VMSV01000170.1, from coordinate 20,368 downwards.
CGCTTTTTCTGCCAGGATATCATCCCGAACCTTGTCCACATCGGCTGTTTTGGGTTCATGGTCTGAAGCATTGAATTCAATGACCATATCCCGGGAACCAGGCGCGAGCCGTTTGCGAAGGCCGGTTTCTTGGTGAATGGAATCAATCACGTAAACCGTGTATTGGTTTTTGTTGGGAAAGGCTTGGTCAATAAAGGAATTCAAATCATTAAAGCTATTTTCTCCGAAAACGACTTGTGGAATAAATCTTGTTATTTTCAATGAGTTATCCTCCGTTTGAAAGGGGTTTTCAGGGTTTTATTTTTTCTTCGGGAAAAAGGCAATTCATGATTTCTTTTAGGGTGGAATGGATTTTGGCGCAAGAAAAAAACTGTTATGGAAGGAATCCATCTGAATCGAACTTCAACAAGGCTGGACTGGTGAAAAGAAAAACGATGAAAAACAAAAGTTTAACAAATACCATGAAAGCAGGGGAGCCCCATGTTGGAGGATAACCAGCTCGATCCCCTGCTTTCTTTGAATGAAAAAAGCTAAGGCATGAGGCCCAATTCCATCTCTCCGGTGAATTGCATGGTGCTCATACCCCCAAAAGTGGCTTCTCCGCTCATTTGGGTGCCTTCGACCTTTCCTTTATAAATGCTGCTGCTTCCTCCTGCTTTGAGGGTTATTTTGAAATTATTGCCCTCCACCGTTCCATTCACAGAAGACTCTCCAAATCGCCCTTTGTAGGTTCCGGTCAGAACATTGCCTTCCTGTTTTAAAACAAAGGTTGGCGTTCCGCCATCCGAACCGGAGCCCACGACTACCTTCCATGTGCCTGTCATGTCCACATCCTCGGCCCATGCCGTGCCAGTGATGACCGCAATAACAACCAGAATGATCCAGAAAAGAAAAGCGAAATTATTTTTTTTCATATACACTCCTTTTTGTTTTTATTGTTTTCTGTGTTCCCAAGACTATCATCGACCATCCTTCCACATTCTTGAATGATTTCTGAAAAATCATTTATTGTTTGCCCGTTTTCATGTTATCCTGCACCGACTTGAAATCGTTGATAATCCATTAAATAAAAACAATATGTTGGATGCTGAATATGAAATCTTTTGAAGACCTTTTTGCCGAATTGAAACAAAAAGCTGCGGCAGGGGAGGGGACCTCAAAAACCGTCAAAGAGCTTGAGGCCGGAAAACATTTTATCGGGAAAAAAATTGTGGAAGAGGCTGCGGAAGTCTGGATGGCTGCCGAATATGAGGGCAGGGAAAAGACCGCGGAAGAAATATCCCAGTTGCTTTATCACCTCCAGGTGATGATGATTGCCTGCGGATTGGAGCTGGATGATGTTTACACCCATTTATAATAAGGGAAAATCATGCTGAAAATTGCATTGCCCAATAAGGGGGCGCTCTCGGAAGAAGCGGCCCTGCTCATGGGGGAGGCCGGCTATGAGTGCAGACGGTATCGCCGGGAATTGTCCGTTCTGGATAAGGAGCATGAGCTTGAATTTGTTTTTCTTCGGCCACGAGACATTGCCGTATATGTGAGCCGGGGGATTCTGGACATGGGCATTACAGGAAGGGATCTGGCCAGGGAGGCCTGCGTGGATCTTCATGAAGTGCTGCCCCTGGGGTTTGGCCGGTCCAGGTTTTTTTACGCCGTTCCTGAAAACAGCGAACTTACCCCTGAAACCTTTAACGGGCTGAGGATTGCTACATCCTTCCCGAACCTATTGAGGCAGAATCTTAATGCCCGAAAAATAGATGCGGAGATCATCACCTTGGATGGAGCGGTTGAAATCAGTGTTTCGTTGGGAGTTGCCGATGCCGTGGCCGATGTGGTGGAGACCGGAAGGACCCTGTCCCAGGCAGGCCTTAAAGTGGTGGGTTCGCCTTTGTTGGAATCCGAAGCCGTGGTGGTGGCGAGGGATGATATCAACAGCCTTTCTCCCCAACTCAGAATTTGCATTGAAAGACTCAAAGGCATTGTGGTGGCAAGGGACTATGTGATGATTGAATATGATGCACCGAAGATCCTTCTTGAGAAGGTTTGCGCCATCACACCCGGTATCGAAGCCCCCACCATCGCACCCCTTAGCAAGACCGAGTGGGTGGCGGTGAAGGCCATGGTGAAAAGAAAAGAGGCCAATGAAATCATGGACAGGCTTTCGGCTGTGGGGGCAAGAGGGATTGTGGTGATGGATATACGAGCTTGCCGTTTATGATTCCCCATAAAGAAGTTAAGAGGAGGCCGATTCTTCCGAGTCAGCCTCCTCTTTATATGAACAGTGGCGTTAAAACCACACGGGGATATAAAAAACCCAATCTGCGTTGATTTAGAAATTCGCAAGGTCGGATTCATCAATGTGAATCACTTCTTCCGGCGTGAACTGGCGCCTTTTTTTGGATGGAACCAAGGCCTTTGAGGGGGCCGTCTTTTTATGATGCATTCCAGTTTTTGGATGATTTTTTACATTGGGTATGTATAATTTGGTTTCATGGGCATTCCCACCGATTACCTTGGCCAGTTCATCCACCACTTCATTGAGTTTTCCCGCCTGGGAATTCATTTCCTGGCTGGCTGAAGCGCTTTCTTCTGCACTGGCCGCATTCTGCTGAACCACTTTGTCCATTTCCGTCACAGCTTTGTTAATCTGTTCGATGCCTTGGGCCTGATCGTTTGAAGCCGCAGCAATTTCTTCCACCAGATCTTTGATGGTGGTGGCGGAATGGAATACCTCGGAAAAGGCTTCGTTGGTCTGGGAAACCACTTTGGTTCCGTCATTAATTCTTCTCACCGTATCCTCAATAAGGGCAGAGGTGCTTTTGGCTGCTTCCGCTGCCCGCATGGCAAGATTTCTCACCTCATCGGCCACTACGGCGAATCCTGCCCCGGCTTCTCCGGCCCTGGCGGCTTCCACAGCAGCATTCAGGGCAAGGAGGTTGGTCTGGAAGGCAATCTCGTCAATGGTTTTGATGATTTTGGAGGTTTCCTGGCTGGCTTTGGATATCTTTTCCATGGAACCGGTGAGCTCGGTCATGGAAACATTGGCCTTTTGAATCACCTCGCTGGTCTTTTTCATGAGCTTGTTGGCCTCCGAAGCATTGTCCGCATTCTTTCGCGTCATGGAAGACATCTCCTCAAGGGAGGAAGAGGTTTCTTCAATGGATGCGGCTTGTTCCGAAGAACCTTCCGCCAGGGACTGGCTGGCTGAGGACACCTGGCCGGAAGTGAGGTCAATTTCCGGTGCAACTTTCTTCAACTGATTGATGGCTTTATTCACAGGGTTCACAATGGAGCGCTTTGTCACCAGCCACACAATGACCACGGATACCGAAAGCACGATGAAAAACAGCACCAGGTTAAACAACTGCTGTTTGGAATAAAAGGAGATGATGTCTCCAATTTCTCCCTTGGCATCCTCGGAAAGCCCGTCGGCCATGGAAGAAAGGGACCTAAACAGCTCATCTTTTATTTTGGATTGAGCCCCTGCTTGTTCAACCACTTCCGGGGACATGTCCCCGGAAGCCATTTTTTTATATATGCCGTCGGAAATGGATGAGAAGGAAGATAACGTCTGATGGATGCTTTGAATTTCATTCACGCGATCCCTTTTGAGGTTTTCCAGGCCCAGGATTTGATTCAGAGCCGTAAGAACTTTATCCGATTCGCTTTTTGCATTGTTCACCAGGTCAAGTTCTCCCATCATCACAGCATCCTGGTAGAACTTGATCTGCTTTTCATAGGTGGCCAGCGCTTCCTGGCTGATTTTGGCCGCCGGAAAAAGACTGCCTGAAATGGTGTTCAGTCGGTCTTTTATGGCGCCTCCCGTTACCTGAATCATGACCATGGAAACAATGTATCCCAGGAAGAGCATACTGATGCTGAGCCAGATTTTGACAAAAATGGACGCATTGAATTTTTTCATAAATCCTCCATTCATTAAATTTCTTTTTACTTGAATTCTTTTACCCCTTCATGGGAGGTGGCGCTGTCGACATAACCCACGGCTCCAGGAGTTTTTGATATGAAGTCAAAAAGTTCGGCTTCGGTGGCAAATGCCTTGGGAGGCGCGCCCTTGCCAGAAAAAATCATCTGTTTCCAGTAGGTTTCAAACTGAGAACTATTTTTTTTAATAAACTTTTCCAGGAAGGCGTCATGAACGCTCCCCTGTTCCAAGGCCACGGGCACGATTTTTGATCCATCCTCCCATTTGGACTTTTTCCCCAGATAGATTTTCTGAACCGTATCTGTATCCAAGCTATCCGAAACATTGTTGCTGAAAATCACCACAGGATCGGCCAAAGCAAAACTATAAGTCAAAAGCACCATCAGTGCTGATAATAAAATCTTTTTCATGGCTATTTTTACCCCTTTCTTTAGAAGTTAACAGAACATTTGGCGGTGTATAAAATGAAATTGTCTTCAAATCCATCCGGATGATTCACATTCAGCAGATCGGTGACCCCATCGATAAAATGGGTTTCAAATTTCAATGACATGTTCTGCAATACATCTAAACGGACACTGACCGTCCAGTCTTTCTGGGGCATCAAGTTATTGCTGGTTTGTTCTGAACCGTCTCTATCATCCACATTCGGGTAGTTCTCAGCATAATAGGTTCCGATTTCCAGAAGATCTGAAAAGCGGTAGGAAATCGAGCCGTAATAACTTTCGGCGACAGTATTGGACTTGCGATTGACCAATCCTACATAGGAGTAATTGGTTTTTGATTTTTTTCTGGAATATTCAGCCGCGAACTTGAAGTTTTTCCAGAGGTATTCCGACGAAAGCACATAAAAATAATCATACTCTTGTTCCCAGACGAACGATACGTTTGCTCCTGACGTGTAGGGGCTTCCTGTGATGGTACTGTCCGCTTCCACTTTCGCATGTAAATTGCTGAATCCAAATCGCAGCCCATCAACGCTGGTGTTCCAACGCAGGGCAGAGGCCAGGCCGTAATCCAGATAGATGTCCGCATCTTTATAGGTGGGGGTTCCGATTCCCAAGGCATACAACTGGAACATGCCTTTAAACAAAGGCTCATCGGTATCCATTTCCGGGGTTCCCAGAAGTACTTCATACTCCATGTCCCCTAAAGAGCCCATGGGGATATTCCCGTAGACTTCCACGCCCCGATAGGCGGTTCTGAAGGCCCTGTAGTTTTCGTTGTAAATGCACTGGGGCAGAAACACAAATGTTCGAAGAAAGTCCACATCCCTGTTTTGGTTGTAAAATCCCATGGGCACTTTAATCTGGCCCACCCGGAAACCCAGGCTATCCTTCCAGCGATAATCAGCATATCCCCAATCCAGGTATAAATCGTTATTGCCGGAGTCCCCCATGTCCCTGCTCATGAGTTGAAGACCGATTCTCAAGCTGTCCATGGGCTCCAATGAAAAATTGATGGCAGCCTCATTAAATTCAAAGGTACCGTCCTCGGTACGGTCTACGAAATTATTTTGGTCTGTTTTCAGATAGCCCTGGCTGACAAATCCATGGACGGAGATATCTCCCATATCCACGGCCCAGGCCCCCTGAATATTCATGAGAACTAAAAGTGCTAAGGTGAGTTTAGAAACCAATAAAAATCTTTTCATTCTTTTCCCTTTCTTGTTATAAATAGGTATTGATTGTTTTTGGATACAAAAATGCAAAACAAACTTTATTTTCCAACTAAAGCTGTAATGGCGTTTTCATACTCCATGCCATTGATGAACAATTATAATGCGTTTTGTTTTTTTGTAATAAATCGAAGAAAATCGTAGTACGGATCAAAGGTGAACAGTAGCTGCAAGAAAAAAACGAGAACGAAAAGGAATAATAATAAAACCAACTGTAAAACTATCGCCTATGATTAATTACCAAAAACATCCTTACAGACTTTATAAGTCAGAACTATTATTAATAAGGTACCCCTATTTTCGGCTGCTTCGGGTTATAACTTTAATGAATTTTTAATAATTTTCGATCGTTAATTACAACTTTTCGTTCTTTTTCGTTATAATACAATGGATCCATATGGAGATGAATGAAAGATTGGTAAAAATGGAATGGAATAGACTGCCAAGGATCAGCTATCTGGTATAATCCCTAAATAAAAGGTAGTTATGATTGAATATAAAAACAGAAAGGAGAATGTTGATGAAACCCGATGCCATCATAAAAAGTCATAGAATTTCATCATCCATCGTGTTGGTTCTTTTTCTGATTTGTGTGGCCGGATCTTCAAAGGCAGATTCCGAATCCAGGCTTTCCAACGGGGAATCTCTCTACGTTTCCGTGTATTCCAATGTTTATTCAGGGCCAAAGGCGAAACCTTTCGAGCTTGCCACCATGCTGAGCCTCCGGAATACGGACCCTAAATATGCCATTACCATTTTGAAGGCGGATTACTTTGATAATAATGGCAAACTCTTGGAAGGATATGTAAAAGAGGCCCTGACTCTCGGGCCCTTGGCCTCAACGTATATCTATATTAAGGAGTATGATAAAAGAGGTGGGCCTGGAGCCAATTTCATCGTAAAATGGCGCTCGAAAAACCCGGTGAATCCTCCGATCATCGAAGGAATTTCGCTGGGGTTGGCCTCAGGTCAAGGCCTTGCCTTTACTTGCCCCGGCCAGGTGATTGAAGAATATGAAGACTGATTCAGCCCTGAAAAGCCGCCGACACTCAAGCGGCTTTCCAGGAAATTCCATGTCTGTGGTTATCGGGTGTGAAGGTAGTCGTTGTAGATTTTTAAATTGGCCAACACTTTTGCCGCAACTTCAAACGAGGGAAAGGTAGGAATGCCCTTTTGATGGAGGGTGGCGGAAGCTTCATTGATGATGACATCAATTCTGGCATCTCCGGTGAATTCCGTTACCAGGAACAGAGGTTTTTTAAGCCTCTCCTTGGCATCGATCATGTTTTCAATGGTATGGTTGGCATCGCCGATGCCATGGGTCTGAACCGGACCTCCTCCGCCAAACCTCAGATTGAACAGGAAGGCGTCAATGTTTTCATCTTCCCGGAGCAGGTCGATTAAGGTTCTGAAATCACTATCTTGCGTGAAAAACACATCCAGGGGATTTCTAACACTGTTTCCCGCCACCGGAACCAGTTTTTCCAGGCTGTGAATGGTCTTTTCTGATAGATGAGGAACTTTGAGGCCCTGTTTTTCGGCAAGATCCGTCATGGTGACCGAGCCGCCACCCGCCCCGCCCATGATGGCAACACGGACGCCTTTGGGCAGGGCCATTCTTTCAAGCGCCGAAACCGTTGAAACCATTTCCACAAGGGAATGAACGGAAATAATCCCGGTCTGTCGGCACATGGCCTGCCAGATTTCTTGTGAACCGGCGAGGGAAGAAGTATGGGAGGTGGTGGCCCTGGCGCCGCCTTCGGTCTGTCCCCCTTTCCATATCACCAGGGGTTTATTTCGAGTAACCTGTTTGGCGGTTTCAAAAAACATCCTTCCGTTTTTCAAACCTTCCAGATAGGCTCCGATGATCTCTGTTTTCGAATCAGAACCGAAATAAGCCAGAAAATCATGGGCTTTCAGGTCACTGGCGTTGCCGAAGCTAACGGCTTTACTGAAGGCCAGACCCTGATATGCGTAGCCCAATCGAAGAAACATGGAGGCCAGTTGACCGCTCTGGGAGAAACAGGCGATGGAACCCCGGGCAGTTCCGAAGTCGGAATCCCAGGAAAGGCCCCCTTCCGGGCAATACAGGCCCATGCAGTTCGGCCCCACAATCTTTACATTCCCGATTTTGGCAACCCGTACCAGCTCCTTTTCCAGTTCCAAAAGCTCGGGCCTGCCGGTTTCCGAAAAACCCGCCGTGAGCAGGTGGACAAATTTTACACCTTTTGCTGCGCATTCCGCCATGACCTTTACGGCGGCTCCGCTGGGTATGGTAAAAATGGCCAGATCAATATCATCCGGAATGTCGCTAATACTTGGAAAGCATGTAAAGCCCATGATGGTTTCTGCTTTTGGGTGAACCGGATAGATCTTGCCTCGATAATTCTGGTCGATCAAGGCGGCCATGTAAGAATTGCCCGTATTCCATGATTTCGCCTTATTGGGAGAAGCGCCCACAACAGCGACGCTTTTTGGATAAAACAAGGGGGTTAAGTCATTCTTTGCATCTATTTCCATCAATCACTTCCTCCGCCTAAATTCAAGGGTGCCTTCAAACGCAAGCTTTGTACTGCTGCATAAACATGGAAACCCATTAGTCCAAAAGTCATGATCCGGTCAAGAGAAATAAAAAAAGTAAGACTTTTTGCCTTTTGTTTTGATATGTGAATACATAATATTCTAAGGTAAATCTTCTGCAAAAAGGTCGAATAGGTAAAAATTTATGACACATAGAACGTCTAAGGCAGGAAATGCTTGGATTGGTGTTCAAAACCCATTCACCCATTGACTTTTTCATATCTCTATGAAAAATTCCTGAAACCTCAAAAGTAGAAGGCCGGATGGTCTTTTCATGGGAGATTTGCCGCTTGAAACCAACCAACACTTAAAATAATGGATGAAGGAGATCACCAATGAGCACAAAATTATTTGATTTAACGGGAAAAATAGCACTTGTTACAGGGGCAAGCCGGGGGATCGGAGAAGAAATTGCAAAGCTTTTTGCAGAGCAGGGGGCCCATGTGATTATCTCCAGTCGAAAGCTTGATGGCTGTCAGACAGTGGCTGAAAAGATCAAGGAAACCGGCGGAAGCGCGGAGGCTTTTCCGTGCCATGTGGGAAACATGGAGGATATCACGGCCATTTTCTCCCATATTCGAACCAAGCACGGAAAACTGGATATTCTGGTGAACAATGCCGCCACCAATCCTTATTTCGGGCATGTCCTCGATACCCCCCTGTCCGCCTATGAAAAGACCGTGGAGGTCAATCTTCGAGGGTATTTTTTCATGTCCGTCGAAGCCGGCAAAATCATGAAGGAAAACAAAGGCGGGGTGATTGTGAATACGGCATCCATCAACGGATTGCGCCCGGCTCCCATGCAGAGCATATACTCCATCACCAAAGCTGGCATCATTAACATGACCCGTTCATTCGCCAAGGAATGTGCTCCTTTTAATATTCGAGTCAACGCATTATTGCCCGGCCTTACCCGGACTAAATTCGCGTCCGCCTTGTTTGACAGGGGAGGAGAAAATCCCGGAAAAGGTATCCCCCTGGGTCGGGCAGCTGAACCCCGGGAAATGGCCGGAACCGTGTTGTATTTGGTTTCCGATGCGTCAAGCTATACCACGGGTGAGTGTGTCGTGGTGGATGGCGGTTCAACCATTTAAGAGGCTCTCCCCATTAAACGGCCATAAAAAAACAGCATCAGGAACCTTGGTGATAAGGCTTCCTGATGCTGTTGGAAAATCGTTTTCAGGCTTGTTGAATGTTAACTTAAGTCGGCAGCAGAATAATTCAATATGCCCCTGGCAATGACCAGCCGTTGAATTTCGCCCGTGCCTTCATAGATGTCGGTAATTCGTCCATCCCGGAAATTCTGTTCTACGCGATAATCCCGGGTAATGCCCGGCGCGCCTAAAATTTCCAGAGCCAATTGTGTGCCTTTGCGGCAAATATCTCCGCCTTTTTGTTTCGAAACGGAGGCTTCCAAATTATTCGGCTTGCCTTCATCTCCCAGCCAACCGGCCCTTAAGGTCGCCAGAGTGGCAGCTTCCAATTCCGCTTCCAATTCTATTACTTTCTGCTGGATGGCGGTTCGGTTGTGCTGACCCAATTCATAATTCACTGTAACGCCTTCCTTTTCGAGCTCTTCCTTGACAAATTCCAGGGCGGACATGGTGTTCCCGATGCCGCCTGCAGCCACACCCGGCCGGGTAAGGTTGAAGGTCATCATCAGGCCTTTGAACCCACCACCACCTTTTTTGACCACCGATTCATCCAGACCCAGCAGATTTTCTCTGGGAATCCGGCAATCCTTTAAAACAAAAGCCGCCGTGTCGCTGGCCCGGATGCCGAGTTTTTTCTCCTTTTTCACCAGTTCCAGACCCGGGGTGCCTTTCATGACCACAAAGGCTTTGATCCCGGCTCTACCTGCTGTTTTATCGACCGTGGCCCAAATTACGACACCCTCTGCCTTGATGCCCGTGGTGACAAAGATCTTTTCGCCGTTTAAAACCCATTCATCCCCGTCCAAAACCGCGGTTGTTTCTATGGCTTTGGAGTCTGACCCGCAACCGGGTTCGGTATTGGCCATGGCCAGGCGGGTATTGCCCCATTTCTTTTTCTGCTCATCCGTTCCGGCGGCGGTTAACGAGGAATTTCCAAGTGCTCTGTTGGGGCTTCTCAGGGCAATGCCGCCATACATGGCTCTGTGCATGGAGGCAAAAAGAGAAAATGCCGTTGCGCCACCCTCCTCTTTGGAACGACCTGCCAGAACGGATTCGAGACTTGGAAAATCTTTTGCTTCCGGGAACTCATCAGGGGGAATTTCCTCTTCATGCAGATCGTAGTAACGAGAATATTTTCTTCTGACCAGACCTTCCTTTTTCATCAAATCAAATATTTGCTGATCTTTTTCGCTGATTGAAAAATCTACCATCGTATCCTCCTAAAGTGATTTGGTCATGGTATGGTTTTCTGTAAAGTTTATGTGAAAAGATGATGGAATGGAGACTTTTTATGCTGTTTGAAAGATTGAACAAAATTTAGTTTCTTAACCGTATTATTTAACTCCAGTACTTTATACAAATGTTTCTGATTTCGTCAACTATTTTTTCTTACATTTATTCAAAGGCCTATATTCAAGCTTGCTTTTTGCCAATCAACTGTTTAATCCTAAATAGTACTTTTCCGGCCACTCATCATTTTTAACATCCATACCATAGAAGGAGGCAAAAATGTTCAAGACACCAATGACGGAGATCCTGGGAATCAAATACCCGATTCAGTGTGGAACCATGCAGAGAATCACAACGGCTGAACTGGTGGCTCCCGTGGCCAATGCAGGCGGGTTTTGCTGCATTCCTGCTGCCATGTTTCAAACCAAACAGGAATTCATGGACGAAATAAAAAAAACAAAGGACATGACCGATAAACCTTTCGGCGTGAATGTAGGATTGTTCCCTGAAATGACCACCACGGTAACGGCCCAGGAGCGGATTGACTGGGTTATCGAATCGGGGGTTAAAATTTTAGAGACCGCGGGTCGCAGTCCCCAGGCTTACCGGGATCAGATCAAAGGTGCTGGTTTGACCCATATTCATAAATGCGCAAGGGTAAGGGATGCTGTAAAAGTAGATGGCATGGGTGTGGATATGGTTTCCATTGTGGGAACGGAATGCGGGGGGCATCCCAGCATGGAGGAAGTGACCACCCTCATCCTGATTCCCGCAGCCTTGGACCAGGTTAAAAAACCGTTGATCGCAGGCGGTGGTTTTGCCGACGGCAGGGGAGTTCTGGCAGCCCTTGCTTTGGGGGCCGCGGGCGTGAACATGGGAACACGGTTTATGGCTACCCTGGAATGCCCCATTCACGAAAATCTCAAAAAGAAACTGGTAGAATCCATAGAAAGTGAAACGCTCCTGGTGATGAAGTCCCTGATGAATCCCATGCGTGTTTTGAAAACACCTGCTTCTGAAAAAGTTCTGGAGCTTGAATCCAAAGGCGCTTCCCTGGAAGAACTGGCCCCCTATATCAGCGGCAGGGCTTCTTCCGACGGATGGGACAAGGGTATTTTGGATAAAGGTATGTATTCCACCGGCCAGGTTGTGGGAAGAATCCACGACATTCCAACCGTGGCCCAGCTCATGGAAAGAATCGTCAACCAGGCCATAGAAGCAAAGAAGAGAATGGACGGCATTTTTTCATAGTCTCGTAACCATCAAAGAGAAAGGAAACCGATATGGCCGACAGGGTTGTATATACCATCCGGGAGGGTGTGGCTGATGTTCGAATGAATCGGCCTGAAAAGATGAATGCCATTGACACGGCGATGTTTGAGGCCTTGAGCCGTGTGGGCAGAGAGCTGGCTGGCATGAAATCCATCAGGGCAGTCGTTTTATCGGGTGAGGGCAGGGCTTTTTGCGCGGGGCTTGATTTTTCCAGTTTTCAGTCCATGGCGGATGCAAAGTCCAGCCGGTCTGCTGCAGAGAATGTCATGGCGGATCATAGTGCTAAAAATCCTGCCAATCTGGCCCAGCAAGCAGGATATGTCTGGCATGTCATGCCGGTCCCTGTCATTGCCGCCATTCATGGCGTGGCCTTTGGAGGCGGGCTTCAAATTGCTCTGGGGGCAGACATTCGGATTATTGAGCCGGACGCAAGGGTTTCCATCCTGGAGATCAAATGGGGCCTGGTTCCGGATATGAGTGGAACCCAGATGCTTCGCGATCTTGCGAGGCTGGATGTGGTTAAAGAGCTGACCTATACCGGAAGAATCATTGACGGATTGGAGGCTGTGACCCTGGGCCTTGCCACTCGGGTGAGTGACGCCCCCTATGAGGATGCCATGAAGCTGGCCCATGAAATAGCAACCAAATCACCCGATGCTATAAGGGCAGGCAAGAAGTTGCTGAATGCCTCAAGGCGTGTGACGATTGAAGAGGGGTTCAGGCTTGAAGAGGACCTGCAGAGATCGGTCATTGGTACGCCGAACCAGGTGGAAGCCGTTTTAGCAAACCTGGAAAACAGAAAGCCTGACTTTAAAGATCCTCGATAGAAGATTTTACAGGGTTAAAGTAATTGGGTCAAAAATCCCCGGAAAGATTGAATCTTCCGGGGGTTTTTTTATGCTTAAGGGACGATGATTTTTCCAGAGGAGCTTTTTGGCTCGTTTATTTGGGAGGTTACAGTATAGGAATAGGTCCCGCTTTTGATAAAACGAAGGCTTGCCGTGGCGATATGGGGCATGTATCTGGCCGAAAAACCCCCGCTGTCATCGGTGGTAAAACCCATGGGGTCAGACGTGGCGGCAATGACAGTTTTAGGGTCATCAAATATGATATTGATTTCCTTGCCTTTTATCATGTTAAGCCAGATTACGATTATTTGTTTATCAATTTCCAATTCCGGCGAGGAAATCACCATAGCCGATTCGGGGTTGTCCGCCGGACTTTCAATTTTTATGATCATGCCGTCTTCTTCTGCCAGAGCTTTATTTCCAGGAAAGAAGTAATACAAAAACCCGGATATTGCCAATAGGGTCGTAATTGCAATGAAGATGAATTTTTTCATGTCAAATCACTCCATGAGGGTTTTAACGCTGTCTCCGGATGATATGGAGTTTTCGGATTTTGTGATCATCACGGTTGAGGTCGTGGCCTCGGTTCGAAGGACTATCAATTCCCCGAAAAATTGGGGGTCCATCATTACACTTTTGTTGCTTTTCGGGTCTGGTTTGACTTTGTCCCGGGAATATATTCTGAAAAAGTGACCGGGAAGAACCCCGTCGTTGCGCCCCTTGTTGATGAAAGCAATGTCGTGATCTCCGAATATATTGCTGTTTTCTTCTGAGATGATGACGCTTCCTTCTATTTCCTTTGAATTGGGGGCAATTGAGATTTCCTCGGTGATTTCTTGGTAGGGCATGATTTTGTCGTTTACTTCGATGGCTCTAAAAGATTTAATGATTTTGCTCGTGACGAAATTATCGTCTTCTTTTATGATTTCAAGGACCCCGGTGATGTAATGCTGGATGCCGATGGGATCACCTGAGGCTTCATCTTTAATGGGTTCGAATGTTCTGTAGATGGTATAGAGGCTTCCCGGAACAAAGGATCCTTTGGTTTTTTTCCTCAAGAAAACCAGATCTCCCTGGCTGATCAGAACTTTGTCATCTTTTGCTTTAAACAGGACGGCACTGGGGACAACGGGTTCTTCTTTGATAAAGCCGACCATGTCAATTTTTTTGTAAAGAAAATGGATGGACGATTCAAGGGGTGTTGCAGATCCCGTGATGGAAACGGCTTCTACCTGGGTATCAAATTTTTTAGACCAGTCTTTTCGGTAGATCCGGATACGGTTGCCGGGATAAATCCAGTGCGGATTCGGGATCTGGCTGTTATCTTTCCACAAATCAGGCCAAAGCCATGGAGAATCTGAAAAACGTTGTGAAAGATCCCACAGGGTATCGCCCTTCTGGACCGTGTAGTAGAAACCGGTTTCCTGTTCTACAATTTCGCTGGTTCCTTCAACCGGGATAGGAACTGCTATTCCCAAAAACATGACAAGTCCCATGATGATTGTAAGAATTGGATTTGAAATTTTCATACTGGTGTGTGAACCTTTTTGAAATCGCATGGAATTGGTGATTTTCATGAACTTCTCCGGTTGCTTAAGGTTGTTCAATGAATGAATGGCACATTAATATCTTAGATGGTTATGATTTGTCAAGTTTGCCATGCCGAGGGCATAATAATACCTAAATTGAGCGTTTCAAAATTTCGACCCAAATGTATTATGATCATAGGAGATTCAACTCTTTTAAAAGCCAAAATTTAGAAACCCTTCGGGATTCCCGATTTCACCGCATCTGCGGCCAACTCGAAAATCGCTCAAATTAGGTAATAGACAGAAAAGTTTCGGATACCAGCTGTTAGCCATGCATTTTATATCGGTTGTCCTGAAAAAAACAAAAGCCCCCATCTTAAAAAGATGAGGGCTTTTAGAATCTAATTATGGGTTAAAGGCGCTTACATCATTCCGCCCATGCCACCCATTCCGCCCATACCGCCCATACCGCCGCCGCCCATACCGCCGCCGCCCATGGAATCTGATTTATCATCAGGTTTGTCAGCAATCATGGCTTCTGTGGTGAGCATCAATGAAGCCACGCTTGCAGCATTCTGAAGAGCAAACCGGACCACTTTGGTGGGGTCAATGACACCGGCTGCAATGAGGTCTTCATAGGTGTTTGTTTCTGCATTGTAGCCCATGGCCCCTTCGGAGTTTTTCACCTTATCGATCACAACGGAACCTTCATATCCTGCGTTGTTGGCAATCTGGCGCAGGGGCTCTTCAATGGCGCGCATAACCACTTTTACGCCCAGCTTCTGGTCGGCCTTGATCTTGATTTTATCCAGAGCGTCAAGGCAACGAACCAGCGCAACACCGCCACCAGGGACAATGCCTTCTTCCACCGCAGCGCGGGTTGCATTCAGGGCATCTTCCACCCGGGCTTTTTTCTCTTTCATTTCCGTTTCTGTTGCAGCTCCCACATTGATCACCGCAACTCCGCCGATGAGTTTGGCAAGTCTTTCCTGAAGCTTTTCACGGTCATAGTCTGACGTGGTTTCTTCAATCTGGGCGCGGATCTGTTTTACACGACCTTCCAGGGCTGAACGGGAACCGGCTCCGTCAACAATGGTGGTGTTGTCTTTGTCAATGGAGATCCGTTTGGCACGTCCCAGATCGTTGATGGTAATATTTTCCAGCTTGATTCCCAAATCGTCTGAAACCACCTGGCCACCGGTGAGAATAGCAATGTCTTCCAGCATGGATTTTCTTCGATCCCCAAAACCGGGTGCTTTGACCGCAGCCACATTCAGGGTGCCTCTGAGTTTGTTGACCACCAGGGTTGCCAGGGCTTCGCCATCCACATCCTCGGCAAGAATCAGCAGGGGCTTGCCCATTTTTGCAATCTGTTCCAGAATGGGGAGCAGATCCTTCATGTTGCTGACTTTTTTCTCGTTGATGAGGATATAGGGGTTGTCAAGGGAAACCACCATTTTTTCCGGATCGGTGACAAAATAGGGTGAAAGATATCCGCGATCAAACTGCATGCCTTCCACAACATCCAAGGTGGTTTCCATGCTTTTTGCTTCTTCTACTGTGATGACGCCTTCTTTGCCCACCTTGCTCATGGCTTCGGCAATAATGTTCCCGATGGTTTCATCGTTGTTTGCGGAAATGGTTCCCACCTGGGCGATTTCTCTCTGGTCTTTGGTGGGTTTGCTGAGTTTCTGAAGTTCCTTGACACACACTTCAATGGCTTTATCTATTCCGCGTTTGATAGCCATGGGGTTATTTCCTGCGGCCACCAGTTTCTGGCCTTCTTCGTAGATGGCCCTGGCAAGAACGGTGGCGGTGGTGGTGCCATCGCCTGCCATATCGCTAGTTTTGCTGGCGACTTCCTTCACCATCTGGGCGCCCATATTTTCGAATTTATCTTCCAGTTCGATTTCTTTTGCTACGGTTACACCGTCTTTGGTAACTGTGGGGGAACCCCAGGATTTATCAATAACAACATTTCTTCCCTTCGGGCCCAGGGTTACAACAACGGCATCCGCTAGTTTTTTCACGCCGTTGAGCAGGGCTTCCCTGGCCTTGGCGTCATATTTGATAATTTTTGACATCTTAACTTTCCTCCATCTATGGTGATTTAATTGGTGTAATGACTATTCGACAACGCCAAGAACGTCATCCTCGCGCATGATCAGATATTCAACGCCGTCCACTTTCACTTCTGTTCCGGAGTATTTTCCGAATAGAATCTTATCCCCTTTTTTCAATTCCAACGGGATCCGTTTGCCGTCATCACCCACTTTTCCGTTACCAACAGAAATAATTTTGCCTTCAGCAGGTTTTTCCTTGGCTGTATCCGGGATGATAATCCCTCCTTTTGTCTTGGATTCTTCTTCAACTCTCTGCACTAAAATACGGTCCTGTAATGGTCTTAATTTCATGGTTTCCATTCTCCTTTCCAGCAAACATATGGTAAAAAATTATATTGAAGTTTAGATTTTAATTGCTGAACGACTCCATGGCATGAAGTCTCGCAAGGCCTTTAAAATCATTAGAAATCAACGGGTAAGATTTTATCTTAATTAACTATAAAAAATAATCACATTTTTTTGTTTGTAAAGCGAACCGGTCGATTTTTTTCACTGAGAGGGGAATTAAAAAAGAGCATTTGTGAAAACCGGCGGTTATTTCCAACCTTTTCCGGTCCGGGCTGTATCGGATAGAAGGTTTCAGGACGTTTTGCTCAGGCATTACGATTCCCCCGTGGAATTCCCTTTTGATAGTATGCCTGTGAATCTCCATCGGAGGACAATACTTTTCAGGCTTCGGAACTGCCTGTTTTGCTTTCTGTCTTATCAGTATTGGTTTCAGCTTTGGTTTCGGGTGTTTTATCAGACGACGATTTTTGGGTTTTTCCGGCGTAATCGGTTACGTACCAGCCATTCCCTTTCAGATGAAATGTACTCTGGGAAATAATTTTATGAAGTTTCCCTGAACATTGGTCACAATTCGACAAAGGCTTTTCAGAAAAAGTCTGAAATTTCTCGATGATGGAACCGCATTTATCACACTCATATTCGTAAATCGGCATTTTCCCCCTCCTGAACCCTATTCCTTTTTAACGCTCTTTGAAACAAGTTGAGGTTAATATAGATAAAGATCAAGGGTTGTCAAGACCCAAAAAATAAATTACCTGGCTTTCATGCTGTCCAAGGGTTGCAACCATTGATGATAAAAATCAAAGACATCTTTAACCCCTTGAATTTTAGAATCTTTAAGAACATCACGGGTTTTTTCATGAACCCGCCTCTCCTCATTCATTTTTTCCTGGAAGGAGGCATAAAAATTTTGTGAGTACTGAATAAAGCGCACCACGTGGATGAGCTCGTGGATGATAATATATAAGGAAAAGGGAAAAAGATGAAGATTGGGAAACTCATGGGTAACGGACAGGATGGCATGATCCTGAATGCAGATTTTATAAAAATCATAGGAATCGGATTCCAAAGAAGATCCTCTGGGCCGCCCTTTGTATTGAACAATCTGGGCAAATGGACCGTCGACGATTTCATCGGGAAGCAAATCCATCATGGTTTTAATGTCGTATTTCTTTTTCAGCCATTGGCTTGAGGAGAGTTTGTAAAAACTGCTCACCAGATCTTCCGCCACAAGGGTGGATCTGTTGATCGCGGTAATTTGTTCAGGGTTGAAAGCGGGCAGTTCCATAGTTTCTGTGTTGGCATGGACAAGGTTGTTTTGAAGCTCCAAGGTTCAGCTTAAGGTAAGATTTTTAACATACCTTGCCCGTCATATCAATAAAGGATCACTTGAAACCGGAAACAAAAAAAATGTGGACAAACAACAAAAAATAATGTTAGCAATGGCAAATTTTGAACGATGAACAATGAATGGGGGTGATCGGTTGGGTAGTGTAGTAAAAAAGCGGAGAAAAAAGATGCGAAAGCATAAGCACAGAAAGCTCTTGGCCCGTACTCGTCACCAGCGCAGAAAGGGCAAATAAAGCGCCTTCGATTCAGTTTAAAACAAGGCGTCTGATTCATGGGACGCCTTGTTTTGTGCTTTCTTTTCAAAAAGAAACCGGTTGGAAAATATTTATTCCACCGGCTATTTTATTTCATAACCTTTCAGATATTTTAGGAAATCCGAATCGGTTGAAAGAACCAGCGAGCTTTCCTTGTCCAGCGTTTCCCCGTAGATTTCAAGGGTTTTAACGAAAGAATAAAACTGGGGGTCCACACCGAAAGCCTGGGCATAAATGGTAGTGGCTTCGGCATCCGCCTTGCCTTTGACTTCTTGGGCGGTTCTGTAAGCTTCCGAGGTGATCCTTTTTAAATCCTTTTCCTTTTCTCCCAGAATTTTCCTCTGTTCGCCCTGACCTTCAGAGCGAAATTTTTCCGCAATTTGCTTTCGTTCCGCGATCATTCTTCCATATACGGATTGCTGAACCTGATCCACATAATTGATGCGTTTGATTTTAACATCCACCAGCTCGATGCCGAATTTCTCCAGTTTGGGTTGGGCTTGATCGAGGATTGCCCGGCTTATCTTTTCCCTTCCGGTTTCCACAGCATAGGAGGGTCGCTGATTTTTTGACTCGTCTTCCCTGCCCAGTTCAAAGGTGTCCAGCTCGCGGTTGGTGTTCCGGACGGTTTCAATGAGCCGGTAGGAAGTGACAAAATTTCGCACCGCCGGGTCGATGATGGCATCCAGTTGACTTAAGGCACCGTTGGTGTTGGAAACGGTTTGGAAAAACTTAATGGGGTCCACAATTTTCCAGCGGGCAAAAGAATCCACCCAAATGTAGGTTTTTTCAAGGGTGGGAATTTGTCCGGGCTCGCCATCCCATTCCAGGAGATTTTTAGGGAAAAAATTGGCCACTTGCAAAACCGGCAATTTAAAATACAACCCGGGCGCTGTTTTGGGCTCACCCACGAGTTTTCCAAACTGGGTCACGATAACTTGTTCGGTTTCATTAATAACGAAGGCAGATGAGAATAGCCCCATGAAGGCAAGGATCAAGATGATTATGATAATTTTAAGTGAATTCATTTTTCTACACCAATTTGCTGTTGTCCGAGATTTAAAAGGGGCAATACGTTCTTCTGATCTTCATCCAGAATGTATTTAGGTCCAAGTTTGGGGAACACTTCTTTGATCATTTCAAGATACATTCGCCGTTTGGTGACATCCTGGGCCTTTGCATACTCCGTGTAAACTGCCGAAAACCTTGAGGCATCGCCCTTGGCTCGGTTAACCCGGTCCAGTGAATATCCTTCCGCTGCCTTGATGGTGCGGTCCGCCTCCCCTTTAGCGGCTGGAATGGCTTTGTTGTAGTCTTCTCTTGCCTGGTAGATCATCTGCTCTTTTTCCTGGGTTGCCTGGTTCACCTCATTAAAGGAAGCCTGAACCGGTCCGGGAACATTGGTTTTCTTCATTTCGATGCTTACGATATAAATGCCCGTTTCAGCATTATCCAGCTCCTTCTGAAGAACCTCGGCAGCTTCCAGAGAAATTTCATTTCTTTTGCTGATGATTTCGTTGATGCTTCTGTCCCCCACCACCAATCTCATGGCCGCTTCGGACATATCTCTTAAAATCTTTTGAATATTTCTGACTTTAAATAGATAATTATACGGGTCTTTAATCCGGTATTGCACGATCCAGGGCACCACCGCCACATTCAGATCCCCTGTGAGCATCAAAGACTCGGGCTCCACCTCGGTTTCGGTATTGAATCCGCTCCGCAGCTTGGTGTCAGAGGTACGAAAGCCAAACTCCTCTTTGGTGATGGTTCGAATCGGCACTTTCGTGACTTTTTCGATTCCCATGGGAAATTTGAAATTCAAACCCGGCTGGGTGGTGCGCACCCATTTCCCGAATCGCTGAACCACGCCGACCTCATCGAATTTAACGGTATAAAATGTGGATGTACCGATAAACAGAAGTATGAGGATCGCCACAATAATAACAGGTCCGCCGGGCAGTTTTAAATTTTTGAACTTTTCGATCAGTTCATCCACTTGCGGCGTTTTTAATGCAGGGCCTTGTTTGCTCTGCTGTTCTTTTAATTTGTCCCAATCCCAATTCATAATGTTTTTCCGTTTGCTGAATGATATCCGGTTTGAAGAATGCCTCCGGTG
>VMSV01000227.1 GCA_013791935.1 Desulfobacteraceae bacterium | reverse complement strand
CAACACAGTAAGCATGATTTGGAAAAATACCACAAAAAATTACACAAAACAATCATCGAAAAGGGTTATTCCAGGGTAACCGCATTTGATTCTCAAAGGGATGGATTGAGCGGAATGGATGCACGCAAACCCCCAAAATCCCAGGATTGCCAATCATTTTCTAAATGCGGTTGCCCTGAGGATTATTCATTTCAAGCCGAATCCGAGGTGCGATCCTTTACCAACCCATGGCCATGGCCAAATTCCCAGCGTTTATCGAGATAGTAAAGGATGGGCACGGTCATTCGGGAGAAAAGCAGAGAGGCCACTTCTCCGGCCATGAGGGAGATGGCCAGCCCTTGGAAAATGGGGTCGAAAAGAATCACGGAGGCCCCCACCACCACCGCGGCGGCTGTTAGCATCATGGGCCGGAAACGAACAGCTCCGGCATCCACCACAGCCTGGTCCAGGGGCATGCCTTCCTTGATCCGCAGCTCGATGAAATCCACCAGAATGATGGAATTTCGCACCACAATGCCGGCCCCGGCAATGAAACCGATCATGGAGGTGGCCGTGAAAAACGCTCCCATGAGCCAATGGGCGGGGAGAATCCCGATGAGAGAAAAGGGAATGGCCACCATAATCACCAAGGGGGTGGAAAAGGACTGGAACCAGCCCACCACCAGAACGAAGATCAGGACCAGAACCACCGCAAAGGCCAAGCCCAGGTCCCGGAAGACTTCATAGGTGATATGCCATTCACCGTCCCACTTCATGGCGAATTTCCGGTCATTATCAGGAATTCCAGCGGTTAACTGTTCAATCTCATACCCCTCTGGAATCTCCAGAGCAGCAATCTTCTTCTGCATCTCCAGAATGGCGTAAACCGGACTTTCCTTGGCTCCGGCCACATCCCCGATCACATAGATCACCGGCATGAGATTTTTGTGGTAGATACTTTGGTCCACTTCGGTTTTTTCAACCTTCACCAGGGAAGTCATGGGTACCAGGCCGCCGGATGCCGAGCGCAGCTTGATGCTCTGGAGCTTTTCCATGTCGGCGCGCTCGGACAGGGCAAGCTTCAGGACCACCGGCACATCTTCCCGCTCGAAGGGCTGGTGCAGCAGTCCCACCTGTTTTCCCTCCAAAGCAAGATTCAGGGTATCCACAATCTGCAGGACGGCAATTCCATGCAAGGCTGCCTGCTCTCGATCTATGATCAGGGTATAGTTGGGGTAGTCGGACTCCACATACCAGTCCACATCCACCACCCCTTCGGTGTCTTCAAAAATCTTCATAATACTGCCTGCGATCTCCCTCTGGCGATCGTAATCCGGCCCGTAAACTTCCGCCACCAGGGTGGAAAGCACCGGCGGACCCGGTGGCACTTCCGCCAGTTTGATCCGTGCGCCGTGACGTTTGGCGATTTCCAAAAGCGGGGGACGAAGTCGTTTGGCAATCTCATGACTCTGCAGGGCCCGTTCCCCCTTGCCCGCAAGATTCACTTGAATGTCCCCCTGAAAAGCCTCCCCCCGAAGATAGTAATGGCGAACCAGACCATTGAAATTAAAGGGACCGGAGGTGCCCACATGGATCTGGTAGTCCGTCACTTCGTTCACCGTGGAAAGGTATTGTCCCATCTCCATGGCTGCGGCTGCGGTTTCTTCCAGGGTTGCGCTTTGGGGCATGTCGATGATCACCTGGAATTCACTTTTATTATCGAACGGAAGCATTTTCACCTTCACCAGCCCCACGGCCACCAGCACGCAGGAAAGAAGAAGCATCCCCAACACAACGGCCAGGAAAATCCAGCGCATCTTGGCATTGTGGATCAGGGGGTCCATCATGCGACGGTAAAGCCGGATGCTCCAATCCTCCTTGCCATGGTTCGAGCCCGCTCCCTCCGGAGCATGCTTTCCAAGCAATCGAACCGAGGCCCATGGGGTTACGATAAAAGCGACAATCAGGGAAAAGATCATGGCGGCGGATGCGCCCACCGGAATGGGCCGCATATAGGGTCCCATGAGGCCCCCCACAAACGCCATGGGCAGGATAGCACCGATCACCGCAAGGGTTGCCAGGATGGTAGGGTTGCCCACCTCATCCACAGCCTCAATGGCCACGGAAAAACGGTTTCGCCCCTGGTTCTGGGGCAGGTGATAGTGGCGAACCATGTTTTCCACCACCACAATGGCATCATCCACCAGAATTCCGATGGAAAAGATCAGGGCAAAAAGGGTGATGCGGTTCAAGGTATAACCATAGAGGAAGAACACCGCCATGGTGAGGGCCAGGGTGACCGGAATGGCCAGGGCCACCACGCCGGCCTCTCGCCTGCCTAATACCAGCCAGATCAGCAGGGTGACCGATAGGACGGCAATGGCCATGTGGTACAGGAGTTCATTGGATTTTTCCTTGGCGGTCTCCCCGTAATTGCGGGTAATGGTCATGTGGATGTTGTCGGGCAGTTTAGTGCCCTTCATTTTTTCAAGGCGGTTAAGCACTCGGTGGGCCACATCAATGGCATTGGTGCCTTTTCGCTTGGCCAGGGTGAGGGTGACGGCGGGAAACACGCCCTTGCCGCTGATCTGTTTTTCCTCCGAAGCCGGCCCTTCCCCGAAAAAAACATATTGATCCGGTTCCGCAGGACCATCCAGAACTTCAGCCACATCCTCCACATATACGGGCCGTCCCTTGGAATTGCATAACACCACCCGTTCCACGTCCTCTTTGGTGTTGAGAAAACCGTCCACACGAACCGTCACCTCCCCCTGCCGGGAAGGATAGGTTCCGGCCCGGGCCGCCTGGTTGGCCCCCAGCAAAATGTTGGCCGCTTGATTCAGGTCGATTCCGGCTGCAGCCAGTCGCACCGGATCCAAAAGAACCCGAACTTTCCGAGGGGTTCCTCCGATGAGGGTGGTGATGGACACATCCGGTTCCTGCTTGACCACGGTTTCCATCTCGGCAGCCACCCGGCGAAGGAGATAGTGGTCCATGCCCTGGACTTCGCTCCAGAAGGTCAGGGCCATGATGGGAACATCATCGATGTAGCGGGGTTTGATGAGCGGAGGCGACGCGGCCCAGGGAATGCGATCATAATTGGCCATAAGCTTGGACTGAAGCCTAACGATGGCCTGTTCTTCATTCTCCCCCACATAAAACCGCACCACCGCCATGCAGGCCCCCGGAGCCGAGGTGGTGTACACATACTCCACTCCGGGAATTTCCCAGAGCAGTCTTTCCATGGGACCGGTGATGCGCTGCTCCACCTCCTTGGCGTCCGCTCCGGGCATCCGGACAAAGATATCAATCATGGGAACGATAATCTGGGGCTCTTCTTCCCGCGGCAGGGCCACAATGGCTGCGAGCCCCAGCAGAACCGACGTGATAATGATCAGGGGCGTCAATTTGGAATCGATAAAAAACCGGGCGATTTTCCCCGCAGCACCGATACTTGAACTCATGGCATTTCCTCCACTTTCATGCCGTCTTGCAGGGTGACTGGCGCCTGGATGACATAGCGCTGCCCTTGTTTCAGCCCGGAGATGACTTCCACCTGGTCCACAAGGTTTTTTCCTGTGCGAATCAACCGGAAACGGGCCACATGGTTGTCATCCACAATGAAAACGCCTGTAAGCTGACCTTGGTCCACCACAGCGGTCCGGGGAACGCTTAGAATTCCCGTTCCTCCCAGGGGAATGAACACCCGGGCGAACATGCCGGATTTGAGTTCCGAATTTTCAGGCATGGTCACCTTGACTTCAAAGCTGCGGCTCTGGGCATCCGCGGCTGGAACAATCCGTCCGATTTCTCCGGAAACGTCAATCTTTCCAAGGGAAGGCACACGAACCTTCACCGGCATCCCCACATGAACTGCTTGGATATGCCGCTCGGGCAGCACCAGGTCTGCGGTAAATCCGCCTTCCTGTTCAAGGGTCAGCAACGGGGTTCCGGGAGAAGCAAGATTCCCGACATTGACTATTTTCGCCACCACCCGGCCCTTGTAAGGGGCCAGAACCCTGGCGTCCCGACTGGCCAGCGTAGCCTGTTCCACCGAAGCCCCGGCTTGCTGGACCCTGGACCGGGCCGCTTCCTTCATGGCCTGGGCCTGGGCCAGGACGGCTTTGGCCTGTTGGAAACGGGATTCCACCTCATCAAATTCCTGCCGGGAAACCGAATTCTCCTGGAGCAGTTGACGATAGCGCTGATAGGTGGTGGAAGCCAGTTTTGCGGCAGCAGCGGCAGCATCGCCGGAAGAGGCCGCCGATGCTTCGGCCCGCTTGGCTTCTCTTAATGCTGCCTCGGCCTGATCCAGTTGGGAGGTTACCGTTCGGGGGTCCAGCGTGACCAGAAGATCTCCGGCCTCCACCCGGTCTCCTTCCTCCACATGAACCGCCTGTACGGTTCCCATGATTTTGGCCGAAAGCGTACCCACGGTATGGGCATTGATGGTGGCCACGGCCTCATAGTAAAACGGTTCCTGGTTGATCCGAACTTCGGCAGTCGCAGTCTTAATGCTTTCACCGCCTTCCGGAAGCGTGTTTCCCGGTTCAATTTTATTTCCGCAAGCAGAAAGGGCCAGGACCATCCATAGGGGAATGAAGAATCTTCTTTTACGTTTCATAGGGCACTCCATTTTTATTGAAAATCCGGGCCAATGACTCCCCCCGCCAAGGCGAGGGAAATTCGGGCAACCTTGTAATCATGCATGGCTTTAAAATGCTGGGTCTGGGCCTGCTGAAGGGCGGTTTGGGCATCCAGCAGGCTCACCATGGCCAGCAATCCATTGGTGTATCGGTTAAAAACAATGCGCAGGCCCTCTTCCGCCTGATTCACAGAAGCCCGTGCCACCTCAATGCTTTGCCAGGAACTCCGGGCGTCATAAAAGGCCCTTTGGGTATCCATGCGTATGGCCAGTTCCAAGCCTTCCCGCATGGCTCCCATCCTGGAAAGCACCGCTGCGGCTTCCGCGGTCCGGCCGGATATCCGGTGCCCGGTATACAGGGGAAGCTGCACCGCCGCCCCCACGGTGTAATTGTCCTCGTTGTCGTTAAAATTTTCAGAATTCATCTCATAATTGCCCTGCAAGGCCAGGCTGGGATAACGGGCCGCCCGTTCGCGATTGACCTGCTGTCGGGCCACCCCCTCCTGCACCCTGAGTTGCTGGAGATCCGGCCGATGTTCCAGGGCTTTGGCAACCCACTCTTCCAGGCTGCCCTCGGTGGGAATGCATTTCTGAAAAGAATCCTCCAGTGTCACGGTTTCGGACAAGACCCCCGTTTGTCCCATGACGGCGTTCAGGGCGGCCAGGGAAATTTTGACCTGGCTTTCCCCATGGAGCTTTTGTTGAACCAAATCGGAAATGCGAACCCTGGCCCGAAGCACATCGCTTTTCACCGCAAGGCCGCCCCGTTCCCGGTCCTCCACCACCTTGAGATGGGCCCGGGCCGTTTCCAGGGATTGCTCCACCACCAAAAGGTTTTGTTCCGCCATCAAACATCCCACATAGGTTGCCGCCACCTGGCCGACCACTTCCTGCTCCGTACGTTGAAGGGCCAGGGTTCCGGCCTTCACGTTTTCCATGGCCTGACGAAATCCGATCCAGGTCTGGCCCCCGTCAAAAATATTCCAGGACAAAGAAAGGGCGGTCTTGAAATTATCAATGGGATCCGGGCGGTTCAACAGGGCGGGGTTAAAGTCCCCGGCGGTGATGGCGGACTGGTTGAGTTTTGTGCCAAAGGCCCACAAGGGGCTGTTGGTTCGGCTGTAGGTTTCGGATACGCCCAGTTGGGGAAGAAACCCCGACCGGGCCTGGGTCACTTGGGCTGAAGCCCCCTCCACCTCATACCGTGCTGCTTTCACCCGGGGATTCTGTTTAAGGGCCGTGACAATGGCGTCGGACATGGCCAGGGTGGAAGGGGTGTTTTGGGCCATGGAATCGGTCCGTCCCATGAGAAGGACCACGAAAACCACTTGAAACAACGCGCGGGCTGCCAAGATCTTCATTTTATTTCTCCATCTTTTCAATGGATTATGCATAGCAGAAAAACGGGCTTCCTGTCAATATTTGCCGAAGATGGCTCTTGGGTTTCCTTGTTTGAAGGCGTTTTGCACCAGGCCCCATGTTCCGATGGAATTCATTCAAATCATTGTCAATGGGTCCAACCCTGTGTTATAAACCAGTCATACTTTTAAATGAAAATGTAAAGGAGCGCCATGAAAAAACAGTTTCTTCTTCTGATGTTTATATTTTTCAGCATGGCCGGTGCCGCCAGCGGAGGGCTTTTGGACGATCTTTTAAATGTCTCCAAAGGAAACACATCCTCTGAAAAAGGATTGAATAACAGCACCATTGTTTCAGGGCTCAAGGAAGCCCTCACCATTTCCACGGAAAAAGCCGTGGGCTCGGTTTCAAAGGAAGACGGTTTTTACAAAAACCCCGGGATCAAAATCACCGTCCCCAAAAAACTTCAAACCGTTACGGATATCATGAAGAAATTCGGGTATGAAGAAACCATCAATAATTTTGAACTGAGCATGAACCGGGCGGTTGAAAAAGCAGCCCCCAAAGCCACTGCAATCTTTATGAGTGCCATCAAGCAAATGTCCTTTGAAGATGCCGGGAAAATCCTCAAGGGGGGGGATACTGCCGCAACTCAGTACTTTTCAGAAAAGACCACGGAAGACCTTTATGCCTTGTTCAAACCGGTGGTCACAGAAAGCATGGACAAGGTGGGGGTTGCCAAATCCTACAAGGACATGAAATCAAAGTATACTTCCCTGGCGCCGTTTACAAAAACGGATTCCCTGGACCTGGATGACTACGTGACCCGGAAAGGCCTTGACGGGGTTTTCTTTATGATGGCCGAGGAAGAAAAAAAGATCCGGAATAATCCTGTTGCAAGGACCACTGAATTACTGAAAACGGTTTTCGGCAAATAAACCGTGTCCGGTCCTCCCTTCAAAAATATATGTCTCGTCCGGCTTTCCGCCCTGGGGGACATGGTTCATGCCCTGGCCCTTGCAAACGGCCTGAAGAAGGCCTGGCCTGAATCCCGGCTGACCTGGGTCCTTCACCCCCTTTCTTATGAAATGGTAAAATGCCAGAAAAATATTGACAACTTCCTGATTTTCGGGAAAAAAAACGACCTGAAATCCTGGAGGGATCTGCATCAACAGTTAAAAAATCAGCATTTTGACCTGGCCATCATTCCCCAGGTTAGTGTGAGGGCCAGCCTGATCACCGCCCTGGTCAAGGCGGATATCAAACTGGGATTTGATTTCAAGCGATCCCGGGAATTGAACTGGCTGTTTGTAAACCAACAAATCCCCAACCGCAAGCCCGGGCATGTCCAGGATCAATTCTTCGAATTTCTGGACTACCTCCGGATTGGGCACCAACCTCCGGAATGGAATATTCTTTTTACCCAAGAAGAGCTGGCCTGGCGGGAGGCCTTTTTCAAAAATATCCAAAACCCTGTTATTTCTTTTGTCATCGCCACTTCGGACCCCAGAAAGGACTGGTCTCCGG
This sequence comes from Desulfobacteraceae bacterium, assembly GCA_013791935.1. Lineage (GTDB taxonomy): Bacteria > Desulfobacterota > Desulfobacteria > Desulfobacterales > UBA5616 > VMSV01. The sequence goes on along the minus strand of VMSV01000227.1, from coordinate 19,289 downwards.
AAGGATATGCCGCAGCGGCAGACCATGTGGCCCATCACACGGGTTTTCAGCCCATGCTCATCGGCGGCCCGTCCCAAGGGGAAGCCCGGATGGCGGAACGGATTCTCTCTTTGTGCCGATGCTCTCCGAAGGTGGCCCTGGAAAAACCCGTTCGCCATACTCTTTTGCAGCTTTCGGGTTCATCCTTGGTGGTCTCACCGGATACAGGCCCTCTTCACATGGCCGTGGCCATGAATGTGCCCACGATCTCCCTTTACGGAGCATCCGACCCCAGAAGATGCGGCCCCTATCAAAAATTCCATGATCTTTTAATCAACAAATATGCAGACCCCGGTGAAACCGGCAGCCCCATCACCCGAAAATTGCGGCTTGACCGCATGGCGCAAATTGCCCCCGAAGAGGTGATGGCTAAAATCAATTATGCCATCCGAACCTATTTAACCCAAGATGCCGGATCCATCTGAAATCCCATGAACCTACTCCTTGTCCAAACCAGTTTTTTAGGAGATACCATCCTCTCCACCCCGGTGATCACAGGCCTTCGCGAAAGATTTCCCGAAGCGGATCTCTGGATGATGACCACGCCGGAATCCGCCCACCTGGTCAAGCGGGACCCTTTTCTTGCCGGGGTCATTCCCTATGATAAGCGAAAGGCCCAATCCGGTTTTGCAGGATTGCGTCAAATGGCCAATCGATTGAGGGAAATGGAATTTGACCGGGTGTATGCCCTTCATCGGTCTCCCAGAACGGCGGTGCTTTTAAAGCTTTCCGGGATTCCGGTTCGTGTGGGGTTTCATGATTCCAAACTCGGTTTTTTGTACACCCAAAGGCAAACCCGTTCCCTGGAAATTCATGACGTCTTGAGAAACCTCTCCATTTTGTCCGGAGAACGCCCCCTGTCCAGACTGAACACCGACATGAGGCTTTTTGCGCCTGAAAAAGAGGAGATGAATCCGGATTTTCTTTCCCTGCTGCCGCCTTCGGGCAAATACGTCCTCCTGGTTCCCGGAAGTGTCTGGAACACCAAAAGATGGTCCTTGCAGGGGTATCGTGATGTGATCAAGTATCTGAACAACACCGCCTATAAAGTGGTGCTCAACGGGTCCCCGGGGGAAAGGCCCCTTCTGGAAGAAATCGCATCCGGTCTGGACGTTATGAATATCGCAGGGAAAATAGGCATTTCCGAAACCCTGTATGTGACGAAAAATGCCCGGCTGGTGGTCTGCAACGACAGCATGGCCCTTCACATGGCCTCGGCCTTTAAAATTCCCAATGTGGCCATATTCTGCGCCACATCCCCGCGTTTCGGGTTCTCCCCCTGGAAAAACCGAGCCGTGGTGGTGGAACGAGCCGATCTTCCCTGCAAACCCTGCCGAAGGCACGGAAGCCAAAAATGCCCCAACGGCACATGGGAGTGCATCAACGGTCTTGCGTCGGGCAAAGTGATTCAGGCCATGGAAAAACTCTTAGGATGAATTTTCTCATGACAAAACCATTCCCTGATAAAATTGACGGATACCATGCGAGCTTTGTCCCCCCATTGACGGAAGCGCACGTTCACCTTCTATTGCCTTGCTTGAAAAAATCACCGGAAAAAAGTGCGGATGTTCTCGGGGGAAGACGGAAAGTATTTTCCATGAACATCCAGGGCCTGGGAGAAGTTGTAATTAAATCCTATGCAAGGGGGGGAATTCCGGGTGTTTTTGTCAAAGAAACCTATCTTCGCGGGGGCAAAATTCGAAGTCTCAGCGAATTCCAGTGGCTGGCCAGGGCAAAGGGCATCGGCCTGCCCGTCCCCAATCCTCTGGCTTGTGTATGGAAAGGCAATCTGTTTTACAAATGCTGGTTGATCATGGAAAGCATAGGCCCCCACAAAACCCTCGCCCAAATCAGCCTATCCGATGAAAAGCTTGTAAAACAACTGTTGCCTGTCATTCGGGAAAAAATATTCCTCCTGGTCCGCCATAATATTCTTCATGTGGACCTCCATCCGGGAAATATTTTATTGAACGATCAAAATTTTCCCTTTATTGTTGATTTTGATAAAGCCAGGTATTATTCGGGAAGTAAAGAAAAGCTGATTGAAAAATACACTGGGAGATGGGAGCGTTCAGTGAAAAAGCATCATTTGCCTCATGTTTTAAATGGCGTCTTTGAATAACCCCGTCCAAAGCCAATCCTTCATTATCAGGTTCTTCAATCGATATTTTTTGAAAGCGAATCATGATGCGTGATGACGGTAAAACAATCCCCAAGGGATGGTATTATATTTACCCCCTTTTATTCGGTATGGCATTTGCCCAAAAAGCAATTTTTACGGAAAACCAGAACACCAAATTTATCACCGGGCTTTCCCTGGCAAAATACGGGGATATTGCCTCGGATTGGATGGCCGGGATAACCGACCCCTTCCCCGTTTTTTCTCATTTGCTCAAATGGCAATATGAATCTCTCGGGTTATATGCCGGTGTACACCTGTCCTTTTTATTGCTGGCCGGCCTTTACAGCCTTTTCAGCATCTGGCTGGCCAAAACCCTGGTTCCAAAGGGTCAAGGCCAGCCCAAAACCTTGCTGGTATTTTCTTTCCTTTGGTTGTTAATTCACACAGAAGGACTCAGGCAATTATGGGGACATTTCTTTCCGGATGGCCTGGCCTATCAATATCTGCTGGGTGAGTACTACCAGCCCTGCTGTTTTGGCGTGTTTTTGATTGGTGGAATTGCCGCGTTCCAGTCAAGGCAATTCATCCTTTCATGGATTTGCTTGATTATGGCCCCCCTTTTCCATCCAGCCTACCTGTTTGTTTCCTCGGTGTTGGCCCTTTCAATGGTCTTGATATCATTCCACGCCCAGCCGGACGTAAGCTGGAAAAAACGTGCGGGGTTCCTCCTTCTTGTCTTCATGGTTCTCATTCCCTTGGCCCAATGGAATGTGAGCACATTATCATCAGGGACTCCGGTTATTCAGGACAATGCCTATCAAATTCTCAAGGAGATATGCATTCCCCACCATTCACTTCCTTCCCACTGGAGCCTTCGTTTGACCCTTCAATTTTTCATTGTAGGCTTTGCGGCGGCCTGGATGGAAAAGAAACATCTTGTGGGACAGGTTCTCTTTGTCTTGCTCTCCATTGCCGCACTGTCATCGGTCTTCAACATGATGATCCAAAATCCCGCCCTTGTTGCCCTGGCACCTTGGCGGGTTTCCGTTTTGGCTGCCCCGGTGAGTTGGATGATACTCGTCACAAAAACAGCAAAATGGATTTCCGGAAAAATTCAAAAAAGAAGGGATTTCTTATTCCAGCGGCTTAAGGTCAGGGCCATGATACTTATTTTCATAGCCTGTCTGGTGGGATCCATGGAAACCTATTTCAACTATCAAGATAAAACCAAACGCCCGGACTATCTTATTTCCGGCTTTCTGGCAAAACATCATGAACCGAAAAATCTCTATTTAATCCCCCCGGAACTGAAAAACCTTCGTTTGGAAGCCGGTGTTCCGGTATTTGTCACTGCCAAATCCAACCCCACAAAAGATCAGGAATTTCTTGCCTGGTATGAAAGACTAAAAACAGCGGAGGAACTGTACCGATATCCTGCAACCCGAAAGCCGTCAGAAACAGCCCGATTATTAAGAGACAATACTTTAACGCATATTTTGTGGCCGGAAAGCCAGGGTTTGTTTCCTTATGAGGCCATCGGTCATAATGTTTACACGGATAAACATTTCAGCCTGTGGGATGTCAGGCCAGTCTTTGAGTAAAACAACCGATCCTTTTCATGGGCGTTACCTTGAGAGCTGGCTCATCAAAAAAAGCTCGAAATCCTTTTCTTCCGATCCCATGGATATCTTGACGCCAACCACCACCAGAGCCACGGGCCAAGCCATATCATCGGGAAGTTTTACAAAGTCTTTTTCAGTGGTCACCAGGTATTCCACCCTGCTTCGGGAGGCGGTCCCGATGAGGGTTTGCAGATCCTCTTTTGAATACACATGATGATCTTTGAAATCATAAAAGCCGACAACATCAAGCCCATGCTCCAATAGCGTATTTTTAAAATGATGGTTTTCAGCAAGCCCGGAAAAAGCGATCACGCTCTTCCCTTCCAATGATTCCAAAGCAAGGGCAGTTTGCACTTCCGGTAATCCTGCTTTCATTTCTCCGGCCTGAATCATTGCGTGAATGTGGGGCAGGTGCATGGAATGAAATATGGGCTGCTTTTTCAGAATATTTCGAATTGGAATGGATGGGTCATCCCCTTTTCCAGAATCATTCGGTTCGGATCGGGTAAAAACCACCGCATGGCTTCTGGATAATGCTTCCACGGGCTCTCTTAATCTTCCCATGGGCAAGGGTTTCCCGATACCCAAGGGAGCCTTTCCGTCCAGAAGCACGATATCCACATCCCTGAAAAGCTTTCGGTGCTGGAAGGCATCGTCAAGCACAATCACTTCCGCCCCGAATTGATGGATGGCTGTCATGCCGGACTGGAAACGATTCCTTCCCACCAGGACAGGGATATTCGTTAACGTCCGGGCCATCATGAACGGTTCATCCCCGGCGATATCGGGGGACATGAAAATGGCTTGTCCATCGCCGGCAATACCGCCTTTTCTTTCCGCCTTTCCTCTATATCCCCTTGTAATTACGCATACTTTAAACCCCTGTTTTCGAAGCAGCTCCGAAATATAAATGGTCATGGGTGTTTTTCCAGTCCCGCCGACACAAAGGTTGCCGATGGAAATGACCTTACAGGGCAGCTTTCTTATGGCCAACAGGTTCGTTTCGTAAAGAAAATTTCGGAATCGAACGGTATAAAGATACAACCGGGACAAGAGCCTGAGAAAAAAAAGAAGGGCCAAGGAACGTGGTTCTTCTTTACCCTCCATTATGCGCACTTGATTTTGCTCGGGGTTAACCATAGTTGTTGGGCTTTCATCAATTATTCAACCCCAGATACACACCCCAGGAAAGAAAAACCAGGTTCGGAAGCCACGCCGCCGGCAGGGGCGGAATAACCCCTCCATAGCCAAGGGACATGCAAAAACTGAAAAAAATCCAGTATAGGAAGGTGATGCCGATGCCATAGGCCACGCCCACCGGCAGGCCCTCCTTGATATGCTTTTTCACGCCGATTCCAGCGCCCACAAGAGCCATGATGATGCAGACAAAGGGGAGCGCGGTTTTTTTCCCGTATAAATCCACTTTATAAATAGTGGCGTCGTATCCCTCATCTTCAACTTTTCCTATGTAGGATAGGAGTTCCCGATAGGTCATTTCTTCGGATTTTTTAATCACCCGGGTGAGATCCTCCGGCAGTAGATCCAGGTCCCTTGTCTGCCGGTCAAAGAGATCGGTTTTGTACTTTCCATCCACTTCATTGAGGGTCTGATCCATGGTATTATGCAAAGTCCACCGGCCATTAACGAACTCACCCATCTCAGCATCGGTTCTTTTCGCCAGCGCAAAGGCGTGGTTGAAGGAATAAAGGCTGATGTTATATATTTTTTTTTCAAACGGGTTGTAGTAGGTGATGTGGGTGATTGAATGGTTGCCTTTGATCCAGATGTCTTTTTCCTCGGTGGTCACCATGTTCTTTTTTTTGATATCTTCTATCCAGATTCTGTTGGATACGGGAACCGTGAGAGGAACAAGAATTTCAGACAGCAGGAATAAAATAACCGTACCCGATATCCCTACCATGAGAACGGGTTTGACGATAAAGGAAAAACCAATGCCGCAACTCTTCAAGGCGATGATCTCATTATATTTATTCATCAACCCAAGGGTGATCACAACCGATAGAAGCAGGCAAACGGGAATGATCTGAACAATAATGGTGGGCAGGTTGCAAAGAAAGTAGAGGAGGATTTTATACCCTCCGATATTTTCCGAAATAAAATTATCGATCCGTTGAAAAAAATCCACCGTTAAATAGATCCCCAGTACCGTCACCATGACAATCAAGAAATACCGGATCACTTCTTTTTGGATATATTGGGTCAGAAGGGTCATTGATTATGATTTCTTAAAGAAAGGGGTCCCATCGTTTACCGTGACCACAAAAAAGACAAGGGCCATGGTTCCCATGACGATGTTTGGAATCCAAATGCCAATTTCAGGGGGGAAACTGCCTGTTTTCCCAAAAACCCACCCGAAGGATAATAATAAATAGTACAACAAAAAAGAAAACAACCCCAACCCCAACCCGTAGGATTGCCGTCTTGCCTTGGACTGCACCCCAAGGGGAACCGCCAGAATCCCCAGCGTGAAGCAGGCAATCGGGATGGAAAACTTATTCTGGAGTTCAATCCGATACTTGTAATATTGCGCATCTTTAATTTTTGCCATGGAAATGGCTTTCCTCAATTCACCCGGAGTCATGCTTTTTTGATCCTTGGATTTTTCTTGATTGATAATATTCCGATCGGTTTTAATATTGAGGGTCAGCATGTAGGTTTCAAAAGTGACGGAATTAACTGCCTTGTTCTTTAAATCCACATGATTGATCATGCCGTCTTGCAATTGAAGATAGACAGCCATATTTTTGGAATCACTGTACAGGGAGCCTTTTGGAGCGAAAATTGAACTGACTGCTTTGGCATCCCGCTTGTCTTCAATAAAAATGTCTCTCAGGATATTCCTTTTCGGATCTATTTGACTCACGTACAGGGTGACATCGTCAAATCGGTTGTTAAAGGTTCTCTCTTTCAGCCCGATATTGAGATTGGCTGAGGCCAGGTCATATCCCATTTTTCGAATGGATATGTAGCCCCAGGGAGTGCCGTAAATGGTCACCATCGCGGTTAAAGCGCATCCCATCGTACAGAAAAGGATCACCGGGGGCAAAAGTTGATAGAGGCTGACGCCCGAGGACCGCAAGGCAATGATTTCATTGTCGCTGGACATTCGAAGGAAAGTCAGCAATACCGCCATCATCACCGACATGGGGATCACAAAGGTCAGAAAATAGGGCATATAGTACATCAAGAGCAGTAGAATCTTGGACAAGCTCATGCGGTAGTTCACGATATAATTGGTAATTTCCAGAATCTTGGTCATCAGGAAGATAAAGGTGAAAAAGGCGAGATTGATTGTAAAGGGAGGAATCAATTCAAAAAACAGATAACGATGTATCAATGAAAACATAGTCATAGTGTCAAGATTATAGAATTCATTTATCCGATATTCAGGAATACGGGAAGGATGCCTGCTTCATGGCCTGCCTTGATGAGATCAATTCCAATATAGCCTAAAAAAAACCAGACGCCATCCAAAAAGGACCTTGAAAAAGTCGCCACATTCACCGGATAGGTTTCCGGCTGTCGGTAATTTGAGGGTTTTGGAATAAACCGAGGGGTTGTTTCCGCATACGAAGTGAATGCCTCCCCGAGAAATTCCTTCAATCGTCTTTCCTCATTTACGATGACCATGGGATAATAAAATAAAAACAAGGTGATGATCAATCCGGTGAATAATAGATTTCCTGAGGAAACCGCGATCCCCATAACCCCCAGAAAACTGAAGATATAAAGGGGGTTTCTCACCATCGAGTAAGGCCCTTGATCAATAACCTGCCTGTTTTTATACCCGCATATATAAAAGGATGCCCATATTCTTCCCAGAACGGCCAAAACAATGAGCAACAGGCCAAGATTTTCCATGAGTTTTCCCGCCCAGACGGAGCCCTGGAGCCGGGTTTGGGTAAACAATAACAGGATCAAGGAACAAACCCCGATGAGCCGTGAGATGAATATCCTTCGGGTGGCGAAAAAATCGTAAATCCGATGCTTGATCATTTTGTTTTCCATACCTTGGTTTTAGAAAACCGGCCCCTGAAAGGATTAGTCGCTATCCCCACCGGCGGAAAGAGGGTTGTTCTTGAATTGCATATTGTAGAGTTTGAAATAGTCCCCCTGTTTTTTCAATAATTCATCATGGCGACCTTCTTCAATCACTCGGCCCCCGGAAATCAGGACAATGCGGTCCGCATGGATGATGGTGGACAACCGATGTGCAATCACAAATGTGGATCTCCCGTGCATAAGGTTTTCCAGAGCTTTTTGAACCAGGGATTCAGCCTTTGAATCCAGGGAGGAGGTGGCTTCATCCAGAATGAGAATGGGGGCGTTTTTCAGTAGCGCCCGCGCAATGCATATGCGTTGTTTTTCTCCCCCGGAAAGGCGGGAACCCAGCTCCCCGATCGGGGTGTCGAATTTCTTTGGAAGCGACTCAATAAAATCATATGCATAGGCGGCCTTTGCGGCATTTTCAATCTCCTCCCGCCCTGCTTTGCGATTGCCGTAGGCGATATTTTCCAAAATCGTATCGTTGAAGAGAATGGGTTCCTGGGTGACCATGGCAATTTGTGAACGGAGGGAGCTGATACTCAATTCCCGGATGTCGGTTCCGTCCATCTCTATCTTTCCGCCACAAACGTCATAAAACCTGGGGACCAGGTTCACCATCGTGGTTTTTCCCCCGCCGCTCATGCCCACAAGGGCCACAATTTGACCCGGGTTCAATGAGAGGCTGATGTCCTTTAATACCCATTGGTCTTCATATTTGAAATCCACATGGCTGAAAACCACCCGATGGGCTCCTGTGACCAAGGTTTTGGGATTTTCCGCCTCCCCGATTTCGGATTTCATTTCAATCACTTCAAAAACCCGTTCAACCGCGGATAGCCCTTCCTGTAAAGCATTGTTCACCTGGGTGAGTCGCCTTAACGGGTCATATAAAAGAAACACAGCGGTCATGAAGGAAAAGAAATTCCCCACCGTGGACTGCCCGGAAATGACTTTGGAACCCCCATACCAGATAATCAGGGCCACACCGACACCTCCCAGAAGATCCATCACCGGCGAGGATAAGGATTTGGCCTTGACGGATCTCATCTCCAGTTTGAACTGCCTCCGGGTTTTGTCCGCAAACCTTTGAATTTCAAATTCCTCATTCCCAAAAGCCTTGACGATCTTGTTCCCTGCAAATTTCTCATGAAGAAAAGTGCTCAAATCACCCATGGATTCCTGATATCCGGTGCTGACCTTTCGAATTTTCCGGCTGAATCGTATAATGGGATAGGCTGCAAAGGGCAAAACAATGAGAGCCAGAAAGGCCAGTTGCCAGTCCCGGTACAAAACCACGCATAGAAGGCCCACAATGGTGAACGCATCCTTCAGGGCTCCGGTAATGGACAAAGACACCATGTTTTTGATCATGGACACATCATAGGTCACCCGGCTCATGAGGCCGCCTGTTTTCTCTTTATGAAAATAGGAGATGGATAACCTCTGAATATTTTCAAACAACAGGTTTCTGAGGTCCTGAACAACTTTATTCCCCACATAACTCATAAAATAGGCCTGGCCGAAGCCGGAACCATTTTTGAGCAGATAGAGGACCATCACCAAAAGGGGCATGAGGCGCAGTATGGCCTCATCCTTATTGATGAAGATATCGTCCAGAATCGGCTTCACCAGAAAGGCCACTGCGGAATTGCATGCCGCCACAATCACCATACAAATCATGGCAAAAGCCAGCCTGGACTTGTATTGCATTACGATCTCCAGGAGAACCTTGGTTCGGCTTTTCAGAGGTGTTTTGTTTTCGTTCAATGGATCATACAATCCTATGGTGATAAAGGGTATCGACCAACTCCGTGATTCGGTTCATCTCTTCCTGAACCTTATCCAGACATGCTCTTTCCAGAACTTCGTCCGCATCTTTCGGGACATAAACGGGCTCGCCATAAACCAGGGTGCAGGAAGAAAAAGGCATGGGCAGAACAAACCGGTCCCAACTATTGAATATTTTTATTTTGCCCGCGTTATAGCTCATGGGCATAATGGGATACCCGGTTTTTTTGGCCAGGGTGATAATCCCCGGTTTTACGATGAATCTCGGTCCCTGGGGTCCGTCCGGTGTAAAAGCCCCGGGCCTTTGGTTTGTTTTCAAGTTTTTGATCATGGCAGCCAGGGCTCTCAAACCTCCCCGGGTTGAAGACCCCCGCATGGCTTCCTGACCCTGCCGGTCCAAAATTCTTTTGATGATCTCCCCGTCCTTGGACTGGCTCACCAGAACCAGCACATTGGAGTTTTTATGCACATAGCTTAGAACAAAAAGACGGGAATGCCATAACGACATGATGTATTTCCCGGATTTAAATGTGGGGGCAACCCTTTCCCATCCAACCTTTTCAATTTTAAGGGTCAGGCATATGGCGTCTATCAACAGTTTCCCGATGATCCCCACGGCAGTCCATTTGAATTCTTCAATGATTTTTTTCATGGGGCTCATTCTTCCATGACTCTCATGGCAAGGTTCGCAACACGTTCCGAGGCTCCGGGACCACCGATCTGTTTTTTCACATCGCTAAGATCATCTCTCATCCGGCACAATTTCTCAGGGTCATGTAAAATATCATTCACGGTTTGCGCGATATTCTCTGGTTGGGCCTTTTTCTGAATCAGCTCTGGAACCACGGATTTTCCGGCAATCAGATTCACCAGGCAGATATGCTTTACCCGGATAAACATTTTTATAATCCAATAGCTCAGGGTGGAGAGTTTATAAATCACCACCATGGGGATTCCCACAATGGCCGCTTCAAGGGTTACCGTGCCGGATGCGGCGATTAAAAAATCAGCCCTGCGAAACACCTCATGCACCTCACCCCGAACGATTTCAAACCTGAAAGCATCCCGATACGGAGAAACCATCTTTTCCAGCAGAATGGAGTCAATGGAGGATGCTTGGGAGATTAAAAATTCCCATTTCGGATTTTTCCGGGCCAGATGAATGGCCGTTTCCATCATCACCGGCAGGAGGGCTGTGATTTCCTTTTCCCTCGAACCGGGAAGCAAACCGATGGTGGTGAAGTCCTTTTCTCCCGGGTGTTTTTCGGGTTGAAACTCAAGAAGTTTCGTATCCAGAAGCGGGTTCCCCACATAGGTGACCGGAATTTTGTATCGAGCATAAAAGGCTTCTTCAAAGGGCAGAATCACCGCCATATGGCTGATGCGTTTTCGGATTTTTCTAATCCTCCCCTTCCTGGATGCCCAGATTTTGGGGCTGATATAATACAGAACCGGTATTCCCATGGCATTGGCCATTTTGGCCGCCCTCAGATTGAATCCGGGAAAATCAATGAGGATGAGAAGATCCGGGTTCCGTTCTTCGATGGTTTTATTGGCGATTTTCAGGGCTTCGAGGATATTGGATATTTTAGAGAAAACTTCCGTCAACCCCATGACCGACAGGTTCCGGATGTGATAAACCAGCTCAACCCCCTGCGCTTCCATGGCGTCTCCGCCGATGCCGAAAATCGTCAGGCCGTCAAATCTGTTCATGGCCTTGACGAGATTGGCGCCGTGAAGGTCCCCCGAGGGCTCACCGGCAATGATCATGACATAGGCGGGATTCAACATGCTGTTCCCTCAGGCCACGGGTTCCAGGCCGACGATGGAAATGCCCGATTCATCGGCAAATTTCACCATCTCCTGCCGGTCAAAAGATAGGGTTTTTTCCGCTTCCACCCCAAGGGCCGTTACCCCTGCATCCTTCATGGATCTTAGGGTGTCCATCCCCACTGCCGGAACATCAAACCGCATGTCCTGGCCGGGTTTGGCGGTTTTCACCACCACCGCCCCTTTTTTCGCCAAGGCGCCCCCTCTTTTGATGGTGGCATCTGTTCCATCCATGGCTTCCACGGCAAGCACCGATCCACCGCCCACCACCACGCTTTGACCGATGTCCAAGGCCCCGATCTTTCTTGCGATATCAACCCCCAGTTTCATGTCCGCCTCCTCTGAACCGGAAGGCTTTCTTGCGGTCCAACAGCCCGGCGGGGACACAAGCTCTGGAAGGAGCAGGGTGGAAGGACGGATCTTAATGCCCCGGGTTTCCAGAGCATCGGCAAAAGCCCTGAGCAGGGCGTCATCATGGGTATCCTTCATTCGGGATACAATGGAAATGGCTGTCATGTCCGGCTTGAAGTCTGAAAACATTTTTGTTTTATTCACAGCCCCCAGCAACACGGCTTCTTGGATGTTGTTTTTTTTGAAGAACAACATCATTTTTTCCATCTCACCCAGGCAGACCCACTCAACCGAACGGGCGAGTTTCATGGATTCAGGATCCGCTTCGCCTTCCAAGGCCAGGGCAAAGACCTCAACCCCTTTTAATTCGGCAGCCTTTAAAAAAATCAAGGGGAACTGACCGCTCCCCGCTATAAGTCCCATACGCATAAGCTTAAAACCTGGTTTTGCATAGAGTGATCTTCTACTTTAAAAACAGCACACTTCAATAAAGCGAACCTCTATCTTGTGATGCCTAGTTTGGAAGACTCTATGAATTCGATCATTTTCATGGCCTCAGGGCACCCGGAAAATTCCGCCCGGACAACTTCGATGCCTTCTTTCACGGTGCCTTTGGACCGGAATAGCTTTCGGTAGGTTGCTTTTAAGATACTGATGGTTTCTTCCGAATATCCCCAGCGGCCCAGTCCAATGGTGTTAATACCGGCCAGCATCATCTTCTCGCCCCCTGCGGCCTTGACATAGGGCGGAATATCGTTTCGGACTCCGCACTGTCCACCAATATAGGCATGGTCACCGATTCTCACAAACTGTTGAACAGCAGTCATTCCCCCCACGGATACGTGATCTCCCAGCACCACGTGGCCGGCCAAGGTTGCGCAATTGGCCAGGATAGCGTTTTTGCCGACGATACAATCATGGGCCGCATGAACATAGGCCATCAAAAGGCTTCCGGCACCGATTCGGGTCATTCCCCCGCCCCCGGCCGTTCCCCTGTTGACGGTGACGAATTCCCGGATCACCGTGTTATCGCCGATCTCTACAAAGGTAATCTCTCCCCTGAACTTAAGGTCCTGGGGAACTGCTCCGATGGAGGCGAATTGGGAGATCCGGCAATTCTCCCCAATGGTCGTGTGAGTATCAATCACAGCATGGGACCCGATCACCGTACCCGAACCGATTTTTACATCCTCATTGACAACGGAATAGGGGCCGATTTGCACATCCTTGCCGATTTCGGCTTTTGCATCCACAATGGCTGTTGGATGGATCATTCCTTCACCCCCACCGTGGCCAGGAGTTCCGCTTCGGCCACCACTTTATCATCCACCTTTGCAATTCCGAGCATTTTGACGGTTCTGCCCCTCTGTTTCAATATTTTCAATTCCATCATCAATTGATCGCCGGGTACAACAGGTTTTCGAAACTTCACGTTATCGAGTCCCATGAGATAGATGAGAAAATTGCTTGGATTTTCTTCGGGGTTGGATTCATAGGCCAGAACCCCGCCGGCCTGACCCATGGCCTCCACAATGAGAACCCCCGGCATGACGGGTGCCCCTGGAAAATGCCCCTGGAAAAAAGGTTCGTTGAAGGTCACGTTTTTCAAAGCCAGAACACTTTCTCCCGGCGTGAGGGAGAGAATCCGGTCCACCAGAAGAAACGGGTACCGGTGGGGCAAGAATGTCATGATTTTTCGAACGTCGTATTCCATATTGATTAAATCCCTTGTTTTTTCCTTACCGGTCCCGGGTGGATGAATCTTCCTTGCTATTCTTGCCGGACTCAACAAGGCTGTTCACCGCTTTTTCCAACCGGCTGATTTTCTTCTTCAGTTCAGGAAGGGTGGGAATTACGCTTACCACTCTTAACCATAAGGAATGAGGCATGGTGGGATACCCGGACACCACTTCTCCAGCCGGAATGGACTTGGTGATTCCTCCTTTGGGGCCGACAACCACTCCGTCTCCTATGGTGAGATGACCGCTTACACCGACTTTTCCCGCCAGCAATACTTGCTTTCCAATGGTGGTGCTTCCGGAAATACCCACCTGGGCCACAAACCGCGTATTTTCCCCCACCACGACATTATGGCCGATATGAACCAGATTATCCGTCTTGACGCCCTTTTGGATCCATGTTTTTCCGGTGGTTCCCCGGTCAACGGTATTGCATGCCCCGATTTCCACGTCATCATCGATCTGGACGATTCCGAAGTGATTGATCTTGACAAGGTGGTCGCCTTCCGGCTCAAAACCGTAGCCATCGCTGCCGATAGCGCTTCCGGCTTTGATGATCACCCGGTTCCCGATTTTACATCCATTCAAAATGGTAACATTGGGAAAAATCTCCGCATCATCGCCGATACAGACTTGGTGTCCGATGGAGACATTGGAATGAATCACCACCCGGTCCCCCAGAACCACATCATCGCCAAGGGTCACAAACGGTCCGATGGAAACATCTTTGCCTGAAACAAAATTCCGGCCTGTGTGGATTTCCGCCGGTAACCCCGAAACCGGGGTTTTCTTCGGGGCAAAGATCAGGGAAAGCTTGTTAAAGGCGATCCTTGGGTTATCCACCTGAATCAGTGTTTTTCCAGGAGTGCTGAATTCCACGGGAACCAGGATGGCCCCGGCCCTTGAACCGTCCAGAAGTTTCAGGTATTGGGCATTTCCGGCATAGGTGATATCCTCCGCCCCGGCAGCCTCAAAACCGGCAGTTCCCCGAATGATCCTGGATGGATCCCCCAGGATCTTTCCACCGACAATTTCTGCAATGTCAGAAAGCAAAAATTCCATTTTTTATTTTTTAGATTTCGCGTCGTAGAGTTTGATCACTTCGTCTGAAATATCAACAGCCCCCCCTGCGTAGAGCAAGGTGCCTCTTTCAAGGATCACGGTGAAACCGCCTTTTTTCCCTAGATCTTCAATGATTGAAATCACATCATTTTGAATTTTGGCCATGATTTTCATGTTCAGCTCACCCATTTCCTGCTTGGCTTTCTTCTCCTGAGCCTTGAAATCTCCGACTTTTATTCTGAATTCCCTTTCTTTCTCATCCTTCATTTCAGCGCTCATGACCAGGGCTTCACGCTCGAGTTTTTCCTGAAGTTTTAAAATCTCAGCTTCCTTGCCTTTAAGGTCATTGGTAAGCTCTTCACCTTTTTTGTTGAGTTCAACCTTAGCCGCTTGACCGGAAACAGAGGTGTTCAATATTTTCTGGCTATCGATGATACCGATTTTGACCCCTTCGGCTCCGGCTGTTGAAATCATGAAGAACACCGCTGTAAAAGCCACCAAGAGCATTTTGAATATCCGCATAAGTACTCCTTCTTATCACCATTTAGATTTATTTATTGTGATGCCTGGATTACAGGCTAAAAAACACCACCCACCGAGAACTCCCACTTGCCTCCGCTTCCCTGACCTTCCTTGGGATCCAGGATGTAGCCGTATTCAATTCGCATGGGCCCCATGGGTGAATACCATCTGAATCCGCCGCCGACACTCTCACTTAAGTCTGAGAGGTCAATGCTTTCCGTTCTCTTATAGACTTCCCCGGTATCGAAAAACAACACCGCCATTAACCCGGCGCCTTTAATGATGGGGAGATTGAGTTCTATGTTGCCCTGAACAAATTTATCTCCCCCGACTGAATAACCTTCATTATCCAAGCTGTGGATTCCCTGCCATCCAAATCCTCGAATACTGTTGATGCCTCCCAGATAGAATTTCTCATAATCCGGAAGAGTTTTTCCAGCATTCTCATGGATAAACCCTGTTTTGCCGTGGAAAAACAAAACCAGTTCCTTATAGAAAGGATAATACCAGCCGGTTTCGGCAAGGTATTTGATAAAACCGATATTACCCCCGAGGCCTGCGTACTCTGCGGAAAGGCTATGCTTGGCGCCTTCGGTGGCATTGAAGGTTTTATCCCTGGAATCGTATCGAAGGGCCGTGGAAACCGAGCTGGTGACGTTGTTTCCTGCCAGGTTCTTGATTTCCTTGGACGCAAAGTAGGATATATTATTGATCACGCTTTCATCGTAAGCATAGGAAACGTAGATCCGGGTGTAATCAAAAACAGGATATCCGAAACTGAGGGAGCCGCCTTTTCCGTCCTTGTCGTAATCATCGTATTGTACTTTCCAATTATAGAGGTTAACGCCTGCGGAAAGGGGGATATCAAACAGCCAGGGCTCGGTGAAACTGACATCAAACTTTGTGGTGACGCCACCCAGCTCAGCTTTGATTTCAGCGGTTTGACCTCTTCCGAACAGGTTCTTCTCCGTGAGGGAAACCATACCGTAAAGATTCTCAACGCTGCTGTATCCTGCACCGAAACTGATCATACCGGTGGATTTTTCAACCACCTGAAGGTCCAGGTCCATCTTACTGTCATCGCTTCCCTTGGATCGCTCTACTTTCACATCTTCAAAATAGTCCAACCGGTGAAGGTTCCTGACGCTTCTTTTGAGAAGTTTTCCGCTGTATTTGCCCTGCTCGGTGACTTTCAGCTCCCGCCGGATGACCTTGTCTCTTGTTCGGGTATTCCCGGTAATATTGATCTTCTGGAAATAAACCTCCTTTCCCTTATCAATATTGAAGGTGATATCCACGGTCAATTTTTCATGATCCGGTTTAATCATGGGAAGAATCTCAGGAAAGGCATACCCCTCATCAGAATAAATATCCGTCATGGCTAAGATATCTTCCTGAACTTTTTTCCGGCTGAAGAATTTCTCATTTTTGATCTTCAGTTTCTCCATCATCTCTTCCCGGGGCTTGATCAGGTCTCCCTCAATATCGACTCCACCCACGGCAAACTGTTTTCCCTCATGAATTTTGAAGGTTACGAAAATCTTGTCCTTTTCAAATTTCACCACAGGATCACCGATCCGGGATTCGATATAACCATGGTTCAGATAATAGTCACTAAGGATTTCCGTATCCTGGTTCAGCTGCTCAATGTTGTATTCACCGGAGGACGTAATCCAGGAAAACCAGCCCTTTTCGGAGGTTTTGATGGTTTTTTTCAGCAACTTATCCGGATATGCACTATTGCCTTCAAAGGTTATCTTTTTGATTCTGATCTTTTCGCCTTCCTCGATAAGAAAGGTCAGATCCGCCTGATTGTTCTCAAGTTCCTTAATTTCATAGGTCACCTTTACGTTATAGTATTTTTTGTCTTTATAAAGGGTTTCTATGATTTTCACGTTGCTTTGCAGTTTGAAGATGTTAAGAATTGCCCCCGTGCTGATGGTGAGATTTTCCCGAATCTTTTCTTCATTGATGACCTTGCCGGCCTTGATCACGATGTTGCGAATGGTGGGTTTTTCCTTGATCTGAAAAGAAACGGCCTTCCCCTTGGCCGTATCTTCAGCAGAGATTCTCACATCATCAAAGTACCCCATGGCGTACAAGGATTTCAGGTCTTCGGATATCTGCTTTTCGGAAAAAACATCCCCCGGAGCTGTTTTGATCTGTCTTTTGATGACTTCCGCCTCAATTCGCACGTTGCCGGAGATCTTCACATCCGCTATTCTGGCCTTGTTTAACAGCTTGGCGGTAATTTCAACAGCGATCTGCCGTGTACCCTCATACAATACATTTTCCTCGTCCTTGGACTGGAAATGGAAAGATGACGGATTCCTGGTCCCGGTGGACATGATTTTGGCTTCAATACTGAGGGCCTTCTCAACCAGACCGACATTCCCCCATAACACATAGTCCGCCCCGGCCTTCTCCCCTGCCTGGCCCATGCTGTCCAGGGTAGCGACCCCGGTTCCAAAGGCCTCTTCTTTTTCGGGTTTAAGAATTTCAAAACCTTGAAATTTCAAATGTGCTTCCATCATTTCGGTGATCTGTTTCTGAAGCTGAGGCTGTTCAGGCGTGGCTTGAATCCCGAATGGCAATATCAATACCGAAGGAACTTCAGCAGCATACAGAAAACCTGGAGTCATACCAATAATCAGCCCGATTACCGTGCATATGAATCTAATCATAAACAATCCCTCAATTCGTTTCCATGAGTTTGCCATCTATTATGGTCATTTTACGTGCAGTATAGGACGCGAGGTCCATGTTATGGGTGACAATGATCAAAGCCATTCCCAGTTCTTCATTTAATTCCATCAGCATGTCATGCAGCAGAATGGCGTTTTTTTTATCCAGATTTCCCGTGGGCTCATCGGCCAGAAGCACGGGCGGGTTCAGACACAAAGCCCGGGCAATGGCCACGCGCTGCTGTTCGCCACCGGACAACTCCCCGACTTTGTGGCCAAGCCTGTCCTTCAAGCCCACCCTGACCAAAAGCTTCTCGGCGGTTTGCATGGCTTCTTCCCGGTTCATTTCCTGGATCAGCGCCGGCATCATGGCGTTTTCCAGGGCCGTAAAATCTGAAAGCAGGTGATGGAATTGAAACACGAAGCCGATGCACTGATTTCTGAAATTCGCCAGTTGCGTCTCGGTGTAATCAAACACATTCTTACCCTCGTACAGAAGGCTTCCTCCATCCGGCCGATCCAGGGTCCCCATGATATGAAGAAATGTGGATTTGCCGATCCCCGATGCGCCGATGATGGAAACCGTGTCCTTCTTTCTGAGCTCAAAGTTCAGGTCTTTCAGGACTTCAACCGGCGGGTTGCTGTTTCGAAACACCTTTAAAAGTTCTTTTGCCTGAAATATCAACGCATTTTTTTGATATTTTTCAAGAACCGGAGCCATATTTTTATCATCCATAACGAAGGGCATCCACAGGATTGAGTTTTGAAGCCTGGTGAGCCGGATACAGAGTGGCCAGGTAGCAGATGACCATGGATGCAACGGCGATGATGAGCGTATCCAGGAAATCCACTTCAACCGGCAGGGTGGAAAGGTAATAAATGTCCGCCGGCAGCTCAATGAACTCATAACGTTTCAGCAGAAAACACAGGCCATATCCTAAAAATTCGCCCACAAATGTTCCCACGGCCCCGATCATCAATCCCTTTAAAACAAATATTTTTCTCACCTGACCATTGCTTGCGCCCATGGCCTTAAGAATGGCGATATCCCGTGTTTTTTCCATCACTACCATGATCAGCGTGCTTGCTATATTAAAGGCAGCCACCAGGACAATCAGGGTCAGGATGATAAACATCACGGTTTTTTCCAGTTTCAGAGCCGAGAAAAGCGTCTGGTTCATCTGGGTCCAGTCCCTGGCCCAATAGGGGTAGCCGAGTTCTTTTTCTATCTTTGCCGCCACAGCCTTTGCTTTATAAGCATCTTTCAAGCGAACTTCAATGCCTGTGACAGCGCCCTCCATCTTCAGGATTTTCTGCACATCCGCCATGTGAATGTAGGCAATGGAGCCGTCATAGTCATAAATACCGGACTCGAATTGACCCACCACCTTGAACCTCTTCATGGAAGGAATGACCCCCACCGGCGAGATCATCCCCCGGGTGGAGATGACGGAAACCATGT
>VMSV01000145.1 GCA_013791935.1 Desulfobacteraceae bacterium | reverse complement strand
TCTTTTTCGCATCAAAAACTTTGAATTCAGGGACCTGAAAATTGGCATTGACGATCCGCGAGGCATGGAAAATCTTCACCGTGTAGACAAAAGGCTGACCCAAAAAAGGATTTTCAGTGGAAGCTTCGGTGGTGATGAATATCTCTTCTGTCTTCCCTGCCTGATCCGGCGTTTCCGAAACCTGGACGGAGATGGAACGGGTTTTATAGAGTTCGCCGTCCACCTCCACCAAGAGTTCCGGAATGGTGAGGGTTCCTTGTTTCAAGGGGGTCAAGGCATAATTGTTGTTGCTCTCCCGCGTCATGGCGCCGTTGATGATACTGACACTGGAACTGGATCCGCTTGAAATCACCTTGAAATCCTTGATGGCGGACACATCCACCGCACCGTCGCCGCCGATAATCTTCACCATGAGATACACCGCCTCATGACGGGAAATCGTCGTGCGATCTACCCTCGCTTCCACTTCAACGGCATGGCTGTATCCGGGCAGGATCATCCCCACCAGGAGCAGTACCAATACAACAACCCCTCTTTTCATCACCAGTCCTTTTCAACCTCCCCGGGCTTGTAGGCCGGAATCAATGCCCTTCCGGGCCTGTCCTTCAGGCGATTGAGCATCCGTTCCGCCTGCTGCTTTTCCATTTCGTTTTCCGAAGTCCCTTGCATTTCATCGGGTTGAGGCTTTTCCGGGTCCTGTTCGCCCTTGTTTTCCGGCTGATTGCCCGATTCCCCGGCTTCATCCGAAGGGCTGTTCATTTCCTTGCCGTATTGGGATCGGGATGAGTTGTCTGAAGATCCGGTTTGATTTTCCTGTTCCTGCTCCTGCTGATCTTTTTTCTCTGAATCGGAAGAATTATTGTCTTCGAATGGTTCTTTCTCCCCGGCTTTTTCCTGATCCCCCTCTTGTTTTTGCCGGTTTTGATCTTGATTCTGTTTCTGGTCCTTTTTCTTGTCCTGGTTTTGGTCCCCGTCTTTTGAGTTATCGGGATTCTCTTGCTGCTGCTTCTGCTCTTCCAGTTTCTTTTTGGCCAGTTCAAGATTGTCCTTGGCCTGCTTATCTTCGGGGCCCAATTTCAGGGCCGCCTCATACTCGGAAATGGCTTCTTTCAGTTGATTCTTCCGGAATCGGGCGTTTCCCATGTTGTATCTGGTTTTCTCCCGGATTTCCTTATCCGGGCTTTTCAATGCCTCGGAATAATTTTTCCAGGCAGCGTCAAAATCTCCCAGTTTATAATAGGTGTTCCCGATATTATAATAAATTTCCGGTTGATCCGGTTCCTTGAGCTGGGCATCAATGAAATGCTTGAGGGCCGCCTCGTAATCCCCCTGGTGATAAGCGCCGATCCCTTTCTGAACCTCCTGAAAGGCGGACTCGGCAAACCCGGTGGAAGGGGTTGCAAACATCAGACCCAGCACGAGTAAAAAGCCCATGCCCGCCGGGGCTTTCGTTTTTGCCGCCACCGGCAGAAAACATTCCGCCAGGAAAGCTGCAACCGCCAGAACCAGGAGCCACTGGAACCGGTCTTTCCACACCTGCCTTTTGCCCGAAGTTACGGTGGAGGCCTCCATTTTTCCCCGGATTTCCTTTTCATAAATCGCGGCAAGATCCATGTCTCCGGCCACGGAACGCACATAGATGCCGTCCGTATTCGTAGCGATTTTTCTCAGAAGATCCTCATCCAACCGGGTGACGACGATTTTACCGGATCCATCTTTGGTTAAACCGCCGGTTTCGTTTGGAACCGGAACCCCGGTTGCCCCCCCCACGCCAATGGTGAAGATCTTGACGCCTGCCTTTTTCGCTTCGGAAATTCCTCCGGAAGGATCATTTCCCGTATTTTCCCCGTCGGTGATGAGAATCACCGCCTTGTCGGAAGGTTCCTTGGGGTTGAATCCGGCCAGGGAAACCCTCAGGGCCTCCTGGATTTGCGTACCCCCCACGGGAAGAAAGTCCGGGGTCAGGGTGTCCAGAAAAAGGTAAAAAGCCTGGTAATCAATGGTAAGGGGGCATTGTAGAAAGGCGGTCCCGGCAAAAGCCACCAGACCCACCCGATCTCCCTTGAGCATGGAAAGAAGATCAACCACCTCTCTTTTGGCCCGGTCCAGCCGGGTGGGGGCAATGTCCGTGGCCAGCATGCTTTTTGAACAATCCAGGGCAATGATGATATCCACACCCTTTTGCTCCACCTCCTCCCAGTGAAAGCCATATCGGGGGCCGGTGAGGGAAAGGATTAAGAACAAGAGCCCGAAAAAAATCAAAACCCCTTGGATCCAGCGCTTTTTTGAATCCGCATCGGCAGACAGGACTTCCCGGCTTTTACCCCGGGCAAAGTGATCCAGGATTCTTCTCCGCCTTCTCATGCCGTGAAGGTAAATCAGAAGAAGGATGGGAAGGATCCAGATCCAGTACAACATTTCGATGTGTGCGAATTTCATGGAATCCTCAGAAACCGTGTATTGGACAGAACAACACGCAGAGAAACCAGGATCAAAGCCGTGATTAAAGGGTAGAGATAAAGATCCCTGTATTGTGCATGGATTTTTTCCTCGGTTTCGGTTTTCTCCAATTGATCAATGGTGTCATAGATCTCATTGAGCTTTTCCGTGTCCCCGGCCCGGAAGTAGCGGCCTCCGGTTTTCGACGCCACTTGTTTTAAGGTATCCTCATCAATGTCCACATCCTGATAAACATATTGATCTCCCCAGACCGGATGTTGGACCAGAAATGGCGCCTTTCCGTAACTGCCCACGCCCACGGTATATACTTTCACTTTTTTGGCGGATGCAATATCCGCAGCCACATTCGGGGCCAATTCACCGCTGTTGCTTCGACCGTCGGTAAGCAGAATGATGGTATTCTCCTTGCTCTTCACATCCGCAATCCGCTTGATGGCAATGCCCAGGGCATCCCCGATGGCCGTACTTTTTCCCGCTGCCCCGATTTCAAGCCGGTTCAGGATGGTTGCGATGGTATCATAATCCCGGGTCAGGGGAAGCTGGGTATAGGCTTCGGAGCCGAAAACCACCATGCCGATCCGGTCCCCCGAGCGCTTGGAAATAAAATCATTCACCACGCCTTTGACCGCTTCCAGACGGTTGACGATCTTCCCCTTCTGTTTGAAATCAAGGGCGGCCATGCTTTCCGAAAGATCCACCACAAGGATGATATTGATGCCCTCGGTTTTAAGCGTGATATTTTGAACCCCCCACTGGGGACGAGCCAGGGCCATCATCATAAGACCCAGGGCCGTGTATTGCAGAACCGGAAGGACCCATAAAAATTTCAAGGCCCTGGACCTGCGGATCTGCTTTCCTGAAAAGAGAACGGAAACACCCATCACCGGCTCAAAACGCCGCTGTTTCCGAAAATACAGGACCAGGGGAATCAGGGCCAGCAAAAGCAGAAAATATGGATTGGCAAAACGAAACATGGCCGGTTATCCATCCCCTGGAACAGGAACCAGCGATCCCCCGGTGCTGTTCCTTGCGACCTGGAAGGAAGGTTCTTCGGAAACCGGGACCACCGGCGTGGTGATCTCCACAAACCTTCGAACCCATTGATCATGGGTTTCCATGCCTTGGGTCGAAGTCGCAGCACCGGCGAATTTAACCAGATCACTCTGGACCAGAAAGGATTTGGTTTGCCGGGTCCATTCCGGATCAAGTTTTAATTCCACAAGCCTTGGAATCAATTCCTCCGAAGTCATTTCCAGAGCCTCCAGGCCAAAACGCTTTGCAAGGTATCCCCTCAAGACCTCGGACAGGCCGAAGTAATAGGCCTTGGGATGAACCTCCATGATCACCAGAAGCTGATCCAGCTGTTGCTTTGCCCAGTCTTCCGGAGACAATTCAGGAACAATGGTTTCAATTTCAAGGGAGTTATTCCTCCAGCGTCGCCACAGCCAAAATGCCCAGATCAACCCGCAGAGAACCAGAATCCCTGCCAGAATCCATAGACCGTAATGCTTCCACAGGGGATTCACTCCCCACAAAAGGGGGTCTCGAATATCGTGAATATCCGTCAAATCGCCATTCATCACCGCATCCTTTTTTCCCGCAAGCGGAAATACCGCATCAGGGTCTCGGACACCGAGCCGTCGGTTTTGGCTTCGATGCAATCCACTTTCCCGAACTTCAGGCTTTCCCGGGTCTTTTCATAAGCCTCGACCCTGGTCCTTTCATAGGCTTTTCGCATTCGGGCATCCGATGCATCCACCACCGTGGTTTTTCCGGTTTCCAGATCCTCCATGGCCACAAGGCCGGCTTCCGGGAGCCGAAAATCTCCGGGGTCGGAAAGAAGAACTCCGATCATTTCATGTTTTTTGGAAACGATTTTCAGCTGCTGCAAATACTCTCCTGAAATGAAATCGGAAATCAGGAAGCATACGGCTTTTTTCCTCAGCACCTGACCGAGATAGCGCACAACTGCCTCAATGTCCGTCCCCCGGTGCTGGGGGGAAAAGGTGTAGAATTCCCGAATGACCCGCCACACATGCCCCGAACCTTTTTTGGGGGGAATGTATTTTTCCACCCGGTCGGTGAAAAGGATGGCCCCCACCCGGTCGTTGTTTTTGATGGCATTAAAGGCAATGGCCGAGGCATACTGGGACGCCGTGTCATTTTTTGAATCCTCCCTTGTGCCGAAAAGCCCCGAAGCACTCATATCCAGAAGCAGCATCACCACCCGCTCCCGTTCTTCCCGGAACCGTTTCACAAAGGGTTTGCCCATCCGGGCCGACACCTTCCAGTCGATCTCCTTGACTTCATCCCCAGGCGTGTACTCCCGGACCTCCTCAAACTCGATCCCCGAGCCCCGGAACACGGACTTGTACTGCCCGGCCATCATGGTGTTCACCAGGCGCCCGCTTTTAAAATGAATCTTTCTTATTTTTTGGATCAGTTCTTTTGAGAGCATAAGGATTCTACGGCACTTCCACTCCGTCAAAAACCCGGTGGATGATCTGGTCCGTGGTGATGTCTTCGGCCTCGGCCTCGTACGTGAGGATAATCCGGTGGCGCAACACATCCGGAGCCACGGTCTTGATGTCCTGGGGGGTCACATAGGCCCGGCCCTGGAGAAAAGCATAGGCCCTGGCCGCAAGACTTAAAAATATGGTAGCCCGTGGAGAAGCCCCGTATTGCACATAATCTTTGATGTCCAGTTTGTATTTTTCAGGCTCTCTCGTGGCGAACACCAGATCCACGATATAGGTTTTCAGCTTTTCATCCATGTAAATCCGGCGGATCAGGGAAACGATGTCCTGGATTTCACCCGGCCCAATAACCCGTTGAATGGCGGGAGCACTTTCGAAACCGATGCGATTCATGATCTCTTTTTCTTCCGCCCGGCTGGGGTACCCCATGACCAGTTTGAACATGAACCGATCCACCTGGGCCTCGGGCAGGGGATAGGTTCCCTCCTGCTCAATGGGGTTCTGGGTGGCCATGACCAGGAAGGGATCGGGTAGGGCAAAAGTCTCACCGCCGATGGTCACCTGACGCTCCTGCATGGCCTCCAGCAGGGCCGACTGAACCTTGGAGGGAGCCCGGTTGATCTCATCCGCCAGAATGATATTATGGAAGACAGGGCCTTTTTTAATAACGAAATCAGCGGTCTTGGGCCGGAAGACTTCCGTGCCCACCAGATCCGCCGGTAGAAGATCCGGCGTGAACTGGATGCGCTTGAAATCCGCCTGGACCGTGGCCGCAAGGGTATTCACCGCACTGGTTTTGGCAAGCCCCGGCACGCCTTCAATCAAAATATGGCCCTTGGTGAAAAGCCCCATGAGCAGACCGTCGATCAGGTCCCTTTGCCCCACCAGGACCTTGCCGATTTCCTCCCGAATCCGGTTTACCAGAACAATCTTTTCCTCAACCTGCTGTTTGATTTCTTCCATGTTTATTTATTCCTCTGAATACAACTACGATCCTTTGCATTTGAATAAAAAACTTAACCACTTAATCACATAATCACTTAAACACCGGGCGAACACGCAGGTTCGCCCCTACACCTTTCCTCCCGTACCCATCACTCATCACTCTTCACTCTTCACTCTTCACCCTTCACTCTTCACCTTTCACCGTTCACCGTTCACGGTTCACTGTCTTTAATCCGGCAAAAGGTCATAAAAGTACCGCATGGAATCCGACCGGGTAATAATCCCGATGATCTTGCCGTTTTCAATCACCGGAAGCCTGCCCACATCGTGCTTCACCATGAGCCGGGCCGCCTGCTGGGGGCTTTTGCCCGGATCGATGGTCACCACTTGGGTGGCCATGAACGCCTTGACCGGGGCGGATAGCTGGCTTTCTTTCTTGATTTTCCGGAAATCCCGCCTTGAAATGATTCCCACGAGCTTTTCATCCTCCACCACCGGAATGCCCGTGCATCCCTTTTCCTTGAGGATTTCCGCCACTTCTCCCATGGTGGTATGGGATGAAACCGTGAACACCGGAAAGCTCATGAGATCGCTGATCTGAACCGAACTGCGGTTGTTGCCGGTTAAAAGCTCAACGATCATGGCCTTTACCGCATCCGGGTTGATCTGGCTCAGCATCACGGATCCTGCTCCGGGATGGCCTCCGCCCCCCAGGCCCCGCATGATGGTTCCCACGTCGATGCTGTCCGCATTGCTCCGGCCGATGACCACGCACCGGTTGTTTTTCTGGTTCATGAAAATGCCGAAGGCGGCATCCACATTGAGAATGTCCCGGAACATGCGAACCACAATGGCCAGGCTGTCCACATGTTCCTTGATATTGACCGTGCTGAAGCTCACGGTATAGCCGTTCATCTTTTCCCGCTTGGCCTGTTGGAGCATTTTAAACAGAACATCCTTTTGTTTTTCCCCATAGGCGGGCCGCAGAAAGGTGTTCAGCATGTTCAGGTCCGCCCCTTGTTCCAAGAGGTAGCCTGCGGCATAGGCGTCCTCGGCATGAACCCCCGGGAAAGTCAGGTTCCCCGTATCCTCATAAAGGCCAGCCAGAAACAGCGTGGCCTGCATGGGGGTGAGACTAAGCTCCTGCTTTCGAATGGCCCGTATCATCAAGGTGATATTGGCCCCCATGGATTCCTGGCAGGACCAGGCGGCTGCTATGCTCCCCTTGACGCTGTGGTGATCCCAGAGAACAATTTCAAGATTTTCCTTTTTCTTCAATTTCTCCAGGCGATCCAGGCGGTTCCACCCGTTGGTATCCACCACGATGAGTTTTTTCACCTTGTCCAGGTCAATGTCCCCGCAATCCAGCAGATCAAAAAGGTCCTTATGGATGGAGAGAAAGGCCTTGACATTGGGGTTGATGGTTTTGGGAATGGCTGCTACTGTTCCTGGATAAAGCACGGTGGCGGCTATGGTGGATGCCAGTGCGTCAAAATCCATGTTCTTGTGGGTGGTTACAATATCCATGATCACCTTGTTTTGCCTGAAGGTTCCAGTTGACAATTAGGTAAAAGATAGCGGCTTTCTACCACAAGTCAATGATTTAATAAACCAGGGTTTTATATGGTAAGCTTACGGGGTTTTATGATATAACCCTTTTCACTTAAACCTGCCGGAAGGAGCCCTGATGCCTGATATCAAAAACGTGATCGGCCATTCCAGACATTTTCTTAAGACAGAGCTTTGGAGGATAGACCTGTCCGGCCTCAGCCGACCCAAAGCCGTTTGGGTCAAAATCTTGAGAATTTTTTCCCTGACCTTCAGGGAATTCCATGACAACCAGCTTCCCTTGAGATCCTCGGCCCTGACCTTCTATTCTCTGCTTTCCATGGTGCCGGTGCTGGCTGTGGCCTTTGGCATCGCCAAGGGATTCGGCTTCAAAAAAATCCTGGAAGAACGTCTCAAGGCAGATTTCACAGGCCACGAGGTCGTGATGGAACAGCTCATGGGCGCGGCCCAGAGGCTTCTGGATTCAACCCAGGGAGGGCTCATCGCCGGAATCGGCATTGCCGTGCTGTTCTGGACGGTCATGAGGCTTCTTTCCAATATCGAGCTGTCCTTCAACCGGATCTGGGGTGTCCATGCATCCAGACCCCCGGGCCGGAAATTCAGCGATTATCTTTCCATCATGATGATCGGGCCACTGCTTTTGATCATCTCCGGGGGGCTCTCCGTCTTCATTAAAACCCAGATCACCATGATCATCGCAAAAATATCCCTGTTGGGTTTTATCAGCCCTTTGATTTTCATCCTCCTGAAATTTATGCCCCTGGGTGTCCTGTGGCTTCTGTTCTCCGTGGTGTACATCC
>VMSV01000030.1 GCA_013791935.1 Desulfobacteraceae bacterium | reverse complement strand
TTCTGATCAGTACCGCCATTGGACATCGATTGGCCACAAGTCTGTCCGCTGAACGTTTAAATCGCATTGCTTGGATCGTGTTTACTGTAATGGGTCTTCTGCTCTTTGTAAGGACTCTGATCAATGTGGCGTAACTTTTTCCAAGGAGAATTAAATGAAACGACATCTCACAGAAGATGAAATCAATCAAGCCAAAGGTTCCAAAGCCATAAGAGACGATATGATGACCAGAATCGAAAAGGTGCTGGAAATCGGAAATACTCGGTTGGTGACGGTGGATGGTCAGGACCCGGAAACCGGATACAAAATGGGGGTTTACCGGATGACCCGTCGTGTGGCCACGGAAGACGCTATTCGGCAATTCTGTGACGCCGTGGATGATTTGAATCCCTTGTACCGCAGCCGGGATTATGCGAAAAACAATTGTTTCGGGAGAATCATCGCACCTGCCCAATTTCTCGGCGCTATTGCCCCCTACTCGGGCATTGCAAAGGCCACGGAAGAACTGAATTTTCACACCTCCCGTCTGGATGCCGGGGTTTCCATGGAATGGTTTAAACCCATTTATGAGGGAGACAGTTTTACGGTTCATGAATATCCTACGGCCATTAAGGACCTCACCCGGGAAAATACAGCCCTGCAATTTCTTGTGGAAGGAGATCGCATCTTTAAAAAACAAACCGGTGAAATTGTGGCCATCGCCCATATTTCAGGCATTGCGGTGGTGGTTGCGCCTCCTTCGGGCAACAACAAGCAGATCGGCAGAAAAGTAGTCATGCACCGATTTTCAGAAAAGGAAATCGAGGATTGGTACGCACTCATGGAAGCAGAGGAAATCAGGGGCGGGGTTTCCCGATTTTGGGAAGATGTAAGGGAAGGGGATTCACTTCCTTCAACCCACCATGTTTTTTCCATGACCGAGCATATTGCCTATAATGCAGCCATGGGAAAAAGCTATAGCTGGCGGCAGCAAATGGCCACGCGCAAAGATTCCTGGCATCAGGCCGTGGACCCGGACAGCGGGCTTCCGGATTTTACGAATCTTCACCTCACCGATGCCGCATCCCAACGCATGGGTATGCCCTATGCCAATGCCCTGGGTGCTCAAATGCGGGCCTGGCTCGGACGGATGCTCGGCCACTGGATGGGGGATGACGGGTTCATCAAAAAAATGTCGGATCAGGTCCGGGGGATTTTATACCGGGAATCCTTTGTGCTTTGCAAAGGCAAGGTCACAAAAAAATATATTGAAAATAGTGAACACCTGGTGGATATTTCCATGACCTTGGAGGACCATAACGGGGGTCTCATCATTCCCAAAGGATCTGCCACGGTGAGACTGCCTTCGCGAAAAATAGGCAGTTCATCCATTTTATAAATTGAGGAGCACATATGAAATATCGTCGATTGGGAAAAACGGATTGGGACGTTTCTGTTTTGGGATTTGGCGCCATGCGACTGCCGACTTTAGACAATGACCCCTTGAAAGTGAATGAACCGCTGGCCATAGAAATGATCCGGCATGGGATTGACCAGGGCATCAATTATGTGGATACCGCTTATCCCTACCATGGTGGACAAAGCGAAGTTGTGGTGGGTAAGGCCCTGCAGGACGGGTACCGGGACAAGATCCGGCTTGCCACCAAACAACCCTGTTGGTTGGTGGAAAAAACGGATGATTTTGATAAGTTTTTAAATGAGCAGTTAAAAAAGCTCCAAACAGACCATATTGATTTTTACCTGCTGCACACTCTGAATCGAACCTTCTGGCCCAAGGTGCGGGATCTGGACGTTCTGGAATGGGCTGAAAAAGCTATCGCAGACGGACGGATCGGGCATCTGGGTTTTTCCTTCCATGATGATCTGGAATTGTTCAAGGAAATCGTGGATTCCTATGACAAGTGGACCCTAAGTCAGATTCAATATAATTTTCTGGATGTGGAATTTCAGGCCGGTCGTCAGGGCATGAAATATGCCCATGACAAGGGCCTGGCGGTAGTGGTGATGGAGCCCATCCGCGGGGGACAAATTGCCCAGAAGCCGCCGGAGGCTGTGGCCAAAATATGGGCATCCGCCAAAGTTCAACGCGCCCTGCCGGACTGGGCCTTGCAGTGGGTCTGGAACCATCCGGAAATCTCGGTGGCCTTAAGCGGCATGACCGACATGCATCAATTGGATGAAAACCTGGCCAGCGCGGATCAATCCGGAGTGGGGTCCTTGTCCAAGGAAGAACTTTCCATCATCGACAAGGTCCGGGAAGAATTCACCAAGCTCTGCCCCGTCCCATGCACTGGCTGTCGGTATTGCATGCCCTGCCCCAACGGTGTGGATATCCCCTATACTTTTTTAATGTATAATGAAGCCATCATGTATGATAATCCCAGGAAAGGGCAGTTGTTTTACCAGAGACTGCCGGCGGAAAACCAGGCGGACAAATGCGTGGAATGCTTTGAATGCGAAGATGCCTGCCCCCAGCAGATTTCTATTGTGCAATGGCTGAAAAAAGCCCATGACTTGCTTGGACCGGAGTAAATAATAAGGGGACAAAACAAACCGGAAAGAAAACCGGCGAAGATATTCTGGAAATAATGTTTTTTCATTCAGACCCTTTTAAGAAAGCATTTCACCATGTTTTCCGATGAAAACTGGGCCTGGGTTCTTTCCGCAATGGGGGCTTCCTTACCAAATATTTTTTCCATGATCTGAAGGGGTGTCAGGCCTTGACCATGAAGTTTATTCACGATGTTTCCGATTTCTTCCAAGGCCGAAATGACCTTGTCTATCCTTGGCTTTGGATCGGAAACCACGAGACCCGAGGCCGAATAAATGGTTTTAGGATTTAAGTCCCTTATCCGCTTGAGGTCTTCAAGGGTCTGCCAGTTGTCTTCCATGGGGCGACTGGCTACGGGTTTGATCCCCAGAAAAAGATCACCTGAAAAGAGCCTCCCGTTTTTTGCATCAAAAAGACAGATGTGATCCCGGTCATGGCCCGGTGTGGGAATTACATCAAAATGGTATTTTTCTGTGGAAATGCTTTTTCTCAATGGCATTACAATACTGGGCACCGGATACCCCCAGACTTCTTCTTGATAAGGATAGAGTTCAGGGGTTTGATTGATTTTGGATACAGCCAGGGCAGGGGCGAAAATTTCCACGCCGAAGCGGTCCTGTAAAAACTTGTTGGCCGCGATATGGTCTTCATGGTGATGGGTGTTAACAACACAAGTCAACTTTTTATCCGTCATGAAATCCGCGAGGGCTTCGGCAGTATAAGCAGGGCCGGTATCAATGAGTAACCCATCCACCAGGTAGGCGGATACCACCGCTCCCGGCATGGGTTCATCGTATTTGCATAAAATAGTCTGCAATACATCTTCATAAGGGATTGATTTAATCATGGTTGTTTCTCCTGTTTCATCTCTTTTTGGTTAGACGTCGAACTTTTAAATGAAAATTTTTTAGAAGTTGTTAACGGACTTTTGAAGATAGTCCGCCAGAGCTTGCCGTTCTTCCGGTAAAAAACCTTTAAATATCCTCTCCAACATCATCCGGGACACTTGCTCAAAATCAGAGGACAATGCCGAAGCCTTTTCCGTGGCCTGAACCAGGGTCACCCTGTTGTCCTGGGGATCTGCCAAGCGTTTCACATACCCGTGCTTTTCCAGTTTGTTCACCAGAACCGTTACCGTGGGTTTGGTTCTGTCAATGAGGTGGGCCAGTCGATTCATGGGAAGCGGCCCATGCAAAAACAACTGGCGAAGAATGGCCCCATGGGAGGGCTCCACAGTTTCAATTCCTCGTTTTTTAAGTTCTGCGGTCAAAAACCGGAAAGCCCGTTCCTGGAGTCGGGACACAAGGAACAGAATGGAATCCGGATTGGCCGCCTGGGTGTTTTTTGTTTTCATGACGAAAATATTAATTCGACGTCTAACCTTTTGTCAATCCAATTTTTAAGAAAAAACGCCGCGGGCAAATTCGGCAAATACGGTCGTTAAGCACCATTCGGGTGGGGATGAACCCCACCCCTACGAAAAGGATACCTCGCGCCGGCAATGTAGGGAAGGGGTTTATTCCTTTCCGGTACAAAGGCACACCAGGGTTGTGCTCTCCATCCCATAATGTCGTATCCATAAGTTCTGCCTTCATAACGCATGATCCCTTTCTTCCCTAACCGCATATAATCGGTTCAACCCGTCGATATAAGCCTTGGCGCTGGCTTCGATGATATCCGTGGAAGCGCCGTACCCGGTCACCGCAACGCCGCTTTCCTCCAACTGAACGTTTACTTCTCCCATGGCCTTGGCCCCGGAGGTCACGGCCTTGATTTCATATTTCTTCAGTTCAACCGGTTTGTTCGCGGCCATGGAAATGGCCTTAAATAGGGCATCCACCGGCCCGTCTCCCCAGGCGGCAATTTCAACCTCATCCTTTCCGATGCTCAGTCTTACGGTGGCCGAAGGAATCGTACCCTTGCCCGTGCTTGTGTTCCAATAATCAAGACGATAAATCTCCGGAACCGGATGGATCTCATCCCTTACAATGGCTGCAAGGTCATCATCAAAGACTTCCTGTTTTTTATCCGCCACTTTTAAAAAACGCTGATACACCTGGTCCAGTTCTTCTTTTGCGAACGTGTAGCCCAATTCTTCCAAACGATGCTTGACCCCGGCGTGACCGGTCCTGGCCGTCAGCACAATCCGGCTCGCCGGAAACCCCACGTCTTCCGGGTTTATGATTTCATAGGTTTGCCGCTCCTTTAAAACACCATCCACATGGATGCCCGAGCTGTGGGAAAAGGCATTACCGCCGATGACGGCTTTGTTGGGTGGAATGGTCATGCCCAGCTTGGCCGCCACCATCCGGCTGGTGCGGTAAAACTCGGTGGGCTTCATTTGTGTTTTTAAACAAAAATAGTCCTGCCGCGTTTGAATGGCCATGACGATTTCTTCCATGGCCGCGTTGCCCGCCCGCTCGCCAATGCCGTTGATGGTTCCTTCCACCTGGCGGGCGCCGTTTTTAACCCCGGCCAATGAATTTGCAACCGCCATACCAAGATCATCATGGCAATGCACACTGATGACCACCTTCCCGCTGTTTTTCACTTTTGAGCAAATGTCTCTGATCAAGGCGCCGTACTGCTCTGGAATCGCATAACCCGTGGTATCCGGTATGTTCAATACCGTGGCCCCGGCATCAATCACCGCCTCCAGAACCTCAAACAGAAACGGCCGGTGGGCCCGGCCCGCGTCTTCCGCGAAGAATTGCACATCGTTCGTAAAATCCCTGGCAACCTTCACCGCGTTCACCGCCATTTTCAGCAGGGTCGCTCTTTTCTCCTCCAGGGTCTTGCCGTACTTGTCATCATTGAATTTTCCAATCACATGGATATCAGATACCCCCAACCCTGTGTGAATACGGGGCCGCCTCGCCTTTGCTATGGCTCTTCCGCAGATTTGAATATCTTCAGCCACAGCCCTGGACAGGCCGCAAATAACGGGTTCTGTAATCTCCCGTGCGATCAGGCTGACCGCTTCAAAATCTTCCGGAGACGAAGAAGGAAAGCCGGCTTCAATAATATCCACCCCGAGTCTTGATAACTGTCTTGCAATCTCCAGTTTGTCCGCACTCCCCAGCCGGGTCCCGGCTGCCTGCTCTCCGTCTCTCAAGGTAGTGTCAAAAATAAATAACCTGTTGTTCATGGGGGAATCTCCTTTCACTATTCTGGTTATGATAATCTTAAAAACATGAAGCTCGCACAAAGCCACAAAGGCCACAAAGAAAGACAATGTCTTTTCAACTGCATTTTCGAGAAAAAAAAGGCCATGGGAGCATTTAACGCCCATGGCCAAAATAAAAATGCCATGGGCTGTTGCCCATGGCATGTGGTTTGTTTTAAATCAGACTATTTCAGTTCACAATCGTCCACATGCAATGGGCCTCCTGATAAGTAGGAGCCCAAGGATTAGGGCGAGAATAAATTTTTGTGAAATCTGAACGTCTCTCATTGTCTTTTTTTCCGAATCTTGATCGAACTGTTTTTCTATCGGCAGATATTATTTTCTCATGAGGAAATTGTCAAGCGTTTGATAAAATAAATTATTCATCAAGCCTTCCTTTGTTTTTGCTCCTATACAAGTAATCACCCATTCCCAATTTCTCATGCCTCATCTCTGGTTACTCATCACCGCCCTTTACTCTTCAAACCTGCCCCAGTCTTTCATCTCATCCAAGAGTACGTTTGCATCACCAATGATTTTATCAATGAATTCTTTGACTGTGGGGACGGAATCAATCACGCCCGATGCCAGGGAAGCTGCACCTCCATGCTCCATATCATAAATTTTCTTTGCGTTTTTGGCATCGGTGATATTCTGTTTGGCGATATTCTGTTTGAATTTCTCTGCCACCTTAAACTCTTTGGTGGCCATAAACGCCGTTCCCATGTAAATCCCCGATGCCCCCATGGCCAGGGCTCCCATAAATCCCCTGGCATCGGCGATCCCGCCGGCTGCAATCACCGGGACATTCACAAGCTTTACCAGATTGGTAATATTGATCAGGGTGGTATGTTGCTCCGGGCTTTTATAGCCCGTCCCTTCCAGGCCAACGATGACAATGGCATCCACCCCTTTGCGTGCAGCAGACACGGCATGTCTTATGGTGGCGCATTTGTGAATCCAGTTGACACCGGCGGATTTAAATCGATGGCCGATAGCCGTGCCGTCGTACCCGGAAGTAAAGATGGTTCGGATCCCTTGATTCAAGGTCATCTTGATGAACTCTTCGTGGTAGTCATTGGTGTACTTGGTATCCTTCATCAGGGTGAAGTTAACAGACACCGGTTTGTCCGTAAGTTCCTTGGCCTTTTTCAAATCCCCCTGAAACTCCTCAGGATCCTTGTAGCAGATGGTGGTCAAAATCCCAAGGCCCCCGGCCTCTGCAACCGGCACGGCAATGTCCGATGTCCCGGTTCCCGGCCAGCCAAAGGCACCTTGAATAATGGGGTATTTTACGCCCAGTAATTTCGTCAGACTGTTTTCAAAGTTCATGGTATATCTCCTTTGCTACGGAAAAGGTTCGTGCAAGCAATTCGTCATTAATGTCGATATCGGTTCGTATGCTTTCCGCCTTATCACCATGCCCAACATGATACCTGAATCTATCATGAAAATGAAAGATAGACTCGTAAAGGCTTATCATTCGGCTATTCGAACAAATTGCATAAGCAAAATGAAGCCCCTGGCCGGTAAATTCAAAAATTATATTAGGCTCTTTTAATTTTCACACTACGGGCGCAACTTAGGCTTCCATCTGCTGTGTTATTAAGGGCTCGCAATAGGCTACTATGGCTTCGCCCTTAAATGCCTTGCAGATGAAACCCTAAGACGCGTGCAAGACTCAGGTGATGACTTAGGATGTATGCAAACTTCACTCACAAAGCGACCTGTGAAGCGCTCTCTGAGCCCCATTGAAATCTTCCCGCTCCACGATAAACTGCATATTGGTCTGGCGGGAGGTCTGGGACACGGCCAGAACATTAATCTTATCATCTGCAAGGGCTGTGGCTGCCCGGGCCAGGATGCCGGGTCTGGCAATATTGGACCCGATGGCACACACAATGGCGGATTTGAAATAATTCACAGATTGGAACTTATTCTCAAGATCCTGAATCAATTCAGGGGCACAGTCTGACTCGTTGATAATCATTCCAATGGAGTTGGCGTTGGTCATTTTGGCGATATAGGACACC
Source organism: Desulfobacteraceae bacterium (assembly GCA_013791935.1). Taxonomy (GTDB): domain Bacteria; phylum Desulfobacterota; class Desulfobacteria; order Desulfobacterales; family UBA5616; genus VMSV01. Next base: position 8,296 of record VMSV01000030.1, on the reverse strand, counting down.
TTGTGGTCATATAATATTTGCATGATTTGAAGGTCAAAACCGACCTCACCTACCATCTGGGTCTCATGGACTTCCAGACAAACCACACTGTTCGATCCGGTAACAATCTCCACCTTGGAGTCTATGCAGATATATTCTTTGGTGATCAACGTGCCATCATGGTTCGGTTCAAAGGCATTTTTCACCCGTATGGGGATATTGTTGTTTTCAAGAGGTTTGGATGCCTTGGGGTGAATCGCCTCCATTCCCACATCCGCGAGCTGATCAGCCACATCATAATTCGTGTTGCACACCGGGTGAATTTTATCTTCGCCGATGATTTTAGGATCTCCGGAACTTAAATGGAACTCCTTATGAATAACAGCTTCACTCGCCTTGAGCAATACAGCGATTTTAGAAAAAGTTACTTCCGAGTAACCCCGGTCAAATTCCCGCATAATCCCTTCGACCCCTTTGGTATACCCGGTAGCAAAACAGATGGTCCGGGACGGATCGATATTGGCGAATGCATCCCGGATGCGATTATCAATGGATAGTCCCCGGTCGTCCTGCCAACCGCTTAAATCGACAAAGGTGGAATGATAGCCTCGATGTTGAAGGATATTCGCAGAATTAAAAGCGCTATGCATTTCACCCAGGGAAGCCAGCAATTCTCTGGCCGCCAAAAGCAGTTCGTTCCGATTGACGTATCCTGAAGATATGACAGTGTCCAGGCTCTTTAGGAGATTAACGGATTCATCGATGCGGTTGTCGATGAAAGTGTTGGCCTGCTCCAAATTCAGGCCTGCGCCAACATAGTCTTCGTTAAGCCGGCAGAGTTTTTTTTTCAGTTCGGTCATGGCAGTTTTGTATGCTTCGTGGTCCTTGAATTTTTTATAGATTCCAGGCACTTTTGTCTTTTTATGCTCCAGTAACTCGTTGGTTACCCCATCATAAGCAGAGACCACATAAATCCGGTTATAGACATCCTCCGGATCACGAAGAATAATGTTATTGATAATTTCCGGAAAGCGGGACATGGACGTTCCGCCTATTTTTTCAACACGCAATGGTTTTGAAGACATTTTTATTACTCCTTGAATTTGCCAAGGCTCCGTTAATGGGTTATGGGTTCCTTTTTTCCTTCAGTCATTTTCAATGCTGTTGTTTAAGCCTTCAGGGCGGGGGGCAACCCTCCCTGCAACCCTTGATGCATAGGTTTATCATTCTATGAGAATATCGTATTGTCTTAACAGACCACCGATTCCATCATAAGAAAACTTTGCTTTGCGGACCCTGTTCTTTTCCAGGTTGATTGTGTAATTGCGAGATGTCCTGAAATCAGCTTCACTCAAGTCCGTGCGATGGAAAACAGTATTCAGCAGCTCGCAGTCGTCAAAGCAGGCGCCTGTCAAGTCGGCTTCCGTGAAGTCCGCGTCTTTGATCACACATTCTTTGAAAGTGGTTTTGCTGAGTTTGTTCCTGGTGAAAATGGAATAATCCAGGCAACACTTCTCAAAATTCACTTCAAGCAGTAAGGAGAGACATTTACTGAAGTCGACCCCAACCACCTTGCAGTTTATAAAGGCCACATTCCGTATCATGGTCTGACTAACCTTGACCATGCTCAGATCGCAGTCCGTCATACGGCAATCCACAAAAACAGCACCAGACAGATCGCTGTTGGAGAAATTGCAATGAATGAACGTACAATCGTCGAATTCCTCCCCCGGTGCTCCGGTTTCGGAATAGATGATCTTCTCAAAAATTTTATCAATGTGGTTAACTTCTTTTTCCACCTTTATCCACCCTGCTGCCCATTTATCATCTTTTGGCTTATACTAAAAAATACAACCGATTGCAAAGCAGGTTTTTTGAATCCCATGGTATTTTCCAAGAAATGGACAATCCCTGGAACCAGAGAAAATCCATCATATCGGATATCCGACTCCTTAACATCATTTTTTTTACTTGACGGTGTGCTTGCACGTAATGTAGCAATTTTTATCATTTGGCCCTAACCATTAGGGATTGGCCGCCAAGATAAACCCCAAAGATGAATGGGATCAACTGATGAAGCAACAAAACTCTGGAAAACTCTCCGACTTGCTGGCTATTATATTGCCTGGCTTTTTAGTGGCGGCCACGGGCGTGGGTGCCGGTGATCTGGCCACGGCAAGTCTTTCGGGAAGCTTGCTGGGAGTGGCCATTTTGTGGGCGGTAGTGGCGGGTGGATTCATGAAGTTTATTTTGACCGAAGGTTTGGCGCGATGGCAGCTTGCCACGGGGCAGACGTTTCTTGAAGGGGTTGCGTACCGCTTAGGGAAAATTATCGGCTGGTTGTTTTTGCCCTATTTGCTGCTGTGGTCTTTTTTTGTGGGCTCGGCACTCATGGGTGCCTGCGGCATAACCCTCCATGCCATGATTCCCATCTTTAAAGTGGCAGCCAACGGCAAGCTATTTTTTGGCATTTTATCCAGCCTCCTGGGCCTGGGTCTGGTATTGGCCGGCGGGTTTGGGCTATTTGAAAAAGTCATGGGAATTTGTGTGGGCATCATGGTTTTCACCGTGGTGCTCACGGCCGCACTGGTATGGCCGGGAACCCAAGAAGTTATGGCCGGACTTTTCATCCCCACGATCCCCGATTTTCAGGGATCAGGCATCCCCTGGACAATTGCCCTTATCGGCGGGGTTGGCGGCACACTCACGATCCTTTGCTACGGGTACTGGATTCGGGAAAAAGGGAGAACCGGACCGGAGGCCATTCAAACCTGCCGCATTGATTTGGCGGTCGGCTACATTATGACGGTTCTCTTTGGGTTGGCCATGGTGATTATCGGAAGCACCATAAAAGTAGAAGGACAAGGGGCCGGATTGCTGGCGATCCTGGCCGATCGCCTGCAAGAACCCCTGGGTTTGTTGGGTCGATGGTTGTTTTTAATCGGGGCCTTCAGCGCTGTGTTCAGCAGCTTGCTGGGGGTGTGGCAATCGGTCCCCTATTTGTTTGCTGATATTTGGACCCTGTTCGTCAAACAAACCGATGCGGATGTCTCCCGGGACCTGACAAAAATCCTTCCCTACCGCCTTTACCTCTGGGCCATGGCATTCTTCCCCATGATCGGCTTGTTCATGAGTTTTAAAGAAGTGCAAAAACTTTATTCCATCATCGGGGCTGCATTTATTCCCCTGCTTGCAGTTGCGCTCTTGATTCTTAACGGTAACCGCACATGGGTCGGGGACCATGTCAACCGTCCCATCACCATCATAATGCTTTTGGCGACACTTGCCTTTTTCGGAATCCTCGGTTGGATGGCCTGAAGATGAACCCTTGAAAAACGATCTCGATATCACATTATCCTATGGAGCGGGAATGGAAAAACAACACACAAAAAGAACCGGAAAAAACCTTGGAACCGTAACCATTGAGGAACGGTATAACGGCCCCCCTAAAATCGCCAATGGGGGATATGTCAGTGGCCTGTTGGCCAAATTCATTGAGGGGCCAGCGGATGTTTGGATTCGGAGACCTACACCTTTGGGTTGTGAATTATCCATTGTTGGACAGGATGATGGAAGTGTTTGCATCCTGTCCAATGGTGATATTGTGGTGGAGGGAAAGCCGGGGAAATTGGATCTGGATATACCGGACTTTCCTGGATTTGATCTTGCCCTTTCAGCCTCCGGAACATCCCGGGCCCTTCAAAAGAATTCATTTAATGGCCGAATGTATCTGGGGATTCACCCCACCTGCTTTTGTTGCGGCGCGGAAAGAGAAGATGAATATGGTTTAAAAATTCATCCGGGTCGCATCCCCGGAAAAGACTTGATTGCAGCACCTTGGGTTCCTGGAGAAGAACTGGCGGATGAATACGGCAATGTCCGTTCGGAATTCATATGGACAGCTCTGGATTGCCCCGGTGCTTTTGCCGCCATGGACTTGGCAGACAGTCATCCGGGTTTGCTGGGCCGACTCATTGGTGAAATTACCCTTCCCATAAAGGTCGATGACCCCTGTGTGGTTGCTGGATGGGCGGTTTCCACAGAAGGCCGGAAACTATTGGCAGGAACCGCGGTTTACAATTCCAAAGGGGAGTTGGCGGCAAAAGCCTTGGCCACGTGGATCGGGCGGCCCTAGCTGGTGTCCATCCTCAAATGGCTGATTTGGCCAATGTAAGGATGGACGCGATTCGGAATTATAACACGACTTCAATGAGCATGGGACCTTTGGTGTTTACGCCATTTTTAAAATGCACATTGAATTCATCCGCGGTGGTGGCACGAAAAGCTTTTACCCCCATGCCGTTTGCGAGTTGGCAAAAATCCAGTTTCGGGTGATCCAGTTGAAACAGGGGGTCGATGAATTCAATGCCATTTTCAACCCCGACCCTTTTAAGTTCCTGGGTCAGGATGGCATAGGCCCGGTTGGCAAAAATCACATTCACCACATCGAGGTTCTCCCTGGCCTGGGTCCACAAAGACTGGATGGTATACATGGCCCCGCCGTCCCCGCTTAAACAGATGACCTTCCGATCCGGGCAGGCCACGGCGGCCCCAACGGACAAGGGCAAAGCCTGACCGATGGAGCCGCCGGTCATATTCAGCCAGTCGTGCTTTGGCGCCCCTCCCGTGAGTTTCATCAACCCCCCGCCCGAGGTTCCGGACTCATCACAGACAATGGCGTTTTCCGGCATCAGGGCTCCGATGGTTGCGGCAACAGACATGGGGTTCAGTTCGCCGGTGGGCAATTCAGGACGAAAGGGCGTGTATGTCGGATAATCCCCATGGCTTACACCCATCTTTTCCGCCAGATCGCAAAGGGCCTGGATGCTGTCTTCTTCCGGGGTGGCCAGGATGTGCACCTGGCAGTCGCCGGGAATCAACCTCGTGGGTTTGTTGGGATAGGCGAAGAAGGACTCGGGACGAGAGCTTTCCACCAGAATCAAATGTTGGATGCCTTCAAACCGCTTGGAAGATTGTTCCGCGAAATACGGCAATCGATTGATTTTGGCTGCTCCCGCCCCGCGTTCCAATCGGCTGATAAACGTGTCGCAGTAAAGTTCTGCTTTTACTTTTGCGGCGATGCGGGCCGCCGCCTGCAATCCTTTTTGTCGAAGGGCTTTTCCGCTCATGAGGATAAATGCTCGTTCACCGGAAGACAGGATGGAGGCAAGGTCTCGAATTTTTTCCGGAGCAACCCGTGGAGGCCTTTGAACCAGGGACATTTTCGGGGGCTGGCTTTTGCTCTCACTCCAGGAAACATCCGCGGGAAGAATCAGGGTGGCAATGTGCCCCGGCGCTTTTTTGGCTTCCGCGGCAGCTTCAGCCCCGTCCCAGGCGATGACATCGGGATGATATGAGGTTCGCACCCAATGGGAGATCGGCCGGGCAATGCTTTCAACATCGGACCTCAACGGGGTTTCATTGGATTTATGATAGGTGGCATGGTCACCCACGATATTGACCATGGGGGATCTTGCCTTTCGGGCATTGTGCAGGTTGGCGATGCCGTTGCCCAAACCCGGTCCCAAATGCAACAGGGTGCAGGCGGGCTTATCCGCCATTCTTGCGTAACCGTCGGCTGCACCGGTGGCGACCCCTTCAAACAGGGTTAGAATGGGCCGCATTTTTTTAATGGTATTGATGGCGGTTAAAAAATGCATTTCGGACGTTCCCGGATTGGTAAAACACACTTCAATACCGGCATCCAAAAGGGCTTGAACAAGGTTTTCAGCTCCAGTCATTTATCTGTCTCCAATTTTTATGCGTAAAGAACATCAGGTGTATAGGAGGATTTTGCAATCCTTGGCTCTGGAAGTCTTCTTAATATTTTTTCCAAAAAAGGACAAGGGGTCTTGAAAATTTGACCCTCAAGCAATAGGATCTTCCGAAACGCTCTCTTGACGGTTCAAGCAGAATTCCAAGCGGATTTAATCCCGACAAAAACCAAAGATCGTTTTTGAAATTTAAATTAAAGGGGTTATAACCCCATTTCACCGAATATTGATGGCCGGGCTCGCCAAGTTCATTTAATGTTTCTTGACAACCTCCGGCCTTCGCAATATATTTCGCACTCATCATTGAGCGACCGCTCAAATTATCAATCTTACTGAAATAATGTTCTTTATTTAAACAATCTTCTTCCCATAGCGTGCTGCCGGAAACAGTATGCCAGACCAATAAACATGCGGTCACTCTCTGAATTGGGCAAATCGCTCGTATCAGCCGGTGGACGTTGCGATGAGAGGTCCAAATTTCTAACCACCGCAGGATGTGAGGTAAATTCAATAAAACCTTGCGCATAAGGAGGATGGATGGACAGCAAATCGTTGTTGGAGGAATTGAATCAAAAAACCAAGCAGGCGTTGGCGGGCGGTGGCGCCAAGCGGATTGAAAAGCAGCATGAATCCGGAAAATTAACGGCCCGGGAGCGGATCGACCTGCTTCTGGATAGGAACACCTTTGTGGAGCTGGATCGATTTAAAGTCCATCGATGCACGGATTTCGGCATGGAGGACAACAAGGTGTTGGGTGACGGTGTGGTCACCGGGTACGGCCGGATCAACGGCAGGCAGGCCTTTGTATTTGCACAGGATTTCACAGCTTACGGCGGTTCTCTTTCCCTGGCCCATGCGGAAAAAATCTGCAAGGTCATGAAAATGGCCATGGAGGTCGGCGCTCCGGTCATAGGCCTCTGCGATTCCGGCGGCGCCCGGATCCAGGAAGGGGTGAATAGTCTTGCCGGGTACGCGGATATTTTCCTCCTCAATGTCATGGCTTCGGGAGTCATTCCCCAGCTTACGGCCATCATGGGGCCCTGCGCAGGGGGTGCAGTGTACTCCCCGGCCCTCACGGACTGGATCTTCATGGTGGATAAAACCAGCCACATGTTCATCACCGGACCTGATGTGGTTAAATCCGTCACCCGGGAAGTGGTCACCAAAGAAGACCTCGGCGGGGCCCTGGCCCATAACACCCGAAGCGGTGTAGCCCATTTCATGGCGGAAGATGACGCGGCCAGCATTGCCCAGATCCGTGAGCTGTTGAGCTTTTTACCCCAGAACAATATGGAGGATCCCCCCAGGGTCGCACCCACCGATGACCCCATGCGCCGGGATGAAAAACTCCGGGACGCAGTGCCTTCCGAGCCCAACAAGCCCTATGACATCAGGGATATTATCCATTCCAACCTGGATGACCGTTATTTCTTTGAGGTCCACGAGCATTTCGCGAAAAATATTGTGGTGGGATTCGGTCGCCTGGACGGCATGCCTGTGGGCATTGTGGCCAATCAGCCCGCGGTGATGGCCGGGAGCCTGGATATTGACGCTTCCAACAAAGCCGCTCGGTTCGTCCGCTTCTGTGATGCCTTTAACATTCCTTTGATCATTTATGAAGATGTACCGGGATTTCTACCGGGCATTCAACAGGAACTCGGGGGCATTATCAAGAATGGCGCCAAGCTGATCTATGCCTTCTGCGAGGCTACGGTCCCGAGAATCACCCTCATTACCCGCAAAGCCTATGGTGGCGCCTATATTGTTATGAGTTCCAAGCATATCCGGGGGGATGTCAATATTGCCTTCCCCGGCGCGGAAATCGCAGTCATGGGAGCCGACGGCGCGGTGAACATCATCAGCCGCACAGAGATAGAAAAAGCGGATGATCCCCAAGCAGAAAGGCAGAAACTCGTGTCCGAGTATCGGGAAAAATTTTCCAATCCGTACAAGGCTGCCGAAATGGGCTATATTGACGATGTGATCGATCCGGCAGAAACCCGCCCCAAGCTGATACAGGCTTTACGGATGCTGAAAAACAAACGGAGTGTCAATCCACCCAAAAAACATGGGAACATCCCGTTATAGAGAGGAGAACATCAAATGTCCTGGGCATATGTGTTGGAACTGCTTCAAAACATTTTGGTCACCCAGACGGGGATTCCGAACATTGAGATCGGGCAAGTATTCATGCTTCTGGTCTCATTTTTCTTCCTTTATCTGGCCGTTGCCAAGGATTTCGAACCGCTCCTTTTGCTTCCCATCGGTTTCGGGATTTTCCTGGTTAATTTTCCCCTGGTGCCCCTGATGGGAACCACTGAACACGGCGCGCCCGAATTGATCCGGGCCTTTTACCATTACGGCATTGAATGGGAAATTATCCCCTGCGTGATCTTCCTGGGGCTGGGGGCCATGACCGATTTCGGGCCTCTCATCGCCAACCCCAAAACGCTGATCATCGGGGCCGGGGCACAGCTTGGCGTCTTTATAACCTATATCGGCGTTCTTTTCTTTGGATTCACTTTAAAGGAAGCCGCTTCCGT
>VMSV01000243.1 GCA_013791935.1 Desulfobacteraceae bacterium | reverse complement strand
TATGAACTCGCCACCAAGGAGGCCTATGGCAAGTCCAGTATCTATAATATAAAACAGTGGGTTGCGAACCAACGAAGTGCCCTGTCAAACCCAGCCGAGGCAGGCACCTGCCCGAGGCCTCCTAAGTGGTTCATACAGCATAAGCTTTACAATCGGAGCTTCCATTGCGCTCATTGGATCTCATAATGACTCAAATGCGGCTCCCCTGCGGACGCCCTTTCCCTGGATGCCGACCGGTTAAATGATAACCAAAAACCACTCTGATCCACCGGCAACCTTCAAAAGAACCTGGCTGTGGATTTTCATAAGAATATCGGCCTGTATGGCAGGAAAAAAACCATTGATTGGAAAAAATAGTCCACTTAATCCCACATGTGAATTGTAAAAGTTAACACCACATAATTATTATAAAATTAATTTTATTTTTCATTATAATTGTTGACAATTATCTAATTTATCTTTAAATGAAAACAAAAGTGGAGCAAAGTGGTCAAAAATGTTTAGAGGCACTTCTTTCCATAGTATTGATTCCAAGGGCAGGATAAAAATTCCGTCGAGATTCAAAGAGGTCATCAAGGCGGATGGATCCGAAGGGATTATTGTCAGCAAACTGGATCAAGGTCTTGTTGGCTACACCTTCAGCAAATGGCAGGAGATCGAAGCCAAAATTTTGGCTGTTGCGGAAAGCAGTGACAACATGCGGAGATTCAGGCGGATCTTCGCCGGTGGCGCCTTTCCGTGCGAATGCGATAAACAGGATCGTATTCTCATCCCCTCTTTACTGAGAAAATATGCCGGGATAGAAAAAGAAATCGTTCTGGTGGGGGTTCTGGATCATTTTGAAATATGGTCTCAAAAGAACTGGGAAAATGAAGATCAGGCCTTGGAAGAGGATATGAAAAAGGAGGGTGTCAGAAACGAAATCGCAAAGCTGGGACTCTGATATGACGGATTATGATCATATTCCTGCAATGCTTTCGGAAGCCATTCGATATCTGAATCTGGAACCTGGAAAAATCATTGTGGACGGAACCCTGGGCGGCGCCGGACATGCAAAAGCCATATGCGGGAAAATTCAACCCGACGGAATATTGATAGGAATCGATCAAGATCCGGATGCGGTGGAAAGTGCAAAACAGAAGCTTTCGGCGTACGCACCCGGCATCCGTCTGTTTCACGATAATTTTGCTCATCTTCATCACATATTAGAAGTTTTGGGTTTAGACGGGGTTGATGGAATTCTTCTAGATCTGGGGCTTTCCCTTCATCATCTTCGATCCAGCCAAAGAGGGTTTAGTTTCAAAGGAAGAGAAGTTCTGGACATGAGAATGAATCCCCGATTGAATACCACGGCCAAAGATCTGGTGAACCGGATGAAGGAAGAAGCACTGGCGGGTTTGTTCCGGGATCTGGGGGAAGAACGATATGCACGGAAAATCGCGAAAAAGATTGTAGAGAGGCGAGAGAAGGAAAGCATAGAATACAGCGATCAGCTTGCGGATATTGTGACGCAGGCGATTCCGGGCTCAGCAAGATTTCATCAGAAGATTCATCCTGCGACCCGTGTTTTCATGGCCCTTCGCATCGCAGTGAACAGGGAGTTGGAGGTTTTGGAAAATTTTATGAAGGCTTTGCCCGATTATCTGAATCCGGGCGGCCGTTTTTGCGTGTTGAGCTATCATTCCCTGGAGGACCGGATGGTCAAGCATGGATTGAGGGAATTTGAAAAACAATGCACCTGTCCACCGAAGTTTCCCAAATGCATATGCGATAAAAAACCGGTCATGAAGAGCATATCCAGAAAGGCCATTCTCCCCTCCATGGAGGAGATCAACCAAAACCCCATGGCCCGAAGCGCCAAAATGCGGGTTGCGGAAAAAATTTAACCGCTGTTTGAACTGCCTGTCGTAAAATGGAGGAAATCCGGTGGCTCTAAGGTCCGTAACCAGCAAACCCTTTCAGAAAAAGAAATTATGGACCGGGGTCGCTTTGCTGGCTGTTTTTATGGCCGAACTTTTTTTTTATACCTGGGTGAGGGTGGGGTGCACGAGAATGGGCTATGACATCATCCTGGAAAGAAATGAGAACCGCAAACATATCAAAACAGGACGTTGTCTGAAAATTGAACTAGCCCGGCTGGAAGCACCTCAAAGGATTATAGAAAAAGCAAAACAGGAATTCGGGCTGGTGATTCCGGGCTCTCAACAAATCGTGATTCTGCCATGAGAAGAATAAAACCTGTACAACAAAGCAGTCAGAGAAAAAGAACCCTTCTGTTCGGCGTGGTTTTTTTTCTATTATTCTCAGGGATAGGTGCAAAATCCGTGTATCTCCAGGTCCTTTGCAGTGACTGGCTTGCCCGGAAGGCAGCGGATCAGCACGAAAGATCCTTTCCTTATTCCGGTAAGCGAGGGACCATCTATGACCGGAATCAAAAGGAAATGGCCGTCAGTATCGAGACAAAATCCGTGGCCGTGAACCCCGTGAATATCAAAGATCCCAAACAGGTGGCCGTTCAGTTAAGCCGGGTCCTGGGGATGGACTACCGGGAAGTCTTTGAAAATCTATCGTCACGAAAGGCTTTTGTGTGGATCAAACGGCAGATCAGCCCCAAGGAGGAAAAGGAGTTAAAGGACCTTGCCCTGGATGGCGTAATCTTTCAGGCCGGCAACAGCCGTTTTTACCCCTTCAAAGCCGTGGGTGGTCAGCTCCTGGGATTTACCGGGGTGGACGGAACCGGGCTGGAAGGCATTGAATATTCCTACGACTCGTATTTGAAGGGCAAGGCTGTGAATCGAACCGTTATGAAAGATGCCCTGGGTAGACGGTTTGAGGTCGACAAGGAAGAGGTGGACAAGGAGCTTAGCGGAAACAATCTCATTCTCACCCTGGACAGCAATATTCAATATATTGCGGAAAAAGCCCTGGAAGAAGGAGTGGTAACCCATGCCGGAAAATCCGGCATGGCCCTGGTAATGGATCCAAAAACCGGAGCCATACTGGCCATGGCCCATTATCCTTTTTTCAACCCGAATCTTTATAAAAAATACGATCATAACAAGATGGTTCGTAGAAATCGTGCCATCACGGATCCTTTTGAGCCGGGATCAATCATCAAGGTTTTCAGTGCGGCCGCTGCACTGGATTCGAATCTTTGCAAGGCGTCAACCACTTTTTTTTGCGAAAACGGGGAATACCGGGTGGGTCGAAATGTGATCCATGACGCAGGCAGTCACTCCTTCGGATATCTCACCCTGGAAGAAATCATAAAATACTCCAGTAACATCGGGGCGGTTAAAATAAAAGACGCCATCGGAAATCAAAAGCTTTACGAAGAATTGACGGATTTCGGATTCGGGAAGAAAACCAATGTGGATTTGGTGGGCGAGGCGCCCGGCCTTTTGGCCCATTATAAAAAATGGACCCCCATTGATGCCGGAACCATTTCCTTCGGCCAGGGCGTATCGGTTTCGGCCCTGCAGCTGGTGTCCGGCATTTCAACCATTGCCAATAACGGGGTGTTGATGAGGCCCCATGTGGTGAATGAAATTTATGACGCCAAGGACCAGAAGCTGAAAACCATCTCAGCCCAGCCCGTGAGACGGGTGATTTCAGAAAATACCGTTTTGGCTCTGAAAGATATTCTTAAGACCGTGATGACCGATGAAGGCACGGGAACCGGCGGAGCAGTGGAAGGCTACACGGTGTGCGGAAAAACCGGAACCGCCCAGAAAATCGGAGAGACCGGAACCTATGAGCCCGGAAAATATGTTTCCTCTTTTATCGGGTTCCTTCCTGCTGAAAACCCAGCTCTCACCATTCTGGTGATTGTGGATGAGCCTGAAAAACAATATTACGGCGGAGCGGTGGCGGCCCCAATTTTTAAGAAAATCGCCTATGAGACCTTGTATTATCTCAATATTCCCCCCATCAGGGAGCCCGGAAAATACCGGGTGGCAAAGGACGGGGAGGTGCGCGGATGAGATTGTCCCGTCTGACGGCTTCCCTGGAGGGTGTTCGTGTGATTGTGCCGGAAAGCGTGGCGACCCTGGATCCTGACCCTGAGATCACCTCCATCCACTACCAATCCCAAACCGTTCTTCCAGGCGGACTTTTTTCCGCCATCAGGGGCTATTCCACCGACGGGCATCAGTTCATTGAGGATGCGGTGAAACGCGGGGCAAAAGCCGTGATTGCAGACCATCCTGTGGAAACCCCGGTGGTTGTGGTCATGGCAGGGGACACTCGAAAGGCCTTAGCGTCCGTGTCCGCCAGGTTTTTCCAAGAGCCGTCCAGGAAGCTGTGCCTTGTCGGGATTACCGGAACCAACGGGAAAACCACCACGGCCTACCTCCTGGAAGGCATTCTCCGGAAAGCCGGGTTGAAAACCGGGGTCATCACCACAGTAAACTATCGCTATGCGGGAAAAGTATTCGATAACCCCATGACCACGCCGGAATCCCTGGATCTTCAAAAAATCCTCGCAGAGATGGTGGAAAACGGAGTGACCCATGCCGTCATGGAAGTCTCCTCCCATGCCATCGATCTTGACCGGGTACATGCATGTTATTTTGATCTGGGGGTTTTCACCAACCTCACCCAAGATCATCTTGATTTCCACAAAGATATGGAAACCTACTGGAAGGCCAAGAAGCGGTTTTTCATGGAAAATCTTTCCACAGGGCCCAAAGCTGCCCGGGCGGTGGCTGTGATCAACGGAAATAACGACCGAGGCCGGGAACTGATGGCCGACTGTGCTTTGAACAAAATATCCGTGGGCCGTTCCGAAGGCCATTCGGTGAGACCCCGGGACTTGAAGATCAGTCTGGACGGGATTCATGGGAAGATCACCATCCCTTCGGGGCATCTCTCCATTCATTCCTCCCTGGTGGGGGCTTACAATGTGGAAAACATCTTGTGCGCAGCGGGCGCCGGGCTGGGACTTAACCTTTCTCCATCGGCCATTGAAGCGGGCATCAACGAAACTTCCCACATCCCCGGCAGGCTGGAGGCCGTGCCCAATGCCTTGGGTAAATTCGTCTATGTGGATTACGCCCACACACCGGATGCCCTGGAAAATGTCCTTCAAACCCTTCATGAGCTGAAGACCGCAAGAATCATCTGCGTTTTTGGGTGTGGAGGGGGCAGGGACAAGGGCAAACGAAAAAAGATGGGAGAGATTTCAGGGCGCTTTGCCGATCTTTCGGTGATCACCACGGACAACCCAAGGCATGAAAATCCCTTGGATATTCTTTGGGAAATTGAAAAAGGGGTCCAAAAAACTGCCCCCCATTGCTTTAGTGTAAATGGCATTCGGGAGGGATTTCCTGTTAAAGGCTATGTGATGATTTCCGATCGTGAGACGGCCATTGGTGCGTCCATTGAAGTGGCCCGGGCCGGGGATATCGTGTTGATTGCAGGTAAGGGTCATGAAACTTACCAGATTGTGGGGAACAGGACCTTGCCTTTTGATGATAGGGATTTGGCTCGAAAGGCTTTGAGAGCATGAAAAAAGGAACTGTGGTGATGATGAACGATTTTTCTCTGACCCTTTCAGATATTCTCAAAGCCACCGGCGGTAAGCTTCTTGCCCGGGGTGGTGAATGGGTGTTCAGGGGGATTTCCACGGATTCCAGGAAAATCCTTCCCGGGGATTTTTTTGTGGCCTTAAAAGGGCAGCAGCATGATGGTCATGACTATGTCAACGCTATCCTGGAAAAAGGGGTAAAGGGGGTGTTGGTCCAAAAGGATCTCTATTCCCCGGCACGAATGAATGAAATAAACCGGGGAGACTGTGTTTGCATCGGAGTTTCCGATTCCCTCCGCGCCCTGGGCGATATCGCCCATTTCCACCGGAAGAAATTTGATATTCCCGTGATTGCCATCACCGGTTCCAATGGAAAAACCTCCACCAAGGAAATGACCGCTGCAATCCTTGGCGGAAAGTTCAGGGTGCTTTCCACCGAAGGCAATTTGAACAATGAAATCGGACTTCCCCAAACTCTTTTCAGGCTGGACGGTTCTCACGAGCAGGTAGTTCTTGAACTGGGGATGAACCATCCCGGTGAGATTCAACGGCTCGGGGAAATCTGTGAGCCCCGTATCGGTGTCATCACCAACATCGGTCACTCCCATCTGGAAGGGCTTGGGTCGGTGGAAGCTGTGAAAAAAGCCAAAGGCGAACTTCTGAAAACTCTGAAACCTTCCGGTATTTCCGTGCTCAATGCGGATGATCCCAATGTTTTGTCCCTTCTGCCCGAAGCACCGGGAGACGTGGTCCTGTTCGGCAGAAGCCAGAAAGCACGAATCCGGGCTGCAGGGGTAATCAGCCACGGGCGAACCGTCTCCTTCGACCTGATTCTGCCGGATGAAACCATCCCGGTTGAGCTTCCGGTTCCAGGAGAATTCATGGTTCACAATGCCCTGGCTGCCGCATCCGTGGGGTTTGTCCTGGGATTTTCCGGCCTTGAAATCAAAAAGGGTCTTGAGGCCTTCAAGCCGGTGAAGGGAAGAATGAACGTGCTCACCTCTCCTTCAGGGGTGAACATCGTGGATGACACCTATAACGCCAATCCAGCCTCGGTGAAAGGGGCTATCCTTGCCCTGATGGATCTAAAAAAGAAAAAACGGGGAGCGATTTGTCTGGGGGATATGCTGGAGCTGGGTTCCCAGGCGGCTGAACTCCATGAAACCCTGGGCAAACTCATCAGCGGAACGGATGTGGAAAGGCTTTTTTTAACCGGGATTCATGCCGAAGATATTGCTAAAGGGGCACTCTCTTCGGGGATGGATTCCGACCGCATTGTGCTGGGAACCAGGGAAGAGATCCTTGCGGATGTGATCGGATGGATGAAAAAAGGGGACTGGATT
>VMSV01000212.1 GCA_013791935.1 Desulfobacteraceae bacterium | reverse complement strand
TGCACCGTGGACCTCTTTTTGCCTGAAATCGGCGAGGCGACCTATTTTTTATTGAAGGGCCTGGGGGTTACCCCCATCTACCATGAGGAGCAGACCTGCTGCGGGCAGCCCGCCATCAACGGTGGCTTTGTCAAGCAGGCCAGGGACGTGGCCAAACACTTCATCGAAGTTTTCGAAAGCGACGAGGCCATTGTTTGCCCTTCCGGTTCCTGCGTTTGTACCGTTAAATACCGCTATCCGGAGCTTTTTTGCGATGAACCCGCATGGCTCGCCCGCGCCGAAGCCATTGCAGCGCGGACCTACGAGTTGACCCAATATATTGTGGATGTTTTGGGCGTTGAGGATTGCGGCGTATCCTTTGACGGCAAAATCGCCTATCATGAATCCTGCCATGTTCTTAGGGGGCTCGGCGTGTCCGAGCAGCCGAAAAAGCTCATTTCCAACGTGAAGGGTGCCGAATTTGTTCCCATGCAGTTTGCCGAAGGATGCTGCGGCTTCGGGGGCGAGTTTGCCATCAATTATCCGGATATTTCCGAGGCCATGGTCCAGGAAAAATGTGAAAATTACATGGAGAGCGGCGCCGATCTTCTCCTGCTGTGCGAACCGGGCTGCCTATTGAACATCGGAGGGTATCTGAGAAGGAATCATCCGGAAAAAAAGGTCATGCACATGGCCCAATTTTTGGCATCCAACGCACAAAATCGTGGGATGGGAAAGGGGTAGAGGGGCTGAGCCATGGAGGTCAAAACGGAACAATTCGTGGATGTGGCGAAAAAGGAAATGCAGAATACCCGAACCCGGCAGTTCCTGCGTCTTTTGCCTTCCGGCATTTCCCGCATGCGGGATAGGGCCATGCAGTCGTTTCCCGACCCGGATGCAGCCAATGAATATAGCCGAGCCATCCGGGCTGAAGTCATTGCCCGGCTGCCGGAGCTTTTGGAAGAATTTGAGAAAAACGCCACAGCCAACGGCGCAAAGATTGTCTGGGCCAAAACCGCAGCGGAAGCCAATGCCTTTATCGTGAACCTTGCCAGGGAGCGGGGCGTCACCTATGTCACCAAAGGTAAGTCCATGATCACCGAAGAAATGGGGCTTAATGACGCGCTTGGCGAAAACGGGATCGAGCCTTTTGAGAGCGATCTGGGTGAATTCATCGCCCAGCAGCTCCACCGGCCACCCTTTCATATCGTGGGTCCGGCCATCAATGTTCCTGTGGAAGAAATCAACGAGCTGTTTCTTGCCAAGGCGAACATGAAAGAACCCACCACCGATCCTGTAAAACTCGGTTACGCCGCCCGTCTTTACCTCCGGGACAAGTTCCATCATCTGGCCATGGGCATTACAGGCGTGAACATGGCCATTGCCGAGACCGGCACAATTCTCAATGTGGAAAACGAAGGCAACATCCGCATGAGCAAATCCTCGCCGAAAATCCAGGTCTCCGTGATGAGCCTGGAAAAGGTCGTGCCCACCATGGCAGACGCCATGCACCTGATCCGGCTTTTGTGCAGGAATTGCACCGGGCAGAAATTGGCGGCCTATATTTCCATGGACAGCGGGCCCAAGAAGCAAGATGAAGTGGACGGACCCGAAGAGCTGTATATCATTATTTTGGACAACGGACGAACGGAAATATATCAGGATGTCCAGGCCAGGGAGGCCCTCCGGTGCATCCGATGCGGGGCCTGCCTCAATACCTGCCCGATTTACAGCAAGATCGGCGGCTACCCCTATGGCTGGGCCTATTCCGGGCCCATGGGGCAGGTACTCACGCCGCTTCTACTGGGGTTGAATAAAACCCATGACCTGTTTCATGCCTGCACCCTTTGCAGTGCCTGCAAAAGCATTTGCCCGGCAGGTATCGACCACCCGAAGATGTTTCTCCACTATCGTATGCTGGAAGCCAGAGGAAACAAGCGTAAAACAGGGGGGCTCATCCCGGATAAAGCAGCAAAACTGTTCGATCTCTGGGGGTGGGGAGCCGCAAAGGCCTGGCGCTGGAAAATCGCAGTCAAAACCGTCCGTCCCTTTATCAACCGGTATGCGAAAGATGGCGTTATTCAAAAAGCCATAGCCCCTCTTGATGGCTGGTTCCGAACCCGGGACCTCCCCGCCATGTCGAAAAAAACCTTTCATGAACGATGGGCAAAGATCAAAAATGGGGAATGAAAGGAGAATACCATGAGTCAAACCGCGAGAGAAGACATTCTGGAAAAACTTAAGGCGGCGCCAAGGATAAAACCGATTTTGCGACCCCATGTGCCTCCTTTAAATGAGCTATCATGGGGCCATGAGCAACTGGTCTCCAATTTTGCGCAAAACCTGATCGCCCAAACCGGGGTTCTTCACCAGGCAAAGGATGGGGCCGGGGTGAAGGCAAAACTATTGGATATCTGTGCTGAAGAGGGTTTGAAAACCATCATGGTTTCCACGGACAGGGTGGTTGCACCCCTTGACCTGCCGACCTGGGGAAAAGAAAATGGCATCAAGGTTACCACGGCCAAGGATTTTGCGGACCGAGAAGCCTATAAAGACGCGGTGTTCACCCAAGCACAGGCCGGTGTGACAGGGGCCGATTATGCGGTTGCCGAATCCGGAACCATCGGTCTCATCCATGACAAGGATCAGCCCCGCCTGGTTTCCGTGGCTCCCATCCTGCATATTGTTCTACTTCCCGTTGACAACCTCCTGCCCACCTATGAAACGGTTGTTGAGCGCGTTTTCGGTGATAAGAGAAAGCTACCAAGCCAGTTCACCTTTACCACCGGCCCCAGTATGACCGGCGATATTCAGGGCGGGCAGTTCAAAGGCATGCACGGGCCAAGAAAACTCATCGTGATCCTCTTTTAATTTTCTGAGTCAATTCATTAATCATTGAATAGATTTTTTTTACAGGGTATAAAAAGTAAATTAATTTTACCCCACTTACTTTACAAGAAAAAATGTTAAGGAGATCTCCTCTATGCTGGAAAGTCACGAGTTGAATACCATGTTCTATCCGAAATCGGTTGCCCTGGTCGGCGCCTCACCCAATCCCCAGGGATGGGGAGGAACCAGTTTTTTATTGCGGTTGTTGAATATCGGGTTTCCCGGAACCATCTACCCGATCCATCCGAAAGCAACCGAGGTGTTGGGTTTAAAGACGTATCCGAATCTTCAGTCCATCCCTGAACCGGTGGACCTGGTCATTATTGCCATTTCTGCGCCGGGAGTCCCGAGGATACTCGAGGACTGCGTTGTGGCCGGCTTAAAGAACGTCCACATCTTCAGCTCCGGGTTCGGAGAAACCGGGGAGGAAGAAGGCAAAAAACTGGAACAGCAGATTCTTGAAATCATAAAACGCGGCAACCTTCGGGTTGTTGGGCCCAATTGCATGGGTCTGTACGTCCCGGCCAGCAAATTGGCAGCCTGGGGCGTAAAGCCCGCCGGGTCCGGCCATGTGGCTTTTCTTTCCCAGAGCGGGGGTCACGGTGAAATTCTCACGGCCTATGCCCAGTCCATGGGGGTCTATTTCAGCAAACTCATCAGCTTCGGAAACGCATGCGGCCTCCAAGTGGCGGATTTTCTGGAATACCTCCACCAGGACCCGGATACCCACATCATTACGATGTACCTGGAAGGGATCAAGGATGGGAACCGATTGACACGCCTCATCAAAGAGATCAACCAGACCAAGCCGGTCATCATACTGAAAGCCGGGTTGACCGAGACCGGTTCAAGAGCCGTTGCCTCTCATACCGGGTCATTGGCCGGGGAAGGGCGAATCTGGGATGCGTTTTTCAAACAGACCGGAGCCATCCGGGTCAACTCCCTGGAGGAGATCATCGACGTGGTCCTGGCATTCCTCTATCTGAAACCCACCCGTGGAAAGCGAGCCCTGGTTCTTGGCGGTGGCGGAGGCAACTCGGTGGCCTTTGCCGATATTTGCGGTCGCCAGGGCCTGGACATACCGCCCTTTTCAGAAAATACCAGGAAAGAACTAAACGAATTCATCCGCCTGGCCGGGAACAGCACCCGGAATCCCCTGGATGTGTGGATGGTGCAAAGAGATGCGAAACTCTACCGCCGGGTGATGGAAATCGCCATGTCCGACCCATCCATTGATCTGGCGATTGTGGATCGGGTTGTGGGCGGTTTGGATGTGTTTGATGATGATGAGCGCCCTGAAGGGGATCATGACAAGGGACTGAATGAGGTCAATGATTTCCTCATTGATTTCGCCAAGGAAAATCCTTTTGGAAAACCCCTGGTGGTTTCCGCGAACCTGTATGGAAATGATTTGTACTGCGCGGACAATGCCGCCCAATTACGCCGGAAATTTGTCACCGCAGGCGTTCCTGCCTATGCTTCTTTCGAAAGTGCGGCCAGGGCCATGGTTCGGTTTATCCACTACCATGAATTTCTTTCTCAATTTTGATGAATTCGTAAAAAGTCGAAAATACCTATTTTGGGTCGTTCCACCGAAGGCTGGGCACGCAGTGAAGCTTTAGCGCTATCCAGTTTTATCAATACGTTCTGGACACCGGCCTTCGCCGGGGTGACGGACTTCGAGACTTTTTACGGCTTCATCAATTTTCATCCGGGAAATAAATCTTCCTGATCAATCAAACTGCCCTGGTCAACCATGAAAGGGCAGGTTTTGTAAACGGTTATTTGTCAATCATGAAGAACTGATCCTTTTGGTTTATCAATGACTTGGAAAAAGGTATGGAGAATATGGATAGGCATCAGGAAAATTGGGATGCGTACTATAAGAGCAATCCAGAAAAATTTGATGATCCATGGCTGGAGAAATACGTTCATTTATTCGATCCATTCCCTGCACCGGTAATTCTCGATCTGGGATGTGGAAACGGCAATAATCTGCCTTTTCTTATAAAATGCAGTGCAACCGTCTATGCTTGTGATTACTCGAAAGAAGCCATCCATCTTGTGAGTTCAGAATTTCCCATTGTAAAGACCAGCGTATTGGATATGCGAACACCACTCCCTTTCGCTTCCGAGAAGTTCGAAGTCATCGTCAGTGATCTATCCCTGCATTATTATTCAAAAGCAATGACGGAAAGAATTTTTCAGGAACTTGCCCGTATTTTAAAGCAAAATGGGTTGCTTTTTGTTCGCGTAAATTCGGTTTTAGACGTTCTCCATGGATTTGGTAAAGGCGATGAGCTTGAGCCGCATTATTTTGTTTCCGATGGGCGGCATAAACGATTTTTCGATAGTGACGATATTGATGACTACTTTGGAAAGGCTTTTCGCATCGAAGTAAAAGAAGAAAAAAAATCCAATAGGTCTTCAAGGGAAAAAATTCTATGGGAAATTGTACTGCGAAAGAAAGTTTGAACAAAATGCTCATGACAAGGCTTTGCGGTAACGTACTACAGTTTCAACCTCGGATGCCTTGAAGTTACAGCCCTTTCAACGATTACAGCGATAAGGTTAACTCATACCTTTTTTTTCTTTCCTGAACAAATCCCAATTCAAATATATGGAAACTGCGGACAGCAGCTGCAGCAAAAGAATGGCTTTGGCCGGGCCAATGTGGTCTGCCATCAGGCCAAGCATAAAAGCCACCGCTGAATAGACGATACTGCCGAATAAAGCGTTTAGCGATCCCATGGTGGAGCGCTGTTTTTGGGAATACTCCCCTTGCAGCAACGTGCTTACAGCCACGGACCCTGGCCCGAAAAAAAGAGAGCTGCTGGAAAGCATCACCGGTGAAGCGATTGTGGGAAAAAGCACAGACACACTGTTCACAAAAAAGCTATACCCCTTGCCGAACAAAAGCAACGGTAAGGCTTTAAACTTCATAACCAACCGGCCACTGAAATGGAAACCCAAAGCAGCACCGATGTTGGACAGCATATTGGATAAGCCAATGGCCCAAATCGGCCACAAAGTTTGAATAAAGGCCGCTCGAAATTGATAGCCCGCTTCGCCTTGGGCATAACCGATAATATTCGCCAAACTCAATTGGCGCAATTTTGCGTTGTTCCTGAACAGCACCAACGCCTCTTTAATATGAGAAAAAATATTCAAGGCTTCCTCTTTATGGATTTTGGGTTCTTTCATCTGACAGGCGATCAACACACACACAATCGCCGGAATCACGGAAATCCACATCACCAGCGAAAAAGAGATATTCGCCACCACCCCGCCAATCACCGCAGCGATCCCCAGCGCCCATTGGAACATGGAACTAGTTTTCCCCAAATACTCTGCATAGTCCTGCTGATTTTCCGTTTCCGCCAGGGTATCCATTAAAAAAGCCTCGTTGTTGCCACTGTAAAAGGACCGCGCCACCCCTTCGAAAACCGCGCCAATCAGTAAAACCAAATAGGAACCAGCCAAAGCATAAAAGGTCACAGAGACAAGGCTGGCCAGAGCCCCTAAAACAAGGGTCTTTTTTCTGCCGATCCTATCCGAGTAAATCCCGGTGGGTACCTCAAACAAAGCACTCGAAAGCATGGTTGTAGAAAAAACCGTCATCCCCAAAGCAAATGATCCAGCCACCTGAGAAAAATAAATAATCGCCACGGGCGAATAAAACCTCAGGTCGAGGAAGAAATTGAAATAGGAAAGCAGTTGAATATTTCTATGAGTCTTCATGTCCCGGAAAATTTCAAAATGAATTACCGTTTAAAACAAAATGTTGAAGGTTTAAAACATCCCATATTCCTAAGGATGAAATCAATGACAAAATATAACACATCCGTACATTAAAATCTGAACTTAATGGTTTCAAATACAACCTAATTTGGCTTGGAATTCGATAGCTGTGAAAAAGCAGGCCGGATGGTTTTTGCCATTGAGCGGCAAGAACAACCATGCTAATTACCAAAAAAATGAAACTGATTTCAAACTATAAACATAATGATTCGCTGAGGGGCAAATTCAACCGACTTGCCCTAGAGATCTTTGGATTTGATTTGGAGGACTGGTATCAAAAAGGTTTTTGGGATAGCAGATATGTTTGCCACTCCTTCCTGGAGGAGGATCAAATTGTCTCCAATGTATCGACTACTGCGTTTAAGGTTTTTTTGAATGGCATGGTGTTTAATGCGATCCAAATCGGCACGGTCATGACAAAAAAAGAATTTAGAGGCAAAGGGCTTGGTGTTGAATTGACAAACACCGTGATAGACCAATATCGTTCAAAATCTGATTTCTTCTATCTTTTCGCTCATAACAAAGTTTGGGATTACTATAAAAAACAAGGTTTTGTTCCAATCAACCGGTTTAACTATTTTTTATCCATCCAACCGGAAAAACGTTCCTGCGAACCCTTAAGAAAACTTGATTTGACCGATCCTGAAGATTTTGAAATCATGATCCGGCTTGCCAAAAGGAGAAATCCGGTTTCCAAAACATTTGGCATCCTTGATGATACAAACGTTTTCCTTTTTTACTGCCTGAATGCTTATGGGGATCATCTGTTTTACTCTGATTCAATGGACTGCCTCCTTATTTTTTCTGCAAGCAAGGATAAGGTCGTTCACCTATACGATGTTCTATGTGCATCCGAGTTGGGGCTTCGGGATATCATCCCCCTGATTTGCTTCGAAAATAGTGATGCAGAAAGCGTCCTGTTTCATTATTCCCCTGATTATCCGGACATCATCGAAGAACCCGAAGCCATCTTATCCAATGACAAGCTGTTTTTTAAAGGGAATGGTACTGTTTTACCGTCGGAATGCTTGTAACCCGGATTGGGGGGCAGCAGGAAAGCAGGATTTTGGAATAGGGATTGTCTTTCACGATCGCAGAAGCGGGTCATTCAAGACCTTCTTAAGGGTTACAGGAGCCGGTATGCGTTTGCCATGGGTAGTCCCCTGACCCGGATTTTTTCAACCACGGATGGAATGTCATAATCCACAGCACGAATCTCCAGAACACAATTTTCCGTATTCCACAGGGCGTATTTTGCCCGTTTATCCCCATCCCTGGGTTGGCCCACGCTGCCCGTATTGATGATATAGCGAAGCTTGTTTTCCAGGGGAAGAATCCCTGTGGAAAGGGGCATTCGAAAGGCCCTTTTGCCGTTAAATACCGCCAGATCCAACCGATGGGTATGGCCCACAAAGCATACGGGTTCCGCAAATTCATGAAAAAGAGCCTCCAGGGATTCCCCCTGAATTTCATGGAAATAGAGGGTGGGGGAATCCGGAGGGAGCCCATGGACAAATCGGCATCCCTGCGTAACAAGAAAAAGGGGGAGTCCTGAAATAAAAGCGAGGGATTTTTCAGACAACATCTCCAAAGTCATGAGAATGGATCGTTTCGCGTTGACATTAAACGATTCGATATGGTCCCTGTTCAATACCGCATATTCATGGTTTCCCAGAACGGAAGCAATCTTCAGATCCATGATGCGCAGGTTCACCTCTTCAGGGTCAGGCCCATAGCCGATATGATCCCCCAGGCTGACGACGGTATCCACGGATTGCTCTGTGATATCCCCTAATACAGCCTCAAAAGCTTCCATGTTGCCGTGAATATCCGATAGTATGGCCAGTTTCACAGAAAAGCTCCAAAGTGTTTTTAAAGAATCCGGGGAAAAATTGGAACCATAGGCTCACCTCACAACAAACCATGATCCATGAGGAAGGTCATGCCCTTCTGGCTGAGGCCCGCAGCATGCCGCAAAGCTTTGCTGAGGTGAAAAGCCGCCTCGTGAAAAACCCCGGAGTCGATCATGACCATGGCCATGTCCAGATCTTTTTCCACATGGGTCCAGGCCTCGTCCAAAGTTGCCCTTCGGGCCAGAACGGATTCAAAACCGATCATTCGAATCAGGGTGGTTACGGCTTTTTCCGCGCCTGTTTTTTCAGGCCCGGAAAGACCGGCAACGGATTGGATCATTTCATTGGCCCAGATGATGCCGGATTTTATTTTTTCGCCCTGATAAACCAGTGTCACAGCGCTTTTCGGGGTCATGGGAATTCGCCTTTTTTTGAATTAAAAGGACCGTTGGTTTTCATTATGCTGTTGATCTTCATGGACAGATCTATTATCACATCGGCTTTGTTGGTGCAATTTCAGTTCACCTAATTTAGGTTTAATCACGCATACAGGCCTTTTCCATGATTGCATTGCTTGACCATATTCCTGCCATTCTTCGCATGGCCATTGTTTTTGTTCTGGTGCTTTACGCCATTCGTAAAAACCTTTCTCTTGGCAATGCATTTATGCTGGGAGCGCTTTTCATGAGCCTCCTGTTTGCCATGCCGGTTGCGGTTTTCATCAAAACCGTTTTCTTGGCCATTGTATACCCCAAAACCCTCTCCCTTGCCGTGGTGGTTTCCCTGATCCTGGTTTTGAGCAGCAGCATGGAAGTCACCGGACGGATGCAGCGGATGCTTTCAGGGTTCAGGGGATTGGTGAAAAGCCCCAAACTGAATCTGATTATTTTTCCTGCCATGATCGGTTTGCTGCCCATGCCGGGCGGGGCTGTTTTTTCAGCTCCCATGGTCAAGGAAATGGCTGTGGATTCCGGATTGACGAGTGACCGGCTAAGTTTTATCAATTACTGGTTTCGACACATTTGGGAATACTGGTGGCCCATGTATCCGGGGGTTCTCCTGGCAACCTTCATGGCGGATATCAATCTTGCGGTTTTTGTGGTCATGATGTTTCCCCTGACCCTGTCCGCCGTCTATCTCGGGGGCTTTTCCATTAAAGGAATTCAACCGGTGGAGATGAACGGGGGTAAGCGCCCCCCCCTGAAACCTTTTCTGCTGGCCCTGATTCCCATTCTGATCGTGATTGTCCTGGGACTGTCTCTGGGGCTGTTGCTTTCTCACCTTTTTCCGAAAATGGATATTTCCAAAGAGGCCGGGCTGATCATCAGTTTGTGCATTGCCATTTCATGGATCTGGCTGGAAGACAAACTGCCGGTTTCCGAAAGAAAGGCGATTGTGTTTAATAAAAAATTATTGAACATGATCTACATGATCATCGCCATTTTGGTATTTAAGGAAATTTTGGAAGCAGGCGGAGCGGTGGAAGACATCAGCCGGGAATTGGTCTTCTTAAAAATACCCCTGGTCCTGATTGCGGCCATCCTGCCCTTTATTGTGGGTTTGTTCACCGGGATCACCATCGCCTTTGTGGGAAGCACCTTTCCCATCCTCATCACCCTGATCCACGCCCAGGGAGAAACGGCCTACATGCCCGCTTACATCATGGCGGGGCTTGTTAGCGGTTTTTCAGGGGTCCTTTTGTCGCCGCTTCATTTGTGCCTGCTGCTTTCCAACGAATATTTCGAGACATCCTTAAAACATGTTTATCACCACCTTTGGATTCCATGCGCGGGACTTCTTGTGGCTGCTCTGGGCTATTTTCAGGTCCTGCACTGGATATATTCGTAACAAGCGTTCCTTTCAGCCATCTGACGTCAGAAATTTAATGTTTTGAAAAAGGAGATGAAACCATGGTCCAATTTGAATGCAAGACCCGTGAAGATGTGATGAAGTACGTTCGGGATAAAAATGTAAGTTTTATTCAATATTGGTTTACAGATGTTCTTGGGGTTTTAAAAAGTTTTGCCATCACCCCTTCCGAATTGGAAGAAGGCATGACCGAAGGCATGGGTTTTGACGGCTCTTCCATAGAAGGCTTCGCCCGCATCGAAGAAAGCGACATGATCGCCATGCCGGATCCGGAAACCTTCCAGATTGTTCCCTGGCGATCCGGAGAGAACCCCGTGGCCCGCATGTTCTGCAACGTTTTGAATCCCGACGGCTCCTCTTATGAGGGGGATCCACGGTATATTCTCAGAAGGCTTCTGAAGAAAATATCCGACAAGGGATATACTTTTTATGTGGGACCGGAACTGGAATATTTCTACTTCGAGAATAACGAAAGGCCAAAAGGGATTGACAATGCAGGATATTTTGACGCAAGGCCCCTGGACATGGGTGCGGATCTAAGGCGGCAGACCATTTTCGCCTTACAGTCCCTGGGCATTCAGGTGGAGTACAGCCATCATGAAGTGGCCCCAAGCCAGCATGAAATCGATTTGCGGTATGATGAAGCCTTGCGAATGGCGGACAAAACCATGACCTACCGTCTGGTGGTGAAGGAAATCGCACGTCAGAACGGCATATACGCCACGTTCATGCCCAAACCCGTGTTCGGCATCAACGGCAGCGGCATGCATGTGCATCAGTCCCTTTTCGAGGGAAAGAAAAACCTGTTTTACGATAAGAATGACAAATTCCATCTTTCCGCGATGGCCAAGGGCTATATTGCCGGTATCATGAAACATGCTTCTGAAATCATCGCCATCACCAATCAATGGGTCAACTCTTACAAAAGGCTGGTCCCGGGCTATGAGGCCCCGGTGTATATTTCCTGGGCCAGGCGCAACCGCTCCGCCATGATTCGAGTACCCATGTATAAACCCGGTAAGGAAACGGCCACAAGAATCGAATTCCGTGCCCCTGATCCTGCCTGCAATCCGTATTTGGCTTTTGCCGTCATGCTGGCCGCCGGCCTCAAGGGGATGGAGGATGGCTATGATCTGCCGGATCCCATTGAAGAAGATATCTTTCAGCTTACGGATCAGCAGAAGAAGGATCGGGGGATCGAAACCCTGCCCGGGAATCTCTATGCCGCCATTATGGAAATCGAAAAGTCGGAACTGGTGCGCGAAGCCCTTGGGGATCATATTTTCAACAAATTCATCGAAAACAAAAAAATAGAATGGGACCAGTACCGAACCCACGTCAGTCAGTACGAGATTGAAAAATATCTTCCCATCATTTAATTCCAGGGGGCGAAGAAAATGGCGAATGTGAAATTTGTATATATCACTGCAAGCAGTCCGGATGAAGCCCGGGAAATCGGAAGGGCTTTGGTTCAGGCAAGACTGGCGGCTTGCGTGAATATTTTTGAAAACATGAATTCCATCTACTGGTGGGAAGGCGAGGTTCAAGAGGGTCGGGAGGCGGTTCTGATTGCAAAAACAACCGGCCTTCTGGTGTCCGCTTTGATTCAAGAGGTAAAGCGGCTGCATTCCTATGAAAATCCGTGCGTCGTGACGTTACCGGTGGAATCCGGCAGCCCTGCTTTTCTGGATTGGATCCATAAAGAAACCGCGAGGCCCTAGTGCAAGACCGGGAAATTTAAAGAGCCGAAAGCCGGGTGTCAGGAGAAAGGATTTTTAATCTTTACCATGACCCCCGGTTTCCGATTCCTGAATCCCCAGGGCATGAATGTCTTCCGCCAGGCCTATCATATCCCGGGCCGTCAATTTATGCTCCACGCTGCCGCCACCGGGATGGGCAAAGCTAAGGATGTAATCAGTGCCGGACGTCCGAATGCGCCAGGGTTTCTCTCCCTTGAACAGGATGGATTCAGGCAGGTAATCATTGGGATCACGCAACTGCGCCACCTGAATCAAGATGCCGAAGGCGTCTTTGGGATGGATGAACAGCTCTTTCCATTTTTCGTTATGATCCGAATAACCAAAGAAAGGGATTTGATTTTCTTCCAAATGGGACTTTACGGCTTTGATATCGCTGGTTTCAAGGGTGATATGATGCACACCGCCATCTTTTTTGGTGGACAGGAAATTCTCCAGAAAACTGCCTTGGCCCGTGGCCTTGATGATTTCCAGGCGGCTTAAATCCCCGAGGCTGAAGATATTCCAAAAATACTTCATTCTGGGATCTTCTTCAGCAGCGCCGGAAACAGCCCCGAAAATCGTTAAAAAAAAGGATTTTGCTTTTTCAAAGTCCTTCACAGCAATTGAGATATGGTCGATCCGAGAGATCAGCAATTCATTGCCCCCTTTGGCTTGAAAAATGGTCGTTAACAAGGTATCTATTATACCGAAAATAATTTTATGCCGAACATCGAAAACAAAATAAATGGAGTCAGCCCCTAAAACAAGCAAAAAAGGATGATTGGGATTTTATGAATACAAACCCTAAAAAGCAGAGAATTGTTTTCTGCGATTTTGACGGCACCATCACCAAGCAGGAAACTTTTGTGGCCATGTTGAGCCGGTTCGTTCCTGACAAAATGAAGGAATTCGGTCGCAAACTTTCCCAAAAGCAGGTTACCCTTCGAGAAGGGGTCAAGGGGGTTGTGGAATCCATTCCTTCCAGAGACTATCCGGCTGTGGTCGAGTTTATCAAGGATCGTGAGATTCGTGAAGGTTTTTACGACTTTCTCTTGTTTCTAAAAGCAGAGGAAGTGCCCTTTGTCGTCATTTCCGGCGGGCTCAGAGACTCGGTGAAAACCCGTCTTGCGCCTTTTTCCGATTACATCGCCGGCATATTTGCTCCTGAAATAGATTCCAGCGGTGAATATCTCAGGGTGGTTTCCGCCTTTGAAGAGGGGGATGAGTTGTTGGCCAAAGTAAGAGTCATGGAATTGTTTAAATTTGAAGAATCCATTGTGATCGGGGATGGCATCACCGATCATAAAATCGCCCTGGCATCTTCCGTTGTCCTGGCACGGGACAGGCTTGCACAATTTATGAAACAGGCGGATAGAGAATATATTTTGTGGGACGATTTCAATGATATCCGGGAAATCCTTCAGAACCTTTGGCACAAAACGGAAAAGGATGATAAAGTCGGCAATCCATCGCCCTAGGGAGCTGCCTATTCGTCAACCTGCCTAACTGGCAACCCAACATGGAGGGAAATATGGAAGATCAATCGGTTATCAATACGGGTCTGAGGGGTGTGGTGGTTGCTTCCACGAAAATCAGCGACGTGGACGGGGATACGGGAAAGCTGGTTTATCGGGGGTACCTGGCCAAGGATCTTGCGACAAAGGCCACCTTTGAAGAGATCGCCTATCTGCTTCTTTTTGAAAAACTTCCCGATAAAAAAGAACTTGAATCTTTCCAAACAAGCCTATCGGATCACGCAAGGTTGCCTGAGGGTGCGATGGAATGCCTTGGGCATTTTCCAATGAACGCCCATCCCATGGAAATGCTTCAATCCTTTGTGGCCCTTCTTGCGGCCTATGACGAGAAAATCAAGGGGGAATCTCTTGCGGATTTCAGAAGCATGGGGATCCGTCTTCTGGCGCAAATGCCCTCGGTGATTGCGGTCTATCACCGGCTGCGTTCGGGGAAAGAACCGGTTTTTCCGATTGCCGAGCTTTCCCATGCCGGCAATTTTTTGTTCATGCTCACCGGGCAAAAACCGGATGCGGAAGTAGCTCGTTTCCTGGATACAGCCCTCTTGCTCCATGCCGAGCATTCTTTCAACGCATCCACTTTCACGGCCCGCCAGGTGGCCTCCACTCGGGCCCATTTGTATGCTTGCATTTCGGCAGCCATGGGGTCCCTTTCCGGCGAACTCCATGGCGGAGCCAACGCCAGGGTCATGGAAATGCTTCTTGAGATCGGTTCTGTTGAAGCAGTGGATGCCTATGTGGAGAACATTCTCAATGAGGGCAGAAAAATCATGGGTCTTGGCCATGCGGTTTACCGGGTGGATGATCCCAGGGCTCATATCCTGGCCCCCATGTCCAGGGAAATGGGAATCAAAACAGGCGAACCCCGATGGTATGATATCTCCAGGATATTGGAAGAAAAGGGAAAGGCCGCCTTCAGGGAACGCAAGAAAACGGACATCTATGTCAACGTTGATTTTTACAGCGCCTCGTTATACCATGCCATGGGGATTCCGGTGGATCTATTCACGCCGGTATTCGCCATGGCCAGGGTGGCGGGATGGGCTGCCCATGTCATGGAGGAACGCTTTGCCGGTGCTGCTGAAAAACCGGTTCTCTACCGGCCTGAATCTGAATATATCGGGGAATATTGCGGTCCTGAAGAATGCGCGTTTATCCCCATGGAAAACCGTTAGAAAGGAATCAAAATGGCCTTCAATCCGGGTTTCACATGCCCAACACCGGAAGATGAAAACGATTTATGGTTTGTCATCAGCAATGGAAAGCTGATGGTAAAAATGGACCGAAACGGATATTCCATCCCCAGGAAAAAGGATATGGAAGAGGTTATGGATCAACTGTCCCATGTTCAGTTTCTGGGAACCCTGGATGGGACTCCATGCCATGTGGCAGCCTTTCCGGATGAAATGCCTTCCTCGAAGGGTTGATGTTTTCCAGCATCCGAAGGTTGTTCGGAATCATGGAAAATCATGTGACCCTTGCCGCCGGATGTGCGGCCCAGTTGATCCGGTGGCATCAAACTCATACATATTGCGGTTCCTGCGGCAGTGTAATGGAAGATAAGCAAGAGGAAAGGGCAAAGATCTGCCCGAATTGCAAAACCGTTTATTTCCCAAGGCTTTCTCCTGCCGTCATTGTGGCCGTGGTGAAAGAAGGCAAGATTCTTCTGGCCCGGTCGGGAAGATTTCCGGGCAACATGTTCAGTGTTTTGGCAGGATTCGTTGAGATCGGTGAGACCCTCGAAGCCTGCGTGGAACGGGAAGTATTTGAAGAAACCGGCATCAAAGTCAAAAATATTACCTATTTTAACAGCCAACCCTGGCCGTTTCCAGACTCCTTGATGCTGGGGTTTATAGCAGACTATGCCGGGGGTGAAATTTGTGTGGATGCTCATGAAATAGCCGAGGCCAAATGGTTTTCAGCAAACAATCTGCCGGATATCCCCGGTGGCATCAGCATCGCCAGGCATTTGATCGACGAGTTTGTTAACCAGCAGAAACCGGGCCTCAAAACCGGCGACAGCCAATAAACAGGATCCAAGAGGAATCGGTGAGTAACCTGACCCAAGCTTTAAAAATTGTTCAGGACCTGTATCCATGGAGTGTTTAAAAAAACATAAATGAATTGAAAATGAAATTGGGGGAAATGCTGGGGGTCGAAAAAGGATGAAAGTGTTTACTCGTCCTGTTTCCGGTTTGCGAACAGGGTTTTGAGGGCGTCCATGGAATCCCCAATGCTCATGCCCGAATCCTTGAATTGCTCGACATTGCCATACACGGATTTCAAACCGTCATAAATGGGTTGCGTGGCGTCTCCTGCATGGATTAATTTATTCAGGATTGAATAATCTTCTCCTGCCATGGCAAAAACCAGTTCTTTTTCAGGGTAGGTCTTATTTTCCCAAACCATTTCAAAAAGCTTTAGAAGGATGGAAAATTTTTCCTCAAAAAATCTGTTGGATTCCGGAAGGGACATTTTTTTCAGAACGCCGAGGTACATGAAGCTGTCATCGAGTTCCCTGAATGCGCGGGTGACGTTTTGGCAGGCCTCTTTAATGTGGGCGTTGTGGGCTATCTTTTCTGTGATGGTCTCACTGTCTTTCGGGAGGGCCGAATCAGTTGTTACAGAGGTTTTTACCGGGGTTAACTGAATATCATCCCAGAGGGAGTCCAAAGAGTCCATATCGTGATCAGATTCAGATTTTGTATTATTCTGTTTCGAGGCCATATTGTAAGCTCACATGGTATGCTGAAAGGAGTTTATACTTTGATTGATAATTGAAATCAAGGAATTATGCAATCCTTTGTCTTTTTTTCAAGGAAATGTTTGTGAAGGCCGGAAATACATGGTTGATAATAATAAATAAAGGTTTGTTTTGTTTATCCGATATACTCACATAGGATGATGCTTTTTGATTAAATGGAAAATGGAGATACTCTATGGAAAATGTTTTAAGTTTTGATATCAAGCGGGTGATCGTTGATTCCACCGTGGATGTTTTTGACATGATGCTGTCATTGCCCATTCAATTTTCGGAAGAAAGAAAAACATTGGCTGGAAACGGGAGCTTGGTATTGGGGTCCATTGATTTCATGGGAGATGTGACGGGAATCGTAAATATCCAGGTTACTGAAAAATTTGCCCGGAAAATGGTCTCTTCCATGCTGGACATGGAGATTGACCAGATAGAAGGAACGGAAGACATTCAGGATGTTCTGGGAGAAATCTGCAATATGGTGTCCGGAAGCCTGAAATCCGGTCTCTGCGATGCGGGCATGGTGTGCGAATTGTCAACCCCCGCCGTCATCATCGGAAACGATTACAATCATCAGACCAGGAACATGACCCGGGTTGAATATTTTTCCTTTCTGTTCGATGACCATCTCATAACGGTTGATGTGGGTATTAAAGAGACCAATCCGGACGTATCGGATGCAGCCGTTGTCGGGATTACCCCGGATCAGGAAGATTCCGACATATTTAACTATGACATGGAAAACTCCGTGATCAATTCGGTTTCGGAAGTGTTTGACATGATGTTGTCCATGGATGTAAAACCTTTCGGTGGTAAAACCGGTCCGATTGTATCCAGCCGGATTGTTGGGTCCATCAGTTTTTCCGGCAAAGTGCTGGGTCGATTGAATCTACATATCCCGGAGGGTCTGGCCAAACAGATGGCGGGAACCCTTCTGGGGATGGAACCGGATGAAATCCAAGGCCTGGATGAGGTGAAGGATGTTGTGGGGGAACTGTGTAATATGGTGAGCGGCGCATTGAAATCCGACCTGTGTGACAAGGGGTTTACGTGCAAGGTTTCACCCCCTTCCTTTACAACCGGCGCTGATTTTGAAATGGAAATATTGAACCTCACACGGCATGAAACGTTTTTCTTTGATTATCAAAACGAAATTTTCATGGTGGAAGTGGGCCTGAAGAAATCCGAAGAGATTTAATGGGTATTGATGATGAATGGATTGAAAAAAAGAATTGCCGAATTTGCAAGCGGATGGGTTGGCAGCCTGGTGATCGCCTTTCTGGTAGCCACATCCATAAAATCAGCCATAGCAGACTGGTATGTGGTTCCCACCGGCTCCATGAAACCCACCATTATTGAGGGGGATAGGATCTTTGTGAACAAGCTCTCCTATGACCTTAAAGTCCCCTATACTACACAGCACATATCTTCTTGGAACAATCCCGAAAGAGGGGATATTGTGGTTTTTTACTCACCCAAGGATAAGAAACGTTTGGTCAAGCGTGTGATCGGCCTTCCGGGTGACTCGATCTCCATGGAAAACAACCGTTTGTATATCAACGGGAAAGAGATTTCTTACGAACAAGCCGCCCTCCCCCCGGGGTTGCAGGACACCATTTCAGAGAGCAGCCGTTTAGGAGTCTTCAGGGAAGAATTACCGGGTTTTACCCACGACATCATGGTCACCTATGACCAGCCAGCCATACGATCCTTTTCTTCCGTTCATGTCCCTGTTGGGTATTATTTCATGATGGGCGATAACAGGGATAACAGCGCGGACTCCCGGTATTTCGGGTTCGTTGATAGAAACCTGATTCTTGGACGGGCCACCACCATCGTCATGTCCCTGAACCGGGATCACTATTACAAGCCCCGATGGGATCGATTCTTCAACAAATTGAATTGAGTTTGGATCAACTTGTGAGTGAATGAAACCGCCCGAAAGGCGGTTTCATTATATTATTTTCCTGATCCCACAAGAGGCAGCACTTTATCTACCCTGAAATAAACCACAAATCTGGGTTCTTCAGTGGGCTCAAGAGCCTTTGGGTAACTTCGCCGGCAGAGCTCATCAACAAGCTCGCTGTTGTTTTCCTCACGGATTTTCGTAAGATAAAGTCGTTTGCCTTTATAGCCCGGCCCTTCTTCCATGAACAGGTAAACCGCATGAGAATTGGTTTTAAGATTTTCATGGGTTAATCGATCCCGCATAATGGAAATCAGGGTTCCGTCCTCCATAATATGGGGTCTTGCATAAATCGCAGCATCCACCTCACCCTGGCTGTTTGCAGTGGATATCACGCCGAATCCTTTTGTATTTTCAAAATAATCAAATAAATTCAAATTCACCTCCGAAATTTCTTATTAGCCGGGTGACACATCCTTTGTTCATCCTGGTCATGAATTTACACCGTCGGCCTAAAAGAAAGCCGGATTCCCGAAGAAAACCGGCTGTTTTATAATCCATTCTGTGTCGCTAAGTTTATCCGGGTATGGAGACCGGAGAGGCCTTGCCGATATAGGCCATGGTTTCCTCATATTTGGAACGCATGTCTACGTGGGCATCATCAATTTTTTTCTTCTGCGGGCTCCAATCCGAAGGACATTCCGTTTTGAGAGATTCAATTTTATCCTCCATTTCCGTAAGGGCAATATTCAAGTCCTGAATATTCATGAGCATTTTCCCTTTCTCCCCTGTGGAAAGCCTTTCGATCTTTCGCATGACATCGTAAAGCTTGGCTTTCCATGCAGTGAGTTCAATTTCCATTCCCTTGCAAAAATCCAAAGCATTCATGTTCATCCTCCTTTTTCTTTCATGGTTAAAAGCATGCCATAAAAAACTGGCGGAAGAAAAATACAACTAACTCATTATAAACATATTGAACAGGGTGTCAACAGCCTGAGGGGTTGCAAAACAGGCAAATCTGTATTCCATGGGGTTGAATTCGGCCTGAAAACGCTTAATATAAGCGGGTAGAAAAAACAAAACAGTTGCAATTAATTTCCCCATGACTATATTCGCCGTTCTAACATTAATAGAAGGAAGGCAGGTTTTGTGAAAAATAAAGTAATCAATAATACAATAAGGAATATCGCCATCATCGCCCACGTTGATCACGGGAAAACCACTTTAGTGGATGCCATGTTCAAACAAAGGGGTGTTTTCAGGGCCGGATCGGAAGTTGAAGAACGGGTCATGGACAATATGGATCTGGAAAGGGAACGGGGCATCACCATTGCGGCAAAGAACTGTTCGGTGACTTGGAATGATGTGAAAATCAATATCATCGATACCCCCGGCCATGCGGATTTCAGCGGGGAAGTGGAAAGGGCTCTTTCCATGGTGGACGGGGCCGTCCTGCTGGTGGATGCCTCGGAAGGACCCTTGCCCCAGACCCGTTTTGTTTTAAAGAAAACCCTTGAGAAGGGGCACAAGGTGGTGGTGGTCATCAATAAAATTGACCGCAAAGATGCTCGGCCCGATGAAATCCTGGATGAAATCTATGATCTTTTCATTGATCTGGGGGCGGATGATGCTCAACTGGACTTTCCTTATTTATATGCCATCGGCCGGGAAGGAGTGGCGAAAACATCCCTGGAGGAGGAAGGGCATGATCTGGAACCTCTGTTTGAAATGATCATCAAAGAAATTCCGGGCCCGGAACATGATCCCGGTGAGCCCTTTCAGATGTTGGTTTCAGACCTGGGATATTCGGATTACCTGGGCCGTCTTGCCATCGGAAAGATATCCAACGGCACCGCACAATTCCATGAAACCATGGTTCGTATTGATGAATCGGGGAATCAGATATTGCTGAAGATCCTGAAACTCCAGGTTTACGACGGGGTGAAGCTCAAAGATACAAACACGGCTGAAGCCGGTGATATTGTGGTTCTTTCCGGGATGGAAGATATGCATATCGGCGACACCATCTGCACCAAGGAATTTCCAAAGCCTTTGCCAAGAATCACGGTGGATGAACCCACCATATCCATGGAGTTTACCATCAACACCTCGCCTTTGAGCGGAAAAGAAGGCAAGATCATTCAGTCCAACAAAATCCGAGAACGGTTGATGAAGGAAAGCCTCAAGAATGTGGCCGTTAAATTTGAGGAAACCGAAGACCGGGAGCGCTTCATCGTGAAAGGCCGGGGGGAATTCCAGATGGCCATTCTTATTGAAACCATGAGACGGGAAGGTTTTGAGGTGAGCGTCGGGCGTCCCAACGTGATATTCAAATACAAAGGCAATGAACGTCTGGAACCCATTGAAACCCTCTATGTGGATTGCGGCGAGGAGTTTTTGGGGATTGTTACGGAAAAGCTTTCCATCCGAAAAGGCAGGCTTACCCATCTTGAAAACAACGGAAGTGGAAGGGTTCGGGCCGAGTTTTCCGTGCCCTCCAGAGCCCTCATAGGATACCGGGATGAATTTCTCACAGACACCAAAGGCACGGGGATCATGAACACCCTGCTTTCCGGGTACGAACCCTTCCGGGGGGATTTCCCCAGCCGATTCACCGGCTCCCTGGTGTCGGACAGAAACGGTATTTCCGTGGCCTATGCCCTGTTTCATCTGGAGCCCAGGGGAAGGCTTTTGGTTGCCCCCGGAGAACAGGTCTATGAAGGGATGATTGTGGGCGAACACAACAAGGGAAATGATCTTGACGTCAATCCCACCAAAGAAAAAAAACTCACCAATATGCGGGCGTCTGGAAAAGACGAAGCCATGATCTGTTCCCCCATCAAACCCATGACCCTGGAGCGGGCCATTCATTTGATCAAGGATGATGAGATGGTTGAAGTGACGCCAAAATCCATCCGGTTGCACAAGCGGGTTCTTTCTACCCAGAAAAGACATATGATCAAAGGGGCGGATCGAAAATGATCCAGTATAAAAAGGAAATAGAGGCCCGCAGGACCTTCGGCATCATCAGCCATCCCGATGCGGGTAAAACCACCCTCACCGAAAAGCTTCTCCTGTTTGGAGGGGCCATTCAACAGGCCGGAACCGTGAAGGCCAGAAAGGCAACCCGTTACGCGACGAGTGACTGGATGGCCATTGAAAGGGAAAGGGGCATTTCCGTCACCACCTCGGTCATGAAATTCCGATACAACAACTATGAGATCAACCTTCTGGACACGCCCGGGCACCAGGATTTTTCCGAAGATACCTATCGGGTATTAACCGCGGTGGACAGTGCTCTCATGGTGATTGATTCGGCAAAAGGCGTGGAACCCCAAACCGAGAAGCTGATGGAGGTTTGTCGAATGAGAAACACTCCCATCATGACCTTCATCAATAAAATGGACCGGGAAGGCATCCCCCCCTTTGAGCTCCTGCAGGATATCGAGGACAAGCTTCAGATTGAATGCATCCCCCTTTCCTGGCCCATCGGGTCCGGAAAGCGTTTTAAAGGGGTCTACAACCTTTACGAAAAAGAGCTCCATCTGTTCAAACCCGGGGAGGAAAGAAGAGGACGGGAAGGCATTGTCATCAGAAAACTCGATGATCCCGAACTGGACCGGCTCCTGGGAAGCCAGGCGAACGAGCTTCGGGAAGACATTGAATTGATCGAGGGCGCTGCAGACAAGCTGGAAATGGAACATTATCTTTCCGGCAGCCAATCCCCGGTATTTTTCGGGAGTGCCATCAATAACTTCGGAGTCAGGGAATTGCTGGAGGCCTTTGTCACCATGGCACCGGCTCCCGGTCCGAGGCAGACGGCCACCCGTGAAGTCTCTCCTTATGAACCGGCTTTTACAGGGTTTGCCTTTAAAATACAGGCCAATATGGACCCGGCCCACCGCGACCGCATTGCTTTTGTGAGAATCTGCTCCGGGAAATTCACCCGAGGGATGAAGCTTTACCATAACCGATCCGCAAAGGACATTACCGTGGCCAATGCCACGATTTTCATGGCCAACGAGCGGGAAAATGTGGAAGAAGCTTTTCCCGGAGACATCATCGGCATCTACAACCACGGAACCATCAAAATCGGGGACACGTTTTCCGAAAAAGAACCCCTTCAATTCACAGGGATTCCCAGTTTTGCCCCCGAGCATTTCAAGCGGGTGATCCTCAGAAATCCCATGAAGGCCAAACACCTTCAAAAGGGATTGACCCAGCTTGCAGAAGAAGGGGTTATTCAGGTGTTTCGACCCCTCACGGGCAACCTTTTCATACTGGGGGCTGTGGGCATGCTTCAGTTTGACATCACCATGGCGAGGCTGAAAACAGAATACGGGGTTGACGCCACCTATGAATCCGTGGAATACCATGTGGCCAGATGGATCCACAGTGATGACCCCAAGAAGCTGATTGAGTTTGAAAAAAGGAATGCCACACACATGGCCGTAGACGCGGAAGGCTCCAAGGCCTTTCTGACCACCAGCGTCTGGCAGTTGGATTTCTGTAAAAAACAATTCCCTGACATCGAGTTTTACAAGACCCGGGAAATCCATTAATATGTTCAAAACCTATGAGATCCTGGATATCGCCATCCAACTGGAAAACAACGCTGAAACCCTTTATAGGTCAAAAGCCCGGGAGTTTGACCGTTCCGATTTAAGGGAATTGATGATTTGGATGGCGGATGAAGAAAAAAACCATGCCCAATGGTTCGCAAGCCTGAAGAACCGGGTTAAAATAAGCGACGAGGAAGCTCTGATGAGGGAAATGAGCGAGGACCTGCTCACGGACTTCATGGGAAAGGCTTGTTTTTCCCTGGATGATGCGGTTTTTCAGGAAATCCGAACGAAGAGCGAACTGGTGGAGACTTTTATTGAATTTGAAGAGGACACCATCCTGTTTTACGAACTCCTTCAATCTTTTATTACCGACGATGATACGGCAAAGAATTTAAAAAATATTATTGAAGAAGAAAAAAAGCATATCAATACATTCAAGCAGAAAGGATTCTTATGACACCTGAAAATCTACAAGAAACCGTGGTGAAAGCGCTGAAGTCCAATCGATTTGATCCGGTGCTGTATGTGGAGACTGCGGAAGAAGCCGGGAAAAAAGCCCTGGAAATGATTCCGGAAGATGCAAAAGTCGGAATGGGCGGTTCCACCTCCCTCATGCAGACCGGGCTCCTTGAGGTATTGAGGAAAAGGGGCAACATGACCATGGATAAGCCGGACATCTA
The DNA here is from genome assembly GCA_013791935.1 of Desulfobacteraceae bacterium. GTDB lineage: Bacteria > Desulfobacterota > Desulfobacteria > Desulfobacterales > UBA5616 > VMSV01. The sequence continues at coordinate 4,123 of VMSV01000212.1, read as the reverse complement.
TCTCACCAGCAGCAACGCCATCACCCTGGACGGCAAGCTGGTGAACACGGACATGACCGGGAACCGGGTATCCAGCATGATTTTCGGGCCGAAGCAAGTCATCGTCATTGCCGGGATGAACAAGGTGGTCAAAGACCTTCATGCAGCAATGGATCGCATAAAAAATGTCATTACTCCCCATATGGCAAAAAGCTCCGGGGTAAGAACACCCTGCGCAACAGAAGGCAAATGCAGCGACTGCAAATCCCCCATGCGACTCTGCTCGGTAACCACCATCATTGAAGCAAAACCCAGGGTTACCCAGCTTTCCATCATTCTCACGGGCGAAGATATGGGCCTGAGCTGGGATCCAGAATGGGATCGGGAACGCATTGAAAAAATCCAATCGGTTTTCAATGAAAAATGGGCGATTTTGATAGGGGCGAGACAACAAGCAAAATAAAGAGTAAAACTCGAAAGTCGAACCTATATTTATAATTTTTCCAGCACTTCAAGGGCCGTGGTGTGAACCTCCACCCGGATGGGTTTCACAGGAACCTGCCGGGTGGCAAAATACTGCACCAGGGGCCGAGTGCGGGTATCATAAATCTTCAGCTTGTTCTGAATTTCCGCCAGGGAGTCGTCCTTTCTTTCGGACCGATCTCCGCCTGAATTAAGCCGGATTCTTTTAAGCACGGTCTCCGGGGTACATTCCAGAACCACAACCGTTTGAATGTTCACCATGCGGTCTGCATCATCAGCCTGGCCAATATGCCTTGGAAGACCGTTTAAAATGACCAGATCATCCTCTTCAATTTCATTCTCCCCTGCAAAAGCCCGGAATATTTTTTCGGCAATAAAAAAGGTTTCGTTTTCCAGCAGCAGATTTTCCTGAAGAACTTTTTGGATGAAGAGCACTTCTTCAGAAGAGAGGATTTCCTCCTGGAACCCGTATTCAGCAGCCCGCCTGAGGTTTTCCCCGAAATCAAAATGAAAGCAATTCTTCTTTTGAAGGCCTTGTTTCTGGCATAAATCTCCTATCGGGGTTTTTCCTGATCCTGTGGGACCGATCAATAAAATAGCGTTGGGTTTCATGATTTCAGGTCAACTTCTTTTGGCAGCATTTTTTTGACAAAACCGTATTAGTTGTTAAAATAGGTAATTAAGATAATCTTTCGTTCCAAAGGTCGATGGACATTATCATCGGAAGGGATTTTTGATCAAGGAGATAAGGCTACGATGGAAAAAACCATTCAATGGTTAAGAAAAATAGAATCTCTGGCCGGTTTATTTTATCTTAAAGCCTCTGAATACTTTGCCCATGACGAAGCCTTCAGCCGGTTTTTAAAGAATCTTTCCGATGAAGAAAACGAGCATTTCAATCTGATTGAAAAGATCGGTACCGATCTGCAACGCTCGGGCTCTGCCGGTTTTACCATCACCCTGGATTCCCAAATGGTTTACGAGGTTGAACATGCTTTTGCCGAAGTTCTGAAGGATATGGCGGATGGCGATCTCACCAAGGAAATGTTGATCAGGAAGATCATCGATATTGAATTTTCGGAATGGAATGATTTTTTCCTTTATGTCATGGCTTTTTGTAAAAAAAATGATTCTACTATCCAGCTTCCATTGGAAAAGTTTCAAAATCATAAGCAGACGATTGAAGTGTATTGTGATCAATATCCCGGGATGAAGGAGAAACTCCTGCATCTGAAAAATCGTCCTTCCGTCTGGACTGAAAAGATATTGGTGGTGGATGATGAAGAGGTGGTTTCCGATCTTCTTCAGATGGTTTTACAGGGTATGGGGCATGTTGATGTGGCCTTGAATGGAGAGGAAGGAATGAATAAGGTAAAGGCGAAATATTACAAACTGATTATTTCAGATATGGATATGCCGTTGATGGATGGGATGACTTTTTTTCGGACAGCAAAGCGACTTTTTCCTAACATTGATAAGCGTTTTCTTTTTTTCACCGGGAATCTAACGAATGATAAAATGGACTTTATAAAGGAAAATCACCTGGCCTATATGGAAAAACCCGCGTCTTTGAATGAGATTAAAAAAAATGCAGCGGAAATTCTAACCCGAGTTTGATGGGAAAGCCCATCAAGGGATTTACATTTAGACTTTCAATGATGTTGTTTCGTTTCTATCATTCGGACTGATCCAGGATTCTCTGCTTTTGCTCTATCACCATGGCGTCCCATCGTGACTGATTCGCCAAATGGATTTCCGCAAGCTCGTTGAATTTCAGGGCCTGATCGATATTTCCTTTTTGCAGCCAGGCTTCAGAGAGGTAGTAATAGTTCTGGCCGTTTGAAGGGTCCAGTACAACCGCCCTTTCAAGACTTCGAATGGCGTTGTCTGCATCACCTTCCTCAAGATGTTGTCTGGCTTGCCCCGTCAGCTGAAGAGAGGCCAATAACCTCGGGCTTTGCGGGTTTTCAACAGACGGCACATCTTTTTCAACAGGTTTGGTTACCATGGGCTTTTTATCCATCGGTTTGTAAACCGGTGCGTCTTTTGCCGCAGGCTTGGAGGTTTCCTGGATGGGAACCGGCGAGCGTTGGGGTTCTTTTGAAGGTCTGATGATTTTAGGCGTACAGGAGAGCAAGCTGACCAATAGGACACAGACGAAGAAAATACGCCCGTAAGTTTTATCGTTTGAACAAGTTTTTAATATCATCGATCACCTGTTTTAAGGGATTGGTTGTTTGGTGTTCCGTGCAATACTCCGAAGGCGTGTGATTCTCAAGAAAATATTCCTCCCGAGTGTCGAGGCATTTTCCGGGAACTGCCAGCTGGCCTGTTTGCAGGCAGAAGGTTCTTTTTACCACGCCGGGGGGTTTTGTAAAAGAATTCTTGGAGACATACTGGGGCAGGGCGGAGATGAGATCGGCCCAGATGGGCAGGGCGGCTCTTGCACCGGAAGCGTGGATGGTTTTGCCGTCATCCGCCCCAACCCACACGAGGGCCAGAATATCCGGCGTGAACCCTACAAACCAGGCATCCCTGTTGTCATTGGTGGTGCCGGTTTTTCCGCACACCGGATAGGTAATCCCGTAGAATTTCAGGGATTCAGCCGTGCCCTGTTCCACAACACTCTGCAGCATGGAATTGATGACAAAGGCTTTTTCAGGAGAAACCGCCCGGGTGATTTTCACATGTCTTTTTTCCAAAAGCTCGCCGTTTTCATCCGCTACCTCCTTCATGGAAAGGGGAAAAGGCAGCATGCCGTCTGAAGCAAAAGCACAATAGGCTCTGGCAAGTTCCAGGGGGATAACATCCATGCCCCCCAAGGCGCCGGAGGGGTACATCCTGTCAAAGGAGGTGAATCCAAAGTCCTTTGCCGTTTCCATGATTCTGTCCATCCCGATGTTCATGGCAAGATCCACCGTGGCGAGATTGATGGAATGGGCAAGGGCGGTTCTCATGGTGACGTATTCACGAGAAAACGGAGCATAATTTTTGGGAGACCATGGTTTGCCGTCAATATAATAGGTTTTGGGAATATTGGAGAGCAACGATGCCGGGGTATAAACGTCCAGGCCCGCTGTAAAAACAAAGGGTTTGAACGCGCTGCCGGGCTGCCTTAAAGCCTGAACAGCCCGATTGAACTGGCTTTTGCTGTAATCTCTTCCGCCCACCATGGCCAGAATATAACCTGTGCGGGGCTGCATCACAATGACTGCGCCCTGGAGTTTGGTTTTCAATAGGGCCGGATTTGATTTTTCAAGCCGAACAAGCCCTTTTTCCAAGGCTTTTTCCGCAGCCTTCTGCACATCCGAATCCAGGGTGGTATAGATGGAAAGGCCCAGACTTTCCAAGGCCTGGGGTGAATAGAGGGCCTGAAGCTGGGTGGACAGATAATCCATGAAATAGGGGGCCCTGCTGCCGTGAATGGCACTCACCGCTGGCTCCACGGGGGTTGCGATCAGCTTTTGCATCTGAGACGCATCAAGCCATTCGTTTTTTACCATGGCCTCCAGCACCTGGTTACGCCTTTGTCTGCAGAGTTCCTTATTAATATATGGGGAATACCGGTTGGGGGCTCGAATAAGGCCTGCTATGGCAGCCCCTTCCGCTAAGGTCAAATTCTCCACGGGCTTATCAAAATAGAAAAAAGAGGCTTCCCCGA
>VMSV01000098.1 GCA_013791935.1 Desulfobacteraceae bacterium | reverse complement strand
GTGATAGGCGCCTTAATCTTTATGGTGATATTGGGGGCGGGTTGCGGTTTGATCCTCAGCGTTGCGTCCAAAATATTTTATGTTTATGAAGACCCCAGAATAGCAGCCGTTGAGTCTGCGATGGCCGGAGCAAACTGCGGAGGTTGCGGGTATGCAGGATGCTCGGCTGCTGCGGTTGCCGTGGTGGCCGGGGTTGCACCTCCGAGTGTTTGTATTGTCGGTGGTGCGGAATGCGCAAAAAATGTTGCCGCCGTGATGGGCATGGATGCCGGAAGCGCCCAAGTCCCCATCTCTGAAAACGAATGTCAGGGTGGATTCCGAGCCGATGACCATTACCATTATCTGGGGGTCAACAGCTGCAGGGCCATGGCGGTTTTCTACGGCGGGAAACGGGTTTGCTCCGTGGGTTGTCTCGGCATGGGGGATTGCATTAAATCCTGCGCTTTTGATGCCATTCACTTGGGACCGGAAGGTTTTCCGGTTGTGGATGAAACCAAGTGCGTGGGATGCAGGGCTTGTCAAAAAGCCTGTCCGAAATCCATCATCAGTGTGAAAACCATGTACGAACGGCTCATGGATTTCAACCAGGAAGAAAACGCTTTGGCCCCCTGCCAACAGACCTGTCCTGCGGAAATCAATATTCCAAAATACATATCCCAAATTAAAAATGGGGACTATGAAGGTGCGGTTTCCACCATTCGGGAGCGTAACCCTCTGCTTCTCACCTGCGGAAGGGTTTGTCCCCATCCCTGTGAGACGTATTGCCGAAGAGGCATTGAGGATGAACCGGTTTCCATCAATCAGTTGAAACGCTTTGCAGCGGATTACGAGATGAATTCCGGGAAAAGGATTCCTGTTTCCTGCGCTCCGGACACGAATAAAAAGGTGGCCATCATCGGGGGCGGTCCTGCCGGACTTACCTGTGCGTTTTTCCTCAAAAGGCTCGGGCATTCGGTGACCATTTTTGATATGATGCCCAAACTGGGAGGTATGGTGAGATACGGGATTCCGGAATACCGGCTTCCCAAGGAAGTGTTGCAATGGGAAATTGATGGAATTTTGAACCTGGGCATTGAAAGCCGGGTAAACGTTAAGCTGGGTGAGGATTTCAACATCAGCTCCCTGGTGGCTTCCGGATACCACGCTATTTTTCTGGGGGTAGGGGCCTGGAAGGACTATAGCTTAGGGGTGGATGGTGAAAACCTAAAGGGATGCTATACCGGGATCGACTTTCTGACCCGGTTTGCCAGAAACCAACAGGGGGATGGCGGCGCCAAGATCCCCTTGGGGAAGAAATGCGCGGTTATCGGAGGCGGAAATACGGCCATTGACTGCGTTCGGACCCTGATTCGATTGGGGGCCGAAGAGGTTTCCATTGTTTACCGAAGAACCCGAAAAGAAATGCCGGCCAACGAAGTGGAAATTGTGGCTGCGGAACATGAAGGCGTTAAATTTCATTTCCTGGCTGCACCGGTGCGTGTGATCGGCGATGAAAACGGAAATGTCAGTCAACTGGAATATTTAAGGATGGAACTTGGAGAGCCCGATGCTAGCGGCAGAAGAAGGCCTGTGCCCGTGGAAGGCTCCGAAACCCGGCTGGATGTGGACATGCTGGTGACGGCCATTGGCCAGGGACCCGATGTGTCCTTCACCAATGAAGGAAAACGAATCAACGAACTTCAGATCACTCGTTGGAGCACCATTGACAATGACCCTGAAATCCTTCAGGCCAATATTCCCTATATCTTCACAGCAGGGGATGCGGCCACTGGAGCCTCGCTGGTGGTGGAAGCCATCGGTGGAGGGCGACGGGCAGCCCGCTCCATCCATCGGTATTTAAGTGGAGAAAAAATGGAGCCGATTCCAAACTCCTTAAGAAAGCTTCACATTAAGGAATCCCTGTTCAAGCAAGTGGGCGGCGTGGTGAAATCCCGGCGAACCCCCATGCCTGAATTGCCCGTGGCGGAGAGAATAAAAACCTTTGAGGAAGCAGACTTGGTCATTCCGGAAACAGATGCCCTGTACGAGTCCAACCGATGTCTGTCCTGCTGCAGGATTTGTTACAACAAGGATCGGGAGAATAACGCCTGCGCAGCATAGTCAAACATTAAGGCTTATCAAGAATCTTTGAGCGCCTTAATCTTTGAGCGCCTTAATTTTTGAAAGCCGTTGCATAACCAAGGCCATGTCCTCCGGAAGTTCGGAATCAAAGGACATGGCCTTTTTGGTTTCCGGATGGGTAAAGGCAAGGTGTTTTGCGTGAAGCATTTGCCGGTTTACATCCTTTAAAACCCCTCGGATCTCCGGAGAAAGACGGCTTATTAATTTTGGGTTTGAATACACCGGGTCCCCCACGATGGGATGATGGACTGCAGCAAAATGCACGCGAATCTGATGGGTTCTTCCTGTTTTCAGGTTGGCTCTCACGAGAGAAAGGCCATGAAACTGATTTTCTATCCCCCAGAGAGTTTCCGAAGGCCTGCCCTTGGGACTGTGAACGGACATTTTCTTGCGGTCGGACGGATGACGACCTATGGGCAGGAATATCCTCCCGGAGTTTTCCTTCCACAGGCCGTGGGTTAAGGCTAAATATTCCTTGGTCACCAACCTGGATTTGAATTGGGTGGACAGGGCTTGGTGGGTTTTTTCATCTTTGGCCACCACCATCAGGCCCGAAGTGTCCTTGTCCAGCCTGTGAACAATCCCCGGGCGAATTTCTCCGCCGATGCCTTTGAGGTCCGGGCAATGATAGAGCAGGGCGTTGACCAGGGTTCCTGTGTAATGTCCCGGAGCAGGGTGAACCACAAGGCCGGGAGGCTTGTTGACAACAAGCATGTGGTCATCTTCATGGACAATTACCAGGGGAATGGGTTCTGGAAGATAGGTGCCGGGCTGGGCTGGGGGGAAAAATCCCGTTACAATATCACCGGCTTTTATCCGGTATCCGGTTTTGCAATCTTGACCGGATACTTGAACGAGGCCTTTTTTGATCAGTTGAGCAATACCCGATCGGCTCTGTTGGGAAAGAGCTTTGGAGATAAAAAGATCCAGGCGCATTCCCTCGCTTGCAATGTCAGCACAGAGGGTGAATGCGCCTTTTTTCATAGCCTAAAGAAATATCAGTTAACCGATGGAGAGGATTCAGGAGCGAAAAGAGATTCAAGTTCAAGGGCAATGGAGGCTTCGTCTGTTTTTTTTGCGGTGGAAAGTTCTTTTACCAAAAGAATTTGAGCCGTGTCGTAGAGTTTTCTTTCTCCGAAAGAAAGATCCTTGGAGAGTTTCAATAAGGAGAGATCCCTGAACACTTCGGCCACATCGTAAAGGGAACCGGTTTTGATTTTGTCCATGTATTCTCGATAACGGCGATTCCAGGTCTGGGTTTCTGCGCCGGCATCTTTTTCTGTATTTCTCATCACTTCATAAACCAGCGGTATTTCGTCTTCATCAATAACATCGCGAAGGCCAACGGAATTGACGTTCCACGTGGGAATCATGATAACCATATTGTTTTCAAGAATTTTCATGATGTAGAAATCATGGGTTTCACCGTTAATCACCCGTTGTTCAATAGCATCGATCCGCCCGACCCCATGGGCAGGATATACGGCAAGGTCTCCGATTTCGAAACGGGCAATCGATTCAGAGGGTTTGGCTTGTTGTAAGTTTTTTTTGTCCATATTACACCAGTTAATTGGTTAATAAATAAGGATTAAACAGAAATAAAAGATTTTTTCATCCATTATGAAAAAAGATAAGTTATCATATTTATGGGTGATAATCAATAAAAAAGGATTGGCGCTTTCGCACCAATCCTTTTTATTGGTATGGCTATAAATGCAAATGGCTACATCAGAAATGGAACCATAAGCAGTGCAACAACATTAAGAATTTTAATCATGGGGTTAACAGCAGGGCCAGCGGTATCTTTGTAGGGGTCGCCTACGGTGTCGCCGGTTACAGCTGCTTTATGAGCATCACTGCCTTTTCCGCCCAAATTCCCGTCTTCAATGTATTTCTTTGCGTTATCCCAAGCAGCGCCACCGGTGGTCATGGAGATGGCCACAAAAAGACCGGTTACGATGCTGCCGATGAGCAAACCGCCCAGGGCAACTTTGCCAAGTACCAGACCCACAACAATGGGTGCGATAACGGGCAGAAGAGCCGGAACGACCATTTCTTTCAATGCAAATTTGGTTACGATGTCAACGCATTTGGCGTAATCAGGTTTTGCGGTTCCTTCCATGATGCCCGGAATTTCACGGAACTGACGACGAACCTCATCCACAACCGCACCACCTGCATTGCCGACCGCCTTCATGGCGATGGAGGCGAAAAGGTAAGGCAGAAGGCCACCGATGAAAAGACCGATGATCACGTTCACGTCTGAAAGATCGAAGCGGATGGCGGTTTCTTTTCCACCCTGAATCTGGAATTCATACACATAGCATCCAAAAAGAACCAGAGCGGCCAAGCCAGCTGAGCCGATGGCATAACCCTTGGTAACCGCTTTGGTGGTGTTTCCAACCGCATCCAGAGGATCGGTTACTGCTCTTACGCTTTCTTCCATATCAGCCATTTCAGCGATTCCGCCTGCATTGTCTGTGATGGGGCCGTATGCGTCAATGGCAATAACCATACCCGTCATGGAAAGCATGGACATGGCGGCCATGGCAATACCGTAGAGTCCGCCCATGGCGTGAGCAATGTAAATACCCAAGCAGATGGTGAGAACCGGAGCTGCCGTAGATTGCATGGATACGGCAAGACCAGCGATAATGTTGGTTCCGTGACCGGTGGTGGAGGCTTCGGCAATGGCTTTAACCGGAGCATATTTGCCGGTGTAGTATTCCGTGATGATGACGATGAGCACGGTCAGGGCAAGTCCCACCAGGGTACAGTAATAGATATTCATGGCGGAAATGTTTTCGATTCCCGTCATCATTTTATTGGCGGCAAAATAAAAGACGATACCGGCAATGATTGCGGAACCGAACATGCCTTTGTAAAGGGCACCCATGATGTATTCGCTTTTTCCGAGTCTTACGAAGAAAATGGCAATAATGGATGCAATGATGGAAACAGCACCCAGTACCAAGGGAAATTCAGTGGCCATTTGGACTTTGGGGTACAGCAGGTGCCCGATGAGCATGGCAGCTACGGCTGTAACAGCGTAAGTTTCAAAAAGGTCCGCAGCCATACCGGCGCAGTCACCAACGTTGTCACCAACGTTATCTGCGATAACCGCAGGGTTTCTTGGGTCATCTTCGGGAATTCCCGCTTCCACTTTACCAACCAGGTCTGCGCCAACGTCGGCACCTTTGGTGAAGATACCACCACCAAGCCGTGCAAAAATGGAAATCAAGCTGCCGCCAAAGCCCAGGGCAACCAGAGCAGTTACATCATGGGTGATGGCGTAAAACCCGGAAACAGATGTCAAGGCAAGGCCAGCAACCATCATTCCGGTAACAGCACCGCCTTTGAAGGCAAGGCTGAGGCCAGCGGCAAGACCTTTTCTTGAAGCTTCAGCCGTCCGCACATTGGCGATAACCGAAACTCGCATCCCGATATAACCGGCTGCATAGGAAGCCACAGCACCAATTAAGAAGCCGATGCCGGCTTTAAGACCCAGACCGGGGGCAAAAAGAATAATAATAAAAATAACACCGCCGGCAATGGCAACACTTTTCAGCTGACGGTTAAGGTAGGCCACAGCGCCTTCTTTGATGGCTGCGGCAATCTCTTGCATTCTCTCATTTCCGGCAGGAGCACTTTTTACGATTCCCGCGAGCAAAATCGCGAAAACAACGCCCACAATACCGACCAGGGTACAAACCATGGGTATATTATTTGTTACAGCTTCCATTCATACCTCCCTCATCATTCGCTTGAATTTAGTACATTTTTTTTATTATACCGGTTCATTCCTTCCTTTGCACCTTTACAAAGGATCGTTAAAATAGCTTCCCGGGCGGCTTGTATGATTTTGTCCAGCGACTGCCGATCTTCCTTGGTAAAAGAACTTAACACAAAACCGGAAACGTCGCCTTTATGCCCGGGCCTTCCGATGCCCATGCGAAGCCGAATAAAATCGTCGCTTCCAACGGCATCTATAATGGATCTTATCCCTTTATGTCCCCCATCCCCTCCCTTCTCTTTAATTTTAATAATTCCAAATTCAAGGTCTATTTCATCATGAATGACCAACAGATCCTTATGAGACATACTAAAAAAATCAAGAAAGCGGCTCACTGCAAGGCCGCTTCGGTTCATGAACGTTTGGGGTTTGGCCAAAACCACTGGCGTCCCGTCGATCAGACCTTTTTCGTACAGGGCATCGAACTTTTTTTTTTAAGGGTAAACCCATAGGTCTCGGCTAGAGCGTCAATCACCATAAAACCGAGATTGTGACGAGTATTCTCGTATTTTTCGCCTGGATTTCCCAAACCCATAATCAACCGGTTTTCAGTATGGGGCACGATAACCTCCGGTTCCCTTTCGTTAGGCTTCAGATGATTCGGAACCCTCACCCTCGGTTTCCTCATCTCCTTCAGCGCCGGATCTTTCATCAGCTTTCGGTGCCAACAGTGTAATCACCGTAAAATTGACATCATAGGGAATTTCGATTCCATCCTGCACGGGAATGTCTTCCACGTGAACGGAATCTCCGATGTCAAGGCCACTTATATCAATGACAATGGATTGAGGAATTTGAATGGGAAGGCAGGTTACCTCAAGTTCACGACGAACAATTTGAAGAACCCCGCCGTCCTCAACCCCTTTGGCCTTGCCGATGGTATGAACGGGAATGTTTACCGTAATCTTACGATTCATGTCAACTTCGTAAAAATCAGCATGAAGGTATTTGCCGGTCATGGGGTGGCCCTGCAATTCCTTTATCATTACGGTTTTTGAGGAGTCTTTAGCGTTATCAATGGCAAGATTAAACAGAGTCTGGCCGATTTTGCCGCGCTTTAATGCTTTTTCCAATTCATTCGTCTGGACAGACAGCATAACAGGCTGGGTTACAGGGCCGTAAAGCACTGCCGGAATTCGACCATCCCGACGCAGGGCTCTTGCCGGTCCGTTGCCCACAGTTGTTCTGACTGCAGCGTTTAATTCAATTACTTCCAAATTAGGCCTCCTAAATTATATTATTATACGAACAAAGACGTCACGGAGTCGCCGCGATGGCTTCTGATGATGGCTTCTCCGATGAGTTTTGCTATGCTAAGTACTTTAAATTTATCACATGAAACCGCATTGGGCTTCAAGGGTATGGTATCTGAAATCACAACCGAACGCAGTACCGAATCCGTTATACGGGCCACCGCAGGGCCGGATAAAACCGGGTGGGTGGCGCAAGCATGGATTTCCTTTGCCCCTTTTTTTGTAAGGGCTTCGGCAGCCTCGCTTAAGGTGCCTGCTGTATCCACCATATCATCCAGAATAATGGCAATTTTTCCCGCCACATCCCCGATGACCGCCATGGCTTTGGCTTGGTTGGGCGCATCCCGCCTTTTATCCACAATGGCCAGATCGGCATTCAAGCGCTTGGCAAAAGCCCTGGCCCTTTCAACCCCGCCCGCATCGGGTGAAACGATCACGAGTTGACTTCCGTTAAAGGTGGTTTTGATATAATCCAACATCACCGGGGCCACAAAGAGGTTATCCACCGGAATATCGAAAAATCCCTGAATCTGACCGGCATGGAGATCCATGGTAATCACCCGGTTGGCACCGGCCATGGTAATAAGGTTGGCCACAAGTTTGGCACTGATAGGAACTCGCGGGGCCACTTTTTTATCCTGTCGGGCATAACCGTAGTAGGGAATCACTGCGGTTATCCTCTGTGCCGAAGAGCGTCGAAAAGCGTCAATCATCAGAAGAAATTCCATGAGATTGTCATTGACGGGGCAGCAAGTGGACTGAATAATGAAAATCTCCTTGGATCGGACATTCTCCTGGATCTCAATTTGAGTTTCACCGTCACTGAAAGTTTTTACCTTTGCCCTTCCCAGAGGAACCGCAAGGTAGTCGCATATCTTTTTGGACAGCTCCGGGTTTGACGTTCCTGAAAATATTCTGAATTCACCCATTCAGTTTACCATCATCCGTTTTGTTATAAAATTATTAATGGCAGGGGCGGGAGGATTCGAACCTCCGAATGCAGGAACCAAAATCCTGTGTCTTACCGCTTGACGACGCCCCTTTGCATTTGCTTGAAAGCGGTTAAAAAAATAAAAAAGGTGTTGCTTAAATCAGTAAGTCCAAAAGAAACACCTGCCAGTTCTTGTGATCGGAAAGCAAACCATAGGCCGTGCGGGCCACATCCCCATTGGAAAAGAGCCCGAACACGCTTGACCCGCTGCCCGTCATCATGGAGCCTTCCGCCCCGTGATGATTCAGCACTTGCTTTATGCTTGGAATTTCAGGACATAAGCCAATACTTACGGGTTCCAGATCATTGCAAAGATGGAGATCCGCCCTGAAAGTCTCGTTTTTAAAAAGCAAACCATTAAGCTTTTGTTCACATTTTGTCAATGCCAAATTAAGATTTTTGTAAACCTGCCGGGTTGAAATATTTTTCTTCGGGTAAACCAGGACCACCTTATAATTTGGAATTTCGGGATAGGGGGTCAATTGGTCTCCGATCCCCCGGCCGATTCCAGGCTCCTGAAAAATGAAAAAGGGAACATCGGCCCCCATGGGTGCAGCCATTTCCATGAGCGTTTTGCTGGAAAACGGGAATCCGAAATATTCATTCAGGCCAAGAAGAACGCTGGCGGCATTGCTGCTTCCTCCCCCCAGCCCTGCACCTGTGGGAATGTTCTTTTCAATTTGAATGTGAATTCCGGGGAAACTGACTTTCTGTTGGTTTTCCAAACGGGAAAGGAAAACCTCCGCAGCCTTGTAAGCCGTATTGGTGTGGTCATTGGGGACATCCGGGTGGTCACATGAAACTGCGATTCCCTTATGATCCATATCCAGGGTTATTTGATCATAAAGGCTGATTCGGCAAAAAAGAGTGATGAGATTGTGGTAGCCGTCAGGACGTTTCCCGGTGACGGCTAAAAAAAGATTGATTTTTGCAGGGGATCGGATTTCCATGGGGTTTTAGAATTTCAAATTTCAAATCTCAAATCTCAAATTTGAGAGTTGAAATCGGAAGCGGGAAATCCGAACCCTTCTTTTTGCATATCGGATTTCCCGCTTCCTTCAGGATTTTTCCTTCACATAAATGATGCGAAGGTCATACAAAATGTTTTTAAGCATGTTTTCTTCATCCGGGCTCAGATTTCCCTTGGTTTTTTCCTGAAGCATGGCAAGGATATCAATGGTCTGCTTTCCGAGCATAAGGTTTTTATCCTTTTTTTGTGAACCCGGCTCGTCAAGCACACCCAAGTTGACCATGGCGGACGCATTCAGGGACATGATAAAGGTCATGAAATTGATCTCGGGAAATGTCGCTTCCCCGGATGGATCTCTATGTTTTTCTGAAGCCATTTCAGTCCTTCCTTATGACAGGGTTGTGGTATGTCCCCTAAAACTGAAAAGGGGTAACCGATTTCACCAGGGAGAGACCCCGCAACTCTTCAAGCACATTGTCGGGAATGGCCGAATCCGTGCAGAGGAAAATGATATTCCGGTCCCCTTTTTCTTCCTGTCCCACCTGCATACGGGCGATATTGACATTGTGTTTTCCGAGAACGGTACCGATCTGTCCGATGGACCCGGGTTTGTCGATATTGTAGATCAACGCCAGGTGGCCTTTGAGAACCATCTCCAGCCTGAAGGTGTTGATTCTCACCACCCGTGAGTCTCTTTTCCCGAAAATGGTACCTGCGACTGAATTGGTGCCCATGTCTGTGACGGCTTTCACGGAAACCAGGTTCATGTATTCCTTGGATTCCGGGTTGGTGGACTCGGAAATTTTAATCCCCCTTTCGCCGGCTATGATCAGAGCGTTGATAAAATTCACGTCATCTTTTAAAATGGGGGATAAGAGGCCTTTGATCAAAGCGGTGGTGACGGGGGACATGTCGAGCCCCTGAAAATCGCCATTGAATTCAATTTCAACTTCTTTTAACGCGCCTTTGCCCAACTGGGCCAAGAGAAGGCCCATCTGGTTGGCCAGAGACAAGTAGGGCCCCAGTTTAACCAGTAATTCTCCGGTAACGGACGGGGTGTTCACAGCATTCAGAATGGTTCCGTTTTGCAGGTAATCAATGATCTGCCCTGCCACCTGAACGGCAACATTTGTTTGGGCTTCCAAGGTCGAGGCCCCCAGATGGGGGGTACAGACCAGGTTGTCCAGTTCGAGCAGCTTGATTTTGCCGGGAGGTTCGGTGGCGAAAACATCCAGAGCGGCCCCGGCTACCTTGCCTGATTTCATGGCATCATAAAGGTCATCTTCATTTATAATGCCGCCCCTTGCGCAGTTGATCACCATGACTCCGTCTTTCATCTGGTCAAAGGCTTTTTTGTCCAGGAGTCCTGCGGTGTCTTTGAGTTTGGGAACATGCACTGTGATATAATCGGCTTTTTTGTAAAGATCTTCCAGGGTGACGCTTTCATATCCGGCTTTTTCGATGATGTCGGACTGAACAAAAGGATCGTGAATGATCACCCGCATTTTCAGGCCCCTGGCCCTGTCCGCAACAATGGAGCCGATTTTTCCGAAACCGATGAGCCCCAGCACCTTGTTGAAGATTTCCCGACCCTGGAGTTTCTTTTTCTCCCAGACACCTGCTTTGAGTGTGGCCGTACCCGCGGGAATATTCCGGGTCAATGAAAGCATCATGGCAATGGCATGTTCCGCGGTGGTGACAACATTGCCTCCCGGCGTATTCATCACAATAATCCCGCGTTTTGTGGCTGCCGGAATATCCACATTGTCCAGGCCGATGCCCGCCCGGCCGACAACCTTCAGGCGGGTTCCCGCATCCAGGATGTCTTCCGTAACTTTGGTGGCGCTTCGAATCACAAGGCCGTCGTACTCATTGATTATTTTTTTCAATTCATCCGGGGAAAGGCCGGTTTTAACATCCACGTCGATGCCTTCCGCCTTTTTAAACATTTCCACCCCGATTTCACCGAGGTTGTCGCTCACCAGAACCTTCATCTTATTTCTCCTTTAATTCCAATTGGCTATGTTTAATTGTGTCAATGTTGAATCTGATTGTTTCTGTATTGAATATAGGCGTCCCGGAATGCTTCATAAGGGTCAAGGGCTGATTTTTTCAGCGTTTCATAATCCCCTAAACGCAGGGAGGTTCCGTTCACCGTATCCAATGCCCGGGTGCCGTAATAGGCTTCCGTGGGTTTTATGTAGGCGGTGGGGTCCAGATAGGCGCTGTCCCCGAAAAGACCCACGGCATCCCGAAGGGAAGAAGGCCCCAGAAATGGCAAAACCAAATAAAATCCATTTCCAATTCCGTAATGGGCCAAGGTCTGGCCTGAATCTTCCTCGCCGGGATTGAGATGAGGATAATTTTTAACAGCATTCCTGAACCCCAAAACCCCCATGGTGGTGTTGATGAGAAACCTGGAATATTCCGCCATGGCTTTTTCGCCTTTGAACTGGAGAAGACTGCCTGCGATTCGAATGGGTGCGCGAACATTGTAAAAGAAATTTTTAATGCCTTTTCTGGCAAACAAAGGAACCACCGCACTGTATCCCCGGGCTGCGGGTTTCAAAGCCCAGAAGTAGAGTTTGTCGTTAAACTGGAACATCGCCCGGTTGAAGGGCTTAAAGGGATCGGCTACAGAAATCGGGGCATGGCCGAACTCTTCTTCCATAAATTCAAAATCACCGTCTTTTTGGATTTCATCTGCGGTCTCCGCACCATATGCCGATGCTATGACCCGGGGGGAGAGAATGAGGAAGAATAGGGAAAAAAAAAGGATGAACGATGGTATTCCAGGCCGTTTTTTCATGTTCGGTCCAATGCATTCTATTTAATTTTGGATTTCAACTGATCGATAAGCTTTTCGGCAGAATTGTTCAGAAGAAAGGAATTGAACTGGCTTCTGTAATTCTGCACCAGGCTTACTCCTTCAATATTGACATCATAGATGTTCCATTGGCCGTCCTTGCCTCTCATGAGATAATCCACGGGGACTTGAGTTTTCTGGCCGGTAATGGAGGTCTTAACCAGGGCCTTGGTAGGGCTTATGATCTCTTCGGAAAGAAAATTCACAGTTTCGTTCTGGTATCCTTCCTGAATCTTATCTATATAGGTATTGCCCAGGAATTTTGAAAAAACCGCCACGAATTCATCTTGCTGGGCGGGCGAGAAAGTTTTTTCCCAGTGAAACCTGCCAAGGGTGCTTTTGGAGATGAAGGTATAATCAAAAATTCCATCCATCACCTGCCACAGCTTTTCCCTCTGGATTTTTTTTATGTCCGGGGCAGAGGCTGCATTTTTAAACTGGGGGTCGTTCAAAATGGAAACCACCCCCTGGATGGGAACTTTAAGCATGTCCATGGGGCCAGCCCAAAGAACTGAGGCCGGACTTGAGATAACCAAAAGTAGGGTGATGATTTTGATAAGTCTTTTCACAGTCTTCTCCCGAAAAAGGTTATTTCGTCACTTTACCTCGCCGAATACATATTTACTGATCAGTTCTTCCAGATCAACCGCTGATTCCGTGGCGGTGATCATTTCTCCAGGAGCAAGTTCCGTATCCGATCCGCCCGGAGAAATTTTCACATATTTGTCTCCGATCATTCCTGAAGTTTTGACCGAAGCGATGGCGTCGTCTGTGAGGGTTACATCCTTCTGGATTTTCATCCCCACCTTGGCAATCTGCCTTTCCTGGTCCAGTTGGATTGTGTCCACGACCCCGATCTTAATCCCGGCGATTTCCACCTGGGCGCCTTTCTTTAGGCCAGCCACTGACTCAAACCGGGCAAAAACGACATATTGGTCGTTTGTAAACAACTCCAACTTGCCCAATTGAATGGTAAGATACCCTACACAAAGGATTCCAACCAGAACAAATATGCCCACCGATGTTTCAATGGTTGAGCGTTTCATAATGCCTCCGAGAATTAACACACATTAAATTCTTGAACAATGTTTTTTGTTTTTTCCACCAGGGCCATGACCTCTTCCATTCGGCTCTCTTTTTTCACCTGGGCCATGCCGACACTCAGGGAGAAGCAGAATTCCGGGTATGGCTTTATGAATTCGCCGGGGTTGGTTTCCAACTCCCGGATCATTCTTTCGCAGACCTGATTGGCGTGATCAAGATCCGTATCCGCAAGAATAACCATGATTTTGTTCATGCCGTATCTGGAACAGGTATCTGTGACCCTCACGTATTTTTCCACCCTGGTCGCCAGGTTTTTCAGGGCTGCATGGGCGGCCTCATGCCCCAGCTTTGAATCCAGTTCGCTTAAATTCTCCACAGATAAAAGTACGATGGTAAAGGGTGAGGAAAAGCGGTTCAGCCGTTCCACCGCTTCTTTGAACCGCCGTTCACCCTGTGCCCGGTGACTGAGACCTGTAAGATTGTCGGTATTGGTTTCAAGAACCTGAAGAAATTCTCGAATGGACGGTTCTTTGGATTTCTGAAACTCATCCGGGTTTCCCTGAAACAGGATCTTCCCCTCATCCAGCATGGCGATGCGGTTGGAAATGAAGAAAATATCCGGAATTTCATGGCTCACCATGATTGCGGTAAACCCGAATTTCTTCTGGTATTCGGAAATCATGCTGTGAACCGCACTTTTACGAATGGGGTCCAGGCCGGTGGTGGGCTCGTCAAACAGAACGATTTCAGGGTCCGTGATCAGAGCCCTGGCCAGGGCCACGCGCTTTTTCATGCCGCCTGATATTTGGGACGGGTATTTGTCGCCAATATCCTGAATATCCAGCTGGGTCATTTTTTCCATGGCTTTTTTCACCAGGTCTTTTTTGGCGACTTTTTTGCTTTCCTCCAGGGGCAACACGATGTTCTGCATCACCGTCATGGAGTCAAACAGGGCGGTCCCCTGGAACATGTAGCTGAAATTTTCCTTGAAAGCCTTTTTTTCCCTGGTTTTAAGGGTTGACAGGGGTCTGCCTTTAAAAAGGATTTCACCGGAATCCTGGTTAAGAAGTCCCACCATATGCTTTAAGAGAACACTTTTTCCCCCCCCGCTTTTGCCGAGGATGGTGGTGGTTTCACCTTTATATATATTGAGATTGACACCATCCAGAACATGGGTCTCACCAAAGGCTTTGGACACGTCTTTAAATTCTATCAAGGGTTCTATCATATTGGTTTACATTAAAAAGGAGGTTAAAACATAATCCGCCACAAGGATCAGGACGCAGGAGTGAACCACCGCCGTGGTGGTGGACATGCTCACGCCCTTGGCTCCGAAATCGTTTGTGCGCTTATGGGTGTAATACCCATGGTAGCAGCAAACGGATACCACAATCACCGCAAAGAAAAGGGATTTGATGAATCCCCCTGTAATATCGTCCATCATGACACTGGACTGAGCCCCTTGAAAATAAAGCTCCTTGTTGATGCCAAGCAGAATCGAACCGGTCAAATACCCTCCGAAAATCCCCACCACATCAAAAATGGCCGTTAGCAGGGGAAAACTGAAAATGGCCGCAGCGATTTTAGGGCTGATGAGAAACCTTATGGGGTTGATATTCATGGTGTCCAGGGCATCGATCTGCTCGGATATTCTCATAATGCCGATTTCGGCGGTCATGGCGGAACCGGCGCGAGCCGTGACCATGATGGCGGCAAGCACCGGACCCAGCTCGCGAATCAAAGAAAGGGCAACGGTAGCCCCCAGGAATCCTTCCGCGCCAAACATGGTCAAGCTGTGATAGCCTTGAAATCCCAGCACCATTCCGGTAAAACCACCGGTGAGGCAGATGACGAAAAGGGATTTTGTACCGATGAAATGGATCTGCTGAATAATTTTTGTAAAATAGGGTGGAAATGAAAAAATGAGCAGGAACCCTTTTATAAAAAAGACAGCCATGGCCCCGGTTTCCTGAATCAAATCCAGGGTCAATCGGCCCAGGTTCTGCAGTGAGTATTGTTTAAGTTCCGTTTCCAAGGTATTGAAGGCCTGCTCTTTAAAGTTATTTTTGTATTTCCGAGTTCCGCCCTTGAATACTGGAAAACAGAAAAAAAAACAATATATTCAAACGAAATTTTGTGTCAAGCCTGAAAAAATAAGGATGCTGCATGACAAAAATCCATGAAGGCAAGCCGTTTGCCGGTATTTACTGGCCGGAATTGATACCGGGAACCCTGATCAGGCGTTACAAAAGGTTTCTTGCGGATGTAAAACTGGAAAACGGTGACCTGGTAACAGCCCATTGCCCTAATTCCGGAAGCATGGCTTCCTGCTCAGAGCCGGGACGGAAGGTGTATCTTTCCCGGCATGACCTTCCCGAAAGAAAATTGAAATTCACCTGGGAATTGATTCAAATGCCGGATTCTCTGGTGGGGGTCAATACCTTGGTTCCCAATCGGCTGGTTTATGGAGCTGTGGCAAACGGAGAGGTGGAGGAATTAAAAGGGTATGAAACCCTGAAACGGGAGGTTAAGGTTGGGGAGCATTCCAGGCTGGATTTGATGCTTCAAGGCGAAAAGGGGACGTGTTATGTGGAAATAAAAAACTGCTCTATGATTGAAAATCATGTGGCCATGTTCCCGGATGCCGTAACCACCAGGGGCTTGAAACACCTTGTGGAAATGCAGAAACTTCTAAAAACCGGTGCCCGCTGTGTCATGTTTTACCTGATTCAGAGAATGGATGCCGTTTCCTTTCAGCCTGCGATGCACATCGATCCTGGCTATGGGAAGGAACTGATGAAAGCCCGGGACAACGGGCTTGAAATCCTGGTTTATGATGTGGTTGTGGATTTGAAGCATATTCGGTTGAATCGGAGGGTTTCTTATGAGTCCTAAAGTTTTTCCACATCTGAAAACTTGAAGTTGAAAAAGAATATTTTAAACAAGAATTCATGCTTTGAAGGGAATGGAATATTGATGAAGGAAAATACTTCATTGTTTTAAAAAAGAATTTGCTGTGATATAGGAAAAGCTTGAAATAAAACTAATTTTGCCGATAACCTCTATAGTTCAATGATAGCGCCTGATAAAATTCAAGACATTCCACCGATCAAGGAGAAAAAATGTTGAAAAACATCATTGCCAAAACCATTCTGATTTGTTTTATTTTTTCGTTTACTGGATGTGCTTCGGATGCGGACAAAAAAGCCGGGCATTTGGAAAAAGGCAAATCCTATTATGAAAAAGGCGAATACAAAAGCGCTATTATCGAGCTGAAAAACGCCCTTCAAATTGATTCCCGCTATTTACAAGCCTATCAAGTGCTGGCGGAAGCGGAATTAAAAGATGGAAACGCTAGAGGTGCATTCCAGGCCTATTCGAAGATTGAGGAGCTTGATCCTGAAGATATGGATGCGCAGATTAAGCTCGCTACATTTTATCTTCTTGGAAAAAACATGGAGGAAGCCCAGAAACGCATCGATAAGATTTTAGCAAAGCAACCGGAAAATATAGAGGCGCTCTATGCGCTCTCGGGAGTTTACGGGCTTGAAAACAACCTTGAGGCTGCCCTGGAGACCTTTCAGAAGATTATTTCCATTGATGCAAAACAATCGCGTGCTTACATCGGGCTGGCAAGGGTGTTGAGTGTGCAAAAGAAATTTCAACCTGCGGAAGAATATCTTCAAAAAGCAATTTCTGTTTCACCGGAAGATGAATCCGCTCGCATGGCGCTCTTTGGTTTTTATCTGGGCATGAATCAACCTCAAAAAGCGGAAAAAGTCCTGCACGATGCGCTTGATGTAAATCCCAAAAGTATCGATCTTGAAATTACCCTGGGGAATTTTCTGCTGCAACAAAAGAAAATGGATCAAGCCGAAGCAGCCTTTAAACGAGCACTTGAAAAGGCTCCGGAAGCAATGCAGCCCCTCATGGTTCTTGCCAGATTCTATAACATTACCGGACGAAAAGACGATGCCGAAGGAATCTATAAAAAAGCGGTTGATTTATTCCCTGAAGATGTGCGTGTGCTGACCGACCATGCTGAATTTTACTTAAAAAACAATGATATGGAATCAGCCAAAAAAATCAATGAAAAAGCTCTTGGGATTCAACCAAAATATGCTCCGGCCCAGATGGTGAAAGGTCAAATCCTTTTAGCCGAAAACAAACCCGATGAGGCATTGATGATTTTTGAACAAATGGTTAAAGACGAGCCAAAAAATCCAACAGCCCATTTTTTTAAGGGATTGACCCATACCAAAAAAGGTCAAGCGAAGCTAGCCATAGAATCGATATTGAAATCATTGGAATTGAATCCGAACTTTCTTAAAGCCAATCTTTTACTGGCGGAGCTACAACTTTCTGAAAAAAACATCAAGGATGCCAAAAACAATTGTGAAAAGGTTCTCAAAGCGGACCCGGAGAACCTTCAGGCCCTGAACATGATGGGACGCATCCACATGATTAATAGGGAGTATCCCGAGGCCCAAGCCTTGTATGCAAAAATGGTTGAATTGTCCCCCAAAGATCCGGTGGGTTACATGAGGCTTGGGCAGATCGATTTCGCGTCCAAACGTTATGATGAGGCTTTGGTCAATTTTGATAAAGCCCTGGCGATTAACCCCGGTCTTATAGATGTTTTTGCAAATGTGGTTCTGACGCACATGGTAAAAAAGGAATATGACCTTGCACTTTCAAAATGTGATCTGAAAATTAAGGAGATGGAAAACAAAAAGGAAATTCAGGGGCTCCTCTATCATTTTAAGGGAGAACTCTTTCAGGCCAAGGAAGATGTTGATCATGCCGAGGAGTCTTTTAAGAAAGCCATTGAGGATAATCCAAAGCTGATTCAAAGCTATATGGCTCTGGCCAGGATTTATAAAACCAAGGGAAAAGAGGAAGAGGTTATCGCCCAATACAACAAAGCTTTGGAGGCGAACCCGGATCAGCCCATGCTCCACGTGGCTCTGGGAACCATTTACGAGCTGAAAAAAAATTATGAAATGGCGGAAAACCATTACCGGAAGGCCCTGGAAATCAATAAAGAGTTTATCCCGGCCGCAAACAACCTGGCGTTCATTCTGGTGAATAAGCCGAATGGAGATTTGAACGAAGCTTTGGGATATGCCCAAAAGGCAAAAGAAGCTTATCCTGAGAGCCCGGAGGTGATGGATACCCTGGGGTGGATTTATTATAAGAAAGGTCTATATGACTCGGCTCGGGTAGAGTTTGACGGGAGTCTTGAAAAACTACCCAACAATGCCCTGGTAAATTATCACCTTGGAATGGTTTACTCCAAGCAGGAAGAAAAGGACTTGGCCAAACAGTATCTTTCGAAGGCACTGGAGCTGGACAAAAATTTTGAAGGCGCTGATGATGCCCGAAACGTTTTGGCAGACCTGGAAAAAAGCGGGAAGTAATACAGAATTCAGGAATAGTGGTTGGGGATGAGGAACGTGAAATCATTTTAAGTACTAATCAAAAAGTAATGAGATGATCAAGCCATTAACAGAAAACAAGAATTTCTTTGATTTCTCAATTTGGAAAAGCGTTTCCAGGAAAAATACAGTTTTTCAGGAGTTAAATCGCCTTCAGACGCTTGAGGGTTTGCTGAAGGTAATCAGTCAATTGAGTCTTCATTATCGATGGGATGCGCTTTATATTTTTGGGTCTATAACAAGACCAGGGCATTTTGATCAATATTCGGACATCGATATCGGGGTTCAAGGGTTGGACAAATATTTGCATTATCGCTTTTTGGCGGATCTGTCCGGCAAATTGGAAAGGGATGTCGATGTAGTCAGGTTGGAAGATTGTTGTTTTTCCGAAGCAATTAAAAGCCGGGGGATACGATGGACGAAAGAAAATTAGCACTCTTTCTCGCTGATTTTGATCATCAAATATTTCAGGTGGAAAAAATATACGGTCTTCTTGAGGATAGAGCCAATAGCCTGAATTCTGATCATATATCGTCTGAAACAGTGGATAGTATTGGATATTGGCTGCATAATTTGTTTTCAGCCTTTGAAGATCTGTTCAAAATAGTGGCTGCATTTTGGGAAAACAGCGTTGGTAAAGATGGGAATTATCATAAATCATTAATCAGCAGGATGGTTTTGAATATAGAGGGGGTCAGGCCAGCTTTGATTTCAGAAAAGACATTCAGCCATTTGGACGAGCTCAGAGGTTTCCGCCATGTGTTCCGGCATGCGTACAGTTACGGTCTTGATGATGAGAGGGTGCTTTACCTTCTTAGAAAAATCCTGAAGGAAAAGGCTCTTGTTTTAAAAGAACACCAAAGCTTCAGAGAGAAGATCATCGGGGCGCTTAAATAACTAACCATATGAAATCATAGAATTTTGACGAATTCAGCAGCCAAATCAAATTTTTCCAGTGCAATTCCATATGTAACTCCCTTTCTCCTGTTTGCTTTTCTGACGTATTGTGGGCCGATTTTTAAGGTTCCTCTTTTAATCCTTTATCCCGTAAAAACTGTTTTAGTGGCCGCCTGCCTTATCCGGTTCAGGCGCGCATACCAAACGGAAATTCTGGTTCGAATGGACTGGATTGCAGCCCTTGCAGGCATTCTGGTCTTTGCTGTTTGGATAAGCCTGGATGGCCAATATCCCCAATTGGATAAGGCAGCATCCCTTCCTTTTGGCCATGAAAGTGTTTATAAAAATCCAGTGTTTCTTTTTTTCCGTATGACCGGGGCGGTTCTGGTTGTTCCCGTCATGGAGGAGCTGTTCTGGAGATCTTTCGGGCAGAGGTTCTTGACGGATTTTCATTTTTTGAAAGTACCCCTGGGCCACTTTTCATGGTTTTCATTTATTGCGGTGTCTCTTGCTTTTGGGTTTGAGCACCATGAATGGCTGCCGGGCATCATTGCCGGGGTTGCCTATGCCCTGGTGCTGTATCGAACCGGGAATCTCTTTTCGCCTATTTTGTCCCACGGAATTACCAATCTGCTTCTGGGTATCTATGTCATGGTTACGGAAAAATGGGTATTTTGGTGATGAGCAGATAGAAGAGGGAGACCGGAATCAGGGGTAACGAGTGATGAGGTGAAATGCACAATTGAAAATTCGAAGCACGAAATTCGAAATCCAAAACAAATTCGAAGAATCTAAACCCAAAAGCCGGAAACAAGATCAAGAGGCCATAGAAACCCCATGAAAAAGAGCTTTTTAAATTCACTTTGTGTTGTCTTCCTTTGTTTTATAGTTTTTGCTTGTTTTGCCTGCTCTTCTCCCCAAGAGGATTCCAAAAAGCATGCATCCAGGGCCAAGGAATATTTCACAGACAAAGACTATGGGAATGCCAAAATTGAATACCTCAATGCCATCCAATTGGACCCGCAAAACGATGCTGCGCATTTCGACCTGGGTGAAACCTATGTTCATCTCCAGGATCCTTTTAATGCTGCTACATCGTTTTCCAAGGCCATTGCTGCAAATCCGGACAATTTAAAGGCCAGGCTTCGGTTGGGTCAAATCCTGTTATTGTCCAACGAAACAAAGCAGGCACGTGAGGCAGTAAATAAAATTTTGGAAAAGCAGCCCAATCATATTGAGGCCATGCATCTGCTATCCAGCATTCAGATTCAGGAAAGGAATTTGCCCCTGGCGGTGAAAACCCTGAAGGAGACCATTGCCCTGGATCCTTCGGATGATAGGACCTATCTTTTTCTGGCTCATCTGCTTGCGGGCATGAATGCCTTGGATGATGCGGAAGGCTATTACCTGAAAGCCATTGAACTGAACCCCCGATTGAGGGCCGCCTATATGGAAGTGATCGACCTTTACCGGAGAAAGGGGGAAATTTCCAAGATTGAACCATTAATTGTCAAGTGGGCCAATTCCCCCGGGGAACGTGTTGAGAAAAGCAATGACCTGGGTTTGTTTCAGGAAAGCCAGGACCGAATGGAAGAAGCGGAAAAAACCTTTCTTGAGGCTGTGGCCAAAGCGCCCGACAACCCTTCGGCCCTGGTGAACCTGGGGTCATTTTATGCAAGACACAATAAGCGTGAAAAGGCGTTGCAGATTTTTAAGCAGGCTTTGGACCTGGATAAAGAAAATCCGGATATTCAGGCGGACATTGCAACCCTGGCCTTTGAGAATCAGAAATTCAACGAGGCGGAAACAGCAGTGGATTCGATTTTATCAAAAAATGAAAAGCATGAGCAGGCGAATTTTATAAAAGGCCGGCTTTATTTAAATAAAAAAGATTTTGCATCCGCCTTAAAGCATTTTGACCTTGTGATCGGAAAAAATCCAAAACATGCCATGGCCAGGTATTTTAAAGCCATTTGCCTGTTGGATCCCGGGCAGTCCAACATCGCAGGGAAGGACTTGTTTACGGTTGCATC
The DNA here is from genome assembly GCA_013791935.1 of Desulfobacteraceae bacterium. GTDB lineage: Bacteria > Desulfobacterota > Desulfobacteria > Desulfobacterales > UBA5616 > VMSV01. The sequence continues at coordinate 5,337 of VMSV01000098.1, read as the reverse complement.
AGGTTATAGCTCCATAGAATCATGGGAAAGAAATCTCGCCATTGAGGAATTGGAGAAAGCCCTTAACGCAGATCCAGGATTTTTTAAGGCAAAGCTTTTGCTGATAGAGGCCTATTTGAATGAAAATAAAGTCAAGCCAGCCCGTGAACTGCTCGTGCCCCTTCTTCAGAAAGATCCGGGTAATATAGAAGCCCTGATCCTGGGAGGAAAACTCAAATTGTTGGAGAATGATCCGGCCGGTGCCGTTCAAGTGTACGAACATATCCTGAAACTTTACCCGGACTATGCTTCAGGATATGTTACCTTGGGACTTGCCCACTATCGCATGAAAGATCAGCAAAAAGCCATCGAGGCCTTTAGCCGCGCCCTTGAGATCAATCCAAAACAAATGGATGCCTTGAACTATATCATCAGCATTTACATGCAGGAAAACAATTCAAACGAGGCCCTGGCTGCTTGTAGTTCCCACAGGCAGAAATTTATTGCTTCCGATCCTGGGATCGCCCTGATCGATCTTATGGAAGGGAAAGTACGGATGACCATCGGGGAGACAGAAAAAGCAAAAGCCCTTTTTGAAAAATCCATTGAGCTTAAGCCGGATCTCTTTGCCTCCTATGAAGAACTGGCCATGATTCATGAACGGCTAAAAAACGAAGAGGGGGCCATCCAATATTATGAGAAATTGTTGAAACTTAAGCCGGATTACCTGCCTACCTATCTCAATATTGCCAGAATTTATAAAAGCCGGGGAGATATGAAAAAAGCGGAAAAAACGTTAAGGGATGTCCTTGCCATTCGAAGCGATTATCCGCCGGCTGCGAACAATCTGGCCTATCTCCTGGCCGAATCCAAATCTTCCCTTTACGAGGCCCTGAGGCTGGCCAAGGTGGCCAGTGAGCAAGATGACAAGAACTCTGATTACCTGGATACCCTGGGTTGGGTTTATTATTTGCAGGGAAACTACGATCTGGCCATACGAAAGCTTGAAGAAAGCCTTAAACTCAATCCGGACAACCCGATATCCCATTTTCATCTTGGATGGGCCTACTATGACAGCCAAAAATATGAGGAAGCCCGAAAGCATATGGCCAAGGCTTTGGAATTGGATCCGAACTTCAAGGGGGCAGATGAGGCCAAGGGCGTTTTGGGGAAATAGTCAGCCCATGCAACAAACAAAAAGGACCGGGAGAGGAACATCCTCCCGGTCCTTTCTTATTCTCATTTTTAGGCTATTCCGGCGAAGACCGGAATGCAGACGTCTTATATCAATTTCTTCCTCATCCTGGAGGCCACGGCGAACAAGCCCATACCCAAGAGCATCAGGGTTCCGGGTTCGGGGACCGGCGTGCTGGGGGGTTTGTCTGTTGTCCAGATTTTCAACTTGATACCACAGTTATAATAATGGCAATCCGGATCAAAACCAAGGCCAAATATTCCTGCTGATGCGTACGCGATCAGATTGTTCAGACTATTTGCCGGCATATACAGGGTTGCACCATCAGCCACGCCATCCTTGAGTTGACCGGTATATGCGGTGTTGGTATTGATGCCTATGGCTACATTTCTGGATTTTGTACTCATGTTTTCCCAACTAAATAACAATTTGGAGTCATATTTACCGGCAAAATAGTTGGTAGGATTCTGATTGTCAGGGAATGATTTTACTCCCAAAGTCACCGAATCGTCCAAAAGGCTGACCTGAAGAATATTGTAGTTATTGTCCCAGTTATAAATTGAGGAAAAAAACAGTGACGCACCAGCAATGGATTCTGTGTTAAGATTAAGTGTATGATTATAGATGTCTTTGTTAGCCAAATTTATCCCCCAGGAATAAGCCAACGTATGGTCAAGATCCCCCAAATCCCCAGGTGATGGGGTGTAATAATAATCAGCGGCAAATAAAATACCGTTTGAAAACAGCAACAAAATTCCAGTCAGCGCTAATATACAATATTTTCTCATTCTTCCTCCAAAGCTATGGTAAAAATGTGTTTCAGACTTATTAAATCAGATTTTTTCTTATCTAATGCAAAACATATGCCTGGAACATGGTTTGACCTGATTTTGCTGGCCATGTTTTTGGATCTTATGTAATTAGCTAATATTAAATAATTATTTTTAAATATAGATGGTCGTGCCCGGGGGATAAACTCGGATGGGAATTCCTTTTTCTGAGTTTTTACATGAAAAACCCAAAAATTATGTAATAAGTTTCCTATTATTATGAAAAAAATTATCCAATCTACCTCTACCTCTCCCTTGATGGGAGAGGGTCGGGGTGAGGGTGAATGAGAATTCATTTCCCTATTCCAGCAAATTCCCAATAAAACATCCCCCTTCACCGGTTGCGGAGGAAGATACAGGCGGGGCCCCGCTAAGGGCATCCCCGAACCCGGATGGATCAATAATGATTCCATTTGCAACGCCATCCGCATCCCCGGGACCTCCATCTTCCAACGTCACCACCATTTCACGGGGTCCGACAATTTCTATCCTATCTGCGCAATCCATCCATCCGTTTATGGAGTCATGTTTATACCAGGAAACATTTTCCGGAAGATCCCTGGAGAAAAAAATGGAAATTTCCGGTTGAAAACCCATGGCCCCGGTCAGCCTGAACTGAATAAGGCCCAGAGTCATGTTCTCCGGCTTGTTTAAAGTATCCGGAATGTCTGCCGGATCAATGGATTGAAGCGCTTCAATGACCACGCCCGGAGGCGTCTTCATCCCGATCATGCCTTGACCCACGACGGTATTCAAGGCTCTGTACTGTGCTGAAAAGGTGTCCAGTCCAGGAAAATCATCCAGGTCAACCGTCTCGCTTGCCGCAGCTTGCCCCTTATAAACGCCATGATCATCCAGTGGATTTATGTTTGTTGTACGGAAGGAAGAAATTTCCGACCATCTTGTTCCAATTACAGAAGGGTCGATATACATTGCTCTCCAGAAATAAAGGGTATCGGGTTTAAGAACGAATTCCGGTACCTGAATTTCATCAAAGGCCATGGAGCTTGTGATATCCAAAAGAATGGGTGAACCATCAAAATCCCTGGATGAGCTGATCTGCCATCGGGTTTGGGTGAAGGGAGGTGTTGTCGCTTGTATTTGTGAATAGCCTTGCAGTTGCAGAACGGGACTTAAAACAGTATTGCTTGCGCCATTTGCAGGGAAGATTGGAATGGCTTTGCCGGCATAATCTGCATATAAAGGATCGGACCCTTCCCGATACTCACTAATATTGTCAACCCCATCCGAATCCGGGTCCGATCGCGCGTCGTTTACTAAAGGATTCAGGCCGAATTCCATCTCCCAATCATCCGGCATGCCATCGTTGTCATCGTCCGGATCCATAAGATCAAACAGGCCATCCCCGTCATTATCCCCGGTATTGTTGTGGGATGGTGTTGCAGTGGATATTTCTTGGGAAAGGTCGCTTTCATTGCCGGAACCGTCTAAGGCTGTGACGGCAATATAATAGGTCTGGGCATCATCCAGGTCATGAAGGGTGAATTGTACAATCCAGGGATCAGGGTTCTCATCCTTGGCGACGGTTACCTTCACCGGAGAAGCCCCTTCTTTTCCCATAGCCGGTTCGGAGGAAGGCAACCCAATAAAATTGCTTTTGATACCCAAGCCGGATGACCCGGCTTTGTAATAGATTTTATACCTTGGGCTTTCACCGGTGGCCAGGTCGGGCTCGGTGTTTTCGTCCCATTGCAGGGTTAAATCAAAACCGGCGGCACGGCTTTGAGCACTCGAAAACAGGATAACAGATATCAATAGAAGAATAATCAGATGTAGTTTCAAACGGTTCTCGGGTTATATGTGTTGATGAATAATGAATTTGATGCATTTCTCTCTTATTTGATAATATCGGCAAATCAAAGAAAGCCTTAATGAATTTTTCCTTTCGGGGGTATGACTTTATAAGTATTCAGATGAAAATAAAAACCAGCGGGCGTTATACCAAGCTGCCGCTGGAAGTAAAGAACTTTTTGGCTGGATGGATGTAGAAAGCGTGGGCAATGGAGGATTGGAATACTTCGGCTAAGATTTCACGCGGAGACGCGGAGGCGCGGGGGGAACAAAAAAGCCATTCTACGTGTGAGGCATGTTTTGAACCCTTGAATTTCGATCATCCGGATTTGTTTCGGATTTTCAGGAAAATTAATTGCTATAAATGTAACTTTGTAATTATGAATGGCCCCATGAGCCTCGCCGAAAATACAATAACTTTGGTTGCCTTCTTTCGGGGATTCGTGATAAATAAAATCATGTTTCGAGATAAAAAAATAAGACTTGGAGGTGCTTGAGAATGCTTACGATAAAAAAAGAATATATTGTTTCTGCAAACAATAAGAAGAAAGCCGTTCTCATTGATGTGGAAACATTTAATAAAATGGAAGAACTCATTGAGGACTACGGTCTTGGAAAATTTATGGATGAAGCAAAAAACGAAAAGGGCCTTACTCTTAGGGATGCTCGAAAATTTTATAAAACGATAATAGAGGGTTGAGGCGTTGATCTGCCATTTCAAGAAGGCATTTCTAAAAGACCTTTCAGAAATACCCACAGCGTATCGTAAAAAGATTGAGTTGCTGGTTTTTGAGACCTTCCCCAAGTTGCAGTTCCTCCCGGTCGAACTTGATATTAAAAAAATTCAGGGCTATGAGTGTTACTATCGAATAAGGATGGGGAACTGCAGAATTGGATGCTACAGTTAAAGAACAAGATTGTTTTCTACAGAGTAAAACATAGAAAAGACATTTGCAGGGTATTTCCATAGGTCCAAATTTATTTATATTTTTTTGATTCTATCGTTGACTCACAGGCCCCTTTCCTAACTTTGAGTTCTTTATTGCTCGGTCCCTGCCTTCTGATTTTCAAAGACTTATCAGGAGGGAATCAACACCACAGAAGACACAGAGAACACAGAGAAATACAGAGAAAAAGAAAGAAAGAAGATCTTGACTTTCCTTTGGCCGAAGGCCAAAAACCCCCTTTCTCTGTGCTCTCTGTGAACTCTGTGGTTCAAAAAAAAAGCCTTTCTCCGCGTTCCCCGCGCCTCCGCGTGATCAAGTTCGGTTTTTGGCGTTTGAACCTTGGAATTTGTTCCGGATTTCGGTATTCGGATTTATCTATTGCCCGGTCCCTGCCTTCTGATTTTCAAAGACTTATCAGGAGGGAATCAACACCACAGAGGACACAGAGAAATACGGAGAAAAAGAAAGAAAGAAGATCTTGACTTTCCTTTGGCCGAAGGCCAAAAACCCCCTTTCTCTGTGCTCTCTGTGAACTCTGTGGTTCAAAAAATTCAAAGCCATTCTCCGCGTTCCC
>VMSV01000112.1 GCA_013791935.1 Desulfobacteraceae bacterium | reverse complement strand
ACAAAGAAATGAAACGAAAAGCCGGTTACCAGAGATCACGGCAATAGCAAACGAAAAGTCCATCTATAAGTATAAAGAAACCACCGAATTCAGGTTTATCAAGACAGGGCTATTGGAAAGCATTACTGAGATTATTAGAAGATGGGCAAAAAAAATAGTCATCCATGCCATATCTTTACTCCTGCTGTTGGGTTCATGTGCCTTTAATTGTTTATTGCGCCTATGGAAAGTCCTTAAAACGAGATATGTTAAAAAAAAGCGGTTTGACAGGTGAACAGCAGTATTGCCCTTTTTAGGTCTGAATCCTTAAACTCTTGCTAAATAAGCAACCAGCATGGCTACCATTTCATCAATGAAAATATTCCGGGGGATGAACTGATCGTCCGGATGGGCGGCAAATCGATGGGTTAAACTCTCAACAGTCTGGACGACCATGAAGCCAGCATGCTCCAGGCAGGGGTGCTGAATCTCAGGATAAAGCCTAAGGAGGCCTGCCACAGTCTTTGCGGCATGCCGTTCGGCCTCGAGCAAGGCTTGGTGGACATTTTCAGGCAGCGGTGTTTCCTCAAGAAGGATATGTTGCAAACGAGGTTGTTTCGAATGCATCTCCAGCATCCCATTCACATAGTCATGCAGGGCATCACAAAGCCCATGTTGCTCAACCACCATGTGACCCACCCACTCGTGCAGGCGATGGTCGGTATCAGCAATATGCCGCTCGAGGAGTGCCACAGCGATCGCCTCCTTGCTTGGAAAATACTGATATAGTGTTCCAATGGACACCCCCGCCCGTTCAGCAATTCGGTTGGTCGTACCTGCCGCATATCCGTGAACTTCAAAAACCTGAGCAGCTCCGAGGAGAATCGTATCCACCGTTGTTTTGGAACGATTCTGAACTGGCTGTTTTCGTGGATTAAGGCGCTGTTTACGAGCGGCCATAGGAGCTATCATGAATGCGAGTTGACATAAAATGAATATTTACTCATATTATTGGCCACTGTCAACATGAGTTTAGATAAAGGTTTATCTTTAATTTGATTGGTAACAATAAATTTAATAGAATCTGTAAATGGATAACTAAAATTAAGATTTTCGCTTTCTTGAGCTGTGAGATGTTAAGAAATTCAACGACCGATTGAAGGGGTATTTATGAACAAAACGCATGGCAGTCCGATAGGGATGGCAATCAAAGAGACCCGGACCAGCCAAACGACTCTGAACCTTGGGGGGTTATCAGGGCTCAGCGAAGAAAATGCCCACGATCGGTTGATCGCTGAGGGGCCGAACGAGCTTCCAACCCAGAGCAAGCGGAGTCTTTTGACCATCGGTTTCGAAGTTGCCCGTGAGCCTATGTTTCTCATGCTCGTGGCCGCTGGAAGCTTGTACCTTCTCATGGGAGAACCTGCCGACGCTTTAATGCTGCTCGGCTTCGTGTTCGTTGTCATGGCCATCACCATCATCCAGGAACGGAGAACCGAGCGTGCGCTGGAAGCACTGCGTGATCTTTCGAGCCCTCGCGCCCTTGTTATTCGGGATGGCGCACATCGGCGTATTGCCGGGCGTGATGTGGTGAGGGGAGACCTTGTCGTTCTTTCCGAGGGGGATCGCGTCCCTGCGGATGGCCTTCTGCGGCGAGGGATCAATCTTTCGACAGATGAATCGCTGTTGACCGGAGAGTCCGTTCCGGTCAGGAAGGTCGCATCGAGTCAAGCAGAGGCCTTGGACAAGCCCGGGGGTGATGATCTGCCCTCTGTGTTCTCAGGAACCCTGGTCACCGCCGGGCAGGGAATTGCTGAAATTTTAGCCACAGGGGCTGGTTCAGAACTGGGAAAGATCGGCAAGGCCCTGGAGCGTGTGGAGCCTGAACCCACCCTTTTGCAGAAAGAGACAAGACGGCTGGTTCGAACCTTTGCCATGGTGGGACTTGTGGCTTGTGCCCTCGTGGTGGTGGTGTTCGCATTCACCCGGGGCGGTGGTGCAGAAGTCTGGAAACAAGGCTTGCTCGCTGGCATTGCCATGGCCATGGCCACACTTCCCGAAGAGTTCCCGGTGGTGCTGACGGTGTTTCTGGCCCTGGGGGCCTGGCGGATTTCTCGCAGCAATGTCCTGACACGCCGGATGCCCGCGGTGGAAATGCTCGGGGCAGCAACGGTCCTGTGTGTCGACAAGACGGGAACGCTCACACAAAACCGGATGACCCTGCGCAAGCTCGCAGTATCCCATCATACCACAGACCTTACGACGCTTGATATAGGGCTCCCTGGGGAAATGAACAGTCTGTTGGAAAACGCCATCCTGGCAAGTAAACGCGATCCATTCGACCCCATGGAGCGAGCATTGCACGATGCAGGAGACCGATTGATTAAAGATACGGAGTACTTGCATCCGGGTTGGTCGCTGGTACGCGAATACCCCTTAACCCCGAACCTTCTTGCAGTAAGCCATGCCTGGGGTACTGGAAGGGGAGACGAACTCATCTTGGCATCCAAAGGTGCACCCGAGGCCATCGCGGATCTCTGTAATCTGATGCCGGAGCATCGGGAGTCGCTCTCCCGTCAGGTGAATTCTCTGTCATCCCAAGGACTTCGCGTTCTCGGCGTCGCGAAAGGCGTTTCATCTCTGGAGAACCTCCCCGAAGAGCAGCACGAGCTTTCTCTGGAGCTGATCGGTCTGCTCGGGTTTGAGGACCCTCTGAGGTCCACTGTTCCCGGAGCGGTGGCTGAATGTCGTGCTGCTGGAGTTCGTGTAGTGATGATCACAGGGGATTATCCCGTAACCGCCCAGAGTATCGCCCGGCAGGCAGGGCTTTCGAATTGTGAAATGGTTATCTCCGGAGCCGAGCTTGACCGGATGTCGGACGAGGTTCTGGCCCGGCGGATTCGTGACGTACAGGTATTTGCCCGTGTGGTTCCCGAACAGAAGCTCCGCATTGTCAATGCTTTAAAAGCAAACAAGGAGATCGTTGCCATGACCGGCGATGGGGTCAATGACGCACCGGCTCTTAAAGCAGCGCACATCGGCATCGCCATGGGGGGCCGCGGAACGGATGTGGCTCGAGAATCAGCGTCCCTTGTGCTGCTGGACGATGATTTTTCATCCATTGTCTCGGCAGTTCGCCTCGGACGGCGAATATTCGACAACATCAAAAAAGCGATTGCCTTTATCCTTGCGGTTCACGTACCCATCGCGGGACTATCCATGATTCCTGTCTTTTTTGCCGACTGGCCTTTGCTCCTATTGCCGGTTCATATTGTTTTTTTGGAGCTGATCATTGACCCATCGTGTACCCTCATCTTCGAAGCCGAGGAGGCTGAGTCCGACGTCATGCAACGACCCCCCAGGAATCCGGAGGAGCGGCTTTTCTCGACACGGACCATCGGAATGGCTTTGATGCAGGGACTCAGTGTTCTTGCCGTCTGCCTGGGGGTCTTCCTGCTCGCACGCATGGGCCATTCGACGGACGCTTCCCGCGCACTGACGTTTTCGTCCTTGGTCGTGGCATTTATTGTCATCATTCTCGTCAATCGTTCCTGGACAAAATCCGCTTTGGCCATGCTGCGTATCCCCAATACAGCGATGAAATGGGTGGTATTCGGAGCAATTACCTTTCTGGCGGTTGTTCTTATGGTCCCGTTCGCCCAGCGACTTTTTTACTTTGCACCGATTCACCCGATGGATCTCATCTTTAGCTTAGGGGCCGGACTGGTGTGTGTCCTGTGGTTTGAAGGGCTGAAGCTCACGAAACGATACCGGGGAGATTGAACATGAATCATAATAGAAAATAAACATACAACCGCCTCAAGGTAGGAAAAAAGGAGTGGAACATGGACTTGGAAGACCTTTTCAATCGTGATCATCATCGCCGAAAACGCGAGCACCACAACTATGAAAAGAAACCTGGGCATTATGGCGACAGGATTGGCAAAAATGACCATGAATCATACGATAAAGACCATGATGATGATGACCGATGGAGCAAGAACGGTGATCACAAATACCGCCATCACAATGATCTGCTAAATATCTCAACCCTCATGCCTCATCTGGTTGCCAACAAGAAACTCTTGATTTCGGCTGGCATTGTGTTGTTGGCAGTCATTGTTCTTGCGGGCATCATCTTGCTGCCCCTGCTTGGCCAGGTTATAGGGTACATGGATACAATCGGGGTCAAGGGTGCGGTTGAACGTGTATGGCAAGGTTCGGGGGGTGGCCGGTAGCCCTTTCCATTCGGGCAGTCGGCCCTGTCATGATACCTTCAGGCAATTTTGTCTGGCGGTCAGGACGCAGGAATGTAGTTTGGTGATCTGGCAATCTGTTGCGGCTTTGAAGAACAAAAGGAGGCAAAAAATGAAAAAGCAAAACCTCATAAGAGCTGGGTTGATGCTTATCTGTATCCCGATTTTCGGATGTTTGTTCCCGGTATTAGGCCTGGCGGATGATGAGCATCGGGAGAGGGATTATTTCGAGCGGGAGGATCAGCACAGCATCCCCTTTTTGGAAACCGACAATGAAGGCAACGAAACAGCCGGACAAATAGCCGCATGGCTTCTGCTTGTGGCAAACTTTCCCATCGTTTTGAGCATTTTGATCAAAGGGATCAATCGGTTTATGCCGATAGGTGATGGGCTAAAAAAATCCCTGACAAATATAAATCGTTTTCAGAAAAAACATCTGATGGTTATACATTACTACTTGAATCTGGCTATTGTAGGCGTTGTTGTCTGGCACTATGTGTCATCCCGGTGCCTGTCCACTTCCCTTCCTGAGTTGGGGCTGTTTTTAATGATTGGTTTTATTGCGTTCGGCGTTCTTATCAAATTTAAGTTGTGCCCCAAAGTGTTTCGAAAGTATGTTTATCAGATTCATACTCAACCCATAATTTTTATTGCGATGATTCTGGTTTTAACGACGGGTCATCTCATCGTAGATTAAACACAAACTTTTAATGAGGGGAATATTCATCAACAACGATTTGCACAATATCATTTTAGAAAGCAATCCAAGCCGGAAAAATAATTAGTCAAAAGGACGATATCATGCTGAAAAATGGCATAGTCCTACTGTTGATTTGTTTTATCACCTATGAAATTTTCGAGCACATCATTCTTCCATTGTTCTGGATGATTCGATACCGCAAGCGGAAATCAACTTGCGATCCGTCCGGTATGGTTGGAAAAAAATGTGTGGTCAAGCAGTGGTGTTAGCCCTGCCCTGAAAATGTCATAAAAATCCCGGTTTAAAAATGTTTGGGTAAAACAGGGTCAGCCGTGAAGTAATTCGTACATGGCCGACCCCTTTGTTTTATTCTTTTACGACTTCTTTCATGCGGTAGCTTTT
>VMSV01000153.1 GCA_013791935.1 Desulfobacteraceae bacterium | reverse complement strand
TTAATGGGTGACCCCTTGCCCCGAAGTGCTATCGGCTTTCAAACAGAATCCGAAATTCCCAGGATGAAAATCGGCTCCAATTCCATGGCCACGGCATCGCCTTTAAGCCTGTTTTCCAAGTCCGATTTTGCTTCAGGGCTTCGGTTTGCGCCGTCATATTCAGCGGCGGCTTTGAGCAGGATGGGAAGAAGCGTGGCGTCACTGGAGGTGTTTAAAAAAACATCGTGTTGATCCAGGACCCAATGAACCATTTTCTGAATCACTTCCGGATCTTTCACCGGTTCATACCAGCTGAAACGCTTTGAGGGGTCTTCGGGTTTCCATCGTCTTTTGGCAATGGATTTGATGGTCTGCATGGCGATCCCCCGGTCGGAACAGATTTTCTTCAGGTTGAAAAAATCCTCCGCATATTCGGGATTCTGCATGAGCATGAAATTATACGGCAGCAATACGGAATCAAAATCAAAGCGGTTCAGGCTTTTCAGATGCATTCGGGGAGCCATGGTGCCGTGTCCGGTGATGCCGATGTGTTTGACCAGCCCCTGTTTTCTGGCTTCAACCGCAGCTTCCAAAGCTCCTTTTGGCCCCAGGGCGGTTTCCCAGCCGGATTCGTCCGTGAGATTGTGGAATTGAATGAGATCCACAAAGTTGGTCTCAAGGCGTTCCAGGGAATGACGAATGCTTGCCATGGCCCCTTGGGCGGTCCGTTCCCCGGTTTTAGTAGCCAGAAAAAAATGATCCCGGTGCTTTTTCATCCAGGGCCCCACCCGAAGTTCCGCGTCTCCATAACTGGCTGCCACGTCAATGTGGTTTACCCCGAACTCCAGAAGGGTTTCCAGCACACGGTCGGCGCGGTCCTGGCGCATGGCTCCCAGGGCGGCCGCGCCAAAGATAATTCTTGTACTCAAATGACCTGTTTTGCCAAAGGGAAGCTTTTCAATCATGGGAATGTCCTTTTCTGTTGAAGGGTTTTACAGCCGGGTTCGGGGAAACTGGAGGGTGAACTCACTCCCTTTACCCGGTGTGCTCACAGCAGACACGGTTCCTTTATGGGCTTCCATGATGTGCTTGACAATGGCAAGCCCCAGTCCCGTGCCGCCCAGTTTACGGCTTCGTGCTTTATCCACACGATAAAACCGCTCAAATAGCCGGGGCAAATGCTCTTTGGGAATGCCGATCCCGTGATCACGGATACGAATCATGATATCTGCCTCCACCCCCTCGGCTTCCACTTCTATGGTGCTGTTTTCATGGCTGTAATTTACGGCATTGTCCAGGATATTTACAAGGGCCTGCTCCAGCAGGGTTTTGTCCATCAATGCGGGAAGCACTTCCGAAGCATGGAAGTCGATGTGGATATTTTTTTCATCGGCCTTTCCTTGGCAAATGGTGATGGCTGTGTGGAGGATGTCCACCACATCGTCTTTTGAAAATGCAATCTCTTCATTTTCCTTTTCCCGTTCTATTTTTGACAGGGACAATAGATCTTCGATGATGGCATTCAACCGGTCCACATGTCTTAGAATAATTTCCAGGAAACGCTTTGATTGATCAGGTTCAATCGAGGGATCATGATAAAGGGTTTCCACAAAACCCTTGATGGTGGTCAAGGGGGTTCTGATCTCATGGGATGCGTTTGCCACAAAGTCTTTTCGCATATTTTCCAATCGACGCAGCTTGGTGACATCATCGATAACCACCAGGGTTCCGGTAACATGATTGCCGGGATCATGCAGGGGAGAATTCCGGACGCTTAAAATGCGTTCTTCACCGGCGTAAAAGGTAATATCCTCCTGAAGGATTTCCAGATTGACCAATGCTTTTATAATAAATTTTTGAAAAGCGGAGTTTCGGATCAGTTCCTGAATATTCCGGCCACAACTTTCTTCCGGATCCAGCTCAAACATCTTTGCCGCCGAGGCGTTCATGCTGAGAACCCGTTCGGCCGGGTCAATGGCCATCACCCCTTCCACCATGCTCGCGAGCACGGTTTCCAGTTCATTTTTCTGATGGATAATCGTATGAATTCTCTTTTCCAGTTCTTTGGCCATTTCATTCATGGCTTCAGCCAGGCTGGCCAGTTCTTCGGTTTCGGGAACCGGCATTTTACCCAATTGGCCTTGGGCAAACCTCATGGCGCCTGCCTTCATCTCCTCCATGGGGCGGGCGATGCTTTTGACGATCCAAAGGCTCAACGCTCCGGCCAAGAGGGAGACGAGAATCCCGGCAATGGTCAGATGAACCCACAGGGTGGTCAGCTGATGATCCAGAGAGGTCAAGGGGATGGCGGTTCTTAACACAGCCACAAGCTTATTTTCTCCTTGATATAATGGGATGGCCGTATAGATCATGTTATTTTCAAGGGTGCGGCTGTATCGAATGGACCGGCCGGTTCTGCCTTGTTTGGCTTCAAGGATTTCCTGCCGGGTAGAGTGGCTCTCCATCTTATCCGGGTTTTCCTCCGAGTCTCCCACCACTTTTCCGGAAGACAAAATTACGGTGATGCGGGTGGAGGAGGTTTTTCCCAGGGTTTTGCAGAGAATGTCCAACTTTTCAGGTTGCAGGGGTAGAAGCAGGGGCAAGACCTGGTTTTCAAGAAGCCGGGCTCTGGATAAAAGCTCCAAGGTATTCTGATCCAGATAAAAATTCCGGAATGAGTAGGAAGCGTAGCCGAGGAAGGAAAGGAGGGATAAAACCAGGACTAGGAGATAGGGGGGGAAAATCTGGCGAATGAGTTTTGGCCGGGTCATGTTTTCTCCTTGAATCGGTATCC
>VMSV01000068.1 GCA_013791935.1 Desulfobacteraceae bacterium | reverse complement strand
TCCCGAAAAAAATAAACGAAAAAGCTCCCTGATTTTTGAGACCGGCATTATACCAGCGATTGCCCAATTTTTACATCATAAAAATAGGATCCACATCCAAAGTGATTTTAACCTGCCGGCTCTGGAACAGTTTGCTGTTTGAATTCCTGGCCTCCTCCATGAAGGCATGCAGGGATTTTGAATCCCTTGCCTTGATGAGAATCTGCCACCGGTAGAGGTTCGCCATCCGGTGGAGGGCCGAGGCCGTGGGGCCGAGAATCGAAACCGCCTCCCTATGTCCAGGTTTTTTCTGTATGCCTTCCAAGGTCTTTCCCAGCAGTTCCGAGTGGTTCCTGGCTTCCTCGCTGTCCTTGCCTGAAATTCTGACCATGAGAAGCCGGGTATAGGGTGGATATTTCAAGGCCTTTCTGAATTCGATGTCCCGGCCGTAAAAAATCCGAAAATCCTGGGTTTTTGCTGCAACGATGCTGAAATGATCCGGGTTGTAGGTTTGAAGGATCACCCGGCCCGGGACCACCCCTCTTCCCGCCCTGCCGGATACCTGGGCCAGAAGCTGGAAAGTTCTGGCCCCGGACCTGAAATCCGGAAAGCTCAAGGACAGGTCCGCGCAGATGATGCCCACCAGGGTGATATTGGGGAAATCATGACCTTTGGCCACCATCTGGGTTCCGATGAGAATGTCTGTGTCACGGGTTTTCAACCCCTTCAAGATTTTAAGAACAGACCCTTTGGAAGAGGTGGTGTCCCGGTCCATTCTGGCGATGCGGGCATCTGGAAAAAGCTTGGACACTGCCACTTCGATCTTTTCCGTTCCTGCTCCTAAATGTTGAATATTCTCCGACCCGCAGATGGGACAGTGAAGATCTGCAGCTTGGGAAAACCCGCAATAATGGCATTGGTGCGCCTTGATGCTCCGGTGAAGGGTCAAGGTGATGTCGCAGTTTTGGCATTTCAGGGACTCACCGCATGCCCCGCAAACGGACAGATTGGAAAAGCCTCTGCGATTGATGAATAAAAGGATCTGTTCTTTTCGTTTGAGGGTCTCTTCCATGGCCTGAAGCAAGGGGATACTGAAAAACTTGCGAATCCCCCGCATGCCCCGGGTTTCCTTAAGATCCACGATCTGAATGCTGGAAAGAGGTCTTTTTTCAATTCGATGGGTGAGGGTGACCTCCTTGTATTTCCCCGTCTCCACATTGTAGTAGGACTGGACCGATGGTGTGGCCGATCCCAAAACCACCACACAGGATTCATCGCTGGCCCTTTTCACCGCAAGATCTCTTCCGTTATACATGAGCCCATGGTCCTGCTTATAGGAAGAATCGTGCTCTTCATCCACAATGATGAGACCGAGTTGGTCCAAGGGGGCGAAAACCGCGGAACGTGCACCGATGACAATGGACGCCTTGTTTTCCGATATTCTGATCCACTGGTCATAGCGTTCCCCATTGGATAAGCCGCTGTGAAGCACGCCGACACACTCGCCGAACCTGGCCCTGAAACGCCGTTCCACTTGGGAAATCAGGGCGATTTCAGGCACCAGCACCAACGCCTGACGACCCTGTTTCAGGGTTTCCTCGGCCAAACGCATATAGACTTCGGTTTTACCGCTTCCGGTAACCCCGGAAAGGAGAAAGGCCGAATACCCCTTGCCAAGGGAAGCGATGATTTCCGAAACCACTCCATCCTGTTCATGGGTGAGCAGGGGGGGGGCGTCACGGGCGATGGGATCCCCGAATGGATCCCTGTAGACCACCCTGTGCTCCAGGGAGATGAGGCCGGATTCTTCCATTTTTTTCAAAACGCTTGAAGCCGTAGGAACCAGAGATTTTAAATCTGCCACGGACATCTCGCCTTTTACAGCTTTCAGAATATCCAGGATTCCTTTTTGCAGTTTAGACCGGTCATGGGGAACTGTCGTGGCATTTAAAAGGCAAACAAATCGCTCCAGCTTGGGTTTTGCGGTGGTTTTTGTGAAGCTTGTTTTCACCTCAAGGCGGTTTTTCTGAACCTGGGACTGAAGGAAGGCCAGGGGCATGTTTCTATCCAGGCGCAACCGGATTTCTTTGATGGATTTCGAGCCCGTTTCAAGCAGTTTCAACAGGTCGTATTCAAGTTTGGAAAGCCTCTCTTCTCCAAGGGCTTTTCCGCCCTGGTCCGTGAGACTGAACCTTTTGATATCATGAAAAGTAAGTCCGGAAGGCAGGGCGCTTTCGATCACTTCGCCGATGGGATGAAGATAATAATCCGCAACCCATTTGAAAAAGGGTACCATGGAGGAAGGGAAAAGGGGCTTCTCATCCAGAATATCCAGAATCTGCTTGATGGGCTGACCGGGGGTAAGCCTGCAGGGTTCCAGCACATAGCCGGTGACCCGCCGCCCACCGAAGGGGACGAGAACCCTTTTGCCGGGAACCACCATGGACGCCAGTTCCGCAGTTGCCGAATAGGTATAGGTACCTGCAACCGGCAAAGTCACTGCCACTTGGATATGGATGTGCCCGGGAGCCGGGCATTCTTGTCCATTGCCTATTTCGCTTAACCGTTCACCATTCACCATTCACCATTCACTGTTAGCTGTTCATTGTTCACGGATCACCATCTAATGATTCAGGAATCTACCCCTTCAGCGAGTCAAAATCAACGAATATGAAAAGTTGCAACAAGTGACCCGAACTGGTATGATGCGCTAAAGATATGAAATAAAAAACCGATATGGACCATAGCGGTGGTTTTGATAACAGACAATTTCTATTTTTTCAATCAGAAGGGGGCCTTTATGTGTATAACAACAAGAACAATCCCTGCCGTTTGCCTTATCCTTTCATTGATATTCATGCCCTGTGGCTCTGCCCTGGCTGCCTATGACTCAGGCAGAGAAGAAGCTTCCTCAGAATCCATGATGGGCGACGCCCTGGTGGCAAGGCCCCTGGGCTTTGTTTCCTTGGTATTGGGCTCGGCTTTATTTGTGGTTTCCCTGCCGTTTTCTGCATTGGGTGGCAACACCGACGAAGCAGCCCGGAAGATGGTGGTGGCGCCGGCAAAATTCACCTTTCAACGGCCCTTGGGCGAATTTTAATTCCAAACCGGTCCGTTATACAGAGCAAAATACTTCCGAATGAATCGACGTTCGTTCAAAAACCTCTGTCTGCTGGACATTGCAGACGGACTTCAGGATGGTTTATCGCATTTCTCCGGATTTAGCCGGGTGGCGTTGATTTATTGCGAGAAACCCGATTCTCCGATGCACGTCTATGACCCCCAGAACCTCCTTGCCGGCCATGAGCCCAAATTCAAGGAACTATACCTGGATTCAGATACCTGGAGAAGAGAGATTCCCGGGCTTGGCCTGATGGGAAGCTCAGGGCATATCAGCACTGAAAAAAATCTTCAGCTTGCAGGGCTCATTTCCTGCGGAGCCCGGTCCAATTCCATCTTCTACCAGATGTGGTTTACCGAGCATCACCCCAACATGTGTTCCATCGGCCCCACGGAGCGATGGCTGGAACATGCCGCCACCAGGCTTTCCCATGATTATTCAGATCAAAATACCCTTTATTCAGACATTTCAGGGCGTTTCTTGCGAGAATACGCCACCCACGCCATACGGGATTTCTTTGTGGATGAAATCAACCTTCTCCTGGGATGGGACAGCCAGTTGAGGATCTATCCCATTCTGGATGCCGTTCTAAGCATATCCAGCACCCGGGAGGAAGGCACCTGGCCCAGGGGGGAGTTGATTTTTGTGGAGCCTGGCATGATGGACCAAATCCGTTTTATGGGGAGGTTCGCCAGGGAAGACCAGCCGGAGTTGGCCCACCACAAACACGTTCGGAAATTATTGATGTCCGTTGAAAACTCCCATCGCAAACTGGTATCAGACGGAAAAACCATCGTGGGAGTCACCTGTCAAGAGGTTCCGGTTTTTTCCATTTGCGCGGAACACAAAAGGGGCTATGGATTCCTGAAGATGAACGATGAACCCATCTGTAGCTTTTCCAATGGCGGTTTTCATTCCACGGCCTACCGGGAAAAGCTTGTCCAGGTGGAGGAATTTATTTTGGAATCCAATCTGGATACGGAAACCCGAGTCCAGTTATTTAAAATCGTTTCAGCGCTCGTTCATTTTTCCCAGGAGAACCAATTCGGAGGCACCTTTGTGGTGGACTTGAGCAGTCCTCCTCTGAAAATCCCCGGCCAGAAATTTGATTACCCTTTGGATCTTAGAGAGCCTGATGCCCTGAACCTTACCCAGGCCCTGGCTCGCGTGGACGGGGCCATTCACATCGGAGCGGATTTGTATCTTCACGGATTTGCCTGCCTTCTGGACGGGCATGCCATACCCGGTGAAGACCGGTCCCGGGGTGCGCGTTTCAATTCGGCCCTCCGGTTCACGGCGGAACATAAAAACCTGCTGGTGGTGGTGGTCTCATCAGACTGGCCCGTGTCCATCATGCAAAGGGGCGTGGAGCTGAATGCCCTGTGTGAATGGAAGCCCTTGCCCGGGAACATCATCCAGCCACCTACCCTGGAAGATTGGGTCAATCGAAAAGGATTTGATGGAGGAGATCCGAGTTGGCGTAGATAAGGAGCTCTCCCCCCGGCGTTATGTGCAATTCAATTTTCTTTTCCGTATTTCCTGCAAGATCCGGGAACTGCGTTCTCAGCATTCCGAAATCCAGGTTTTCCAAGGCCCGTTGAAGGCTTTCAATCTGCTCTTCAAACCCCTCGTTGGGCTTTTTGAATTTCAGATACTGGGAAATCAACCGGTTGTGTTTGGCTTTCAGCTCGGTTTCAATGCAGTGATTCGACAGGTCCAGAAAAATTTTCATGGTTTTTCCAGAAAATCCACCCATTGCCATTGTATCAGGTCATTTTTGACCATTGGTTTAAGGTATCCCTGTTCAAAGGCAAATCCCAAGGCGCTTTGAAGTTCTTTTTCCGTGGCCTTGATGGAACCGGTGATTTTTTTCGCCAGATGACCCAGGGCAACATCGGGGGTCTCATCTTTGGAAAAGGAAAGGGTTCCCTGGTCTTCCAACACGCGGTTCATCATCAAATCGTAAATCCAAATGGTGTACTCCAGGCGGGTCAGGGGCCAGACCTGTTCGGCGGTTCCTTGACCGTTTTCCCTTAAAATCTTCAGATCACCCAGGTATTCATCGTATTTCTTTTCCCATCCGATCACCACGTCATCCATCATTTCCGGTGTAACGGTTGCGGTTTCCACAATGGCCCGATTGGCGTGATACATGGACCAATCTTGGGAAAGGATTTTAAGATCATATTGATCCAAATGGTCCCGAACATCGGTTCCGGGAAAAGGCGCAAGCAAATGAAAACCATGCTGCACACCCATTTTACTGAGTTTGTCCCCGAATTCAATGGAGTCTTTCAGGGTTTCCGGGGTTTCTCCGGGAAGCCCCAGAATAAAGGATGCGTGGGGGGTTACCCCGGCGTGGTTGCACATCTCCACGGCGCTGATCACCTGGTCCAGGGTGATACCCTTACGGATTCTTTTGAGCATTTCAGGGTTGCCTGATTCAATGCCGAAACTAACGGTATGGCAGCCTGCGGCTTTCATCTTTACCAGCACTTCTTCGCTCACCGTGTCCACCCGGGCAAAGGAGGTCCAGCTGATCATCAGGCCCCTTGTGAGGATTTCATCGCAAACCGCATGGCAATGGGCCTTGTTGGCGGTAAAAAGGTCATCCGCCAGGTTGATCTGGTGAAACCCCAGGTGGTGCAGGTAGGCCATTTCATTCACCACTTCCACCGGGTTGCGATAGCGCACCTTGGCCCCCACCATCTTGCGCCCCACGCAGAAAATGCATTGAAACGGGCATCCGCGGCTGGTGGTCATGCTGATGGCCATGCCCAGGGCACGGTATCGTCCCAGGGGAATCAGGTGTCTGGCCGGCAAAGGCAGGGAGTTCACATCCGCCGGGGTGCGAGGACCGGTTTTCACAACACCTGCGCTTCCCCGAAAGGCAAGCCCTTTTACATTCTGCCATTGGCTCCTGTCTTTTAATACTTCGGCCCATTCCACAACGGTTTCGTCTCCTTCCCCCAGAACGATGCAATCCAACTCCGGGAATTGGGACAGGGTCTCCTCGGAACTGAAGGTAACGTGGGGGCCTCCCATGAGGGTCGTTATGGACGGGTTGAATTGTTTGGCCTTGCAGACCACGTGGATGGCGCTGTTAAAGCTCATTGTGACGGAGGTTACCCCCAGGGCGTCCGGGGAAAAGTCATCCAGGGCTTTTTTTAAAATCTCATCCGAATAGGGAAACACAACAAAGTCCAGCATTCTTACGGCATGGCCCGCCTTTTCCAGAACCGCTGCAATAAAGGCCAGGCCCAGGGGCGGGGAAGGGGTTTCATCAATGGGATAATAAGGATTGACCAGAAGAATTCTCATGCGAGCACCCATGGGGTTTTAGGGGTTGGTCCAAAAAAAAGGGCCCGAAACCTTTCGGGCCCTTCATATCCATCTTTTTCAAGGCAGGTTCAGGATTTAGAACAGGCCTGAAACCTTTCCGGTTGCCGGATCCACGTCAATTCTGCGGAAAGCAGGGTCGGAGGCGGTGCCGGGCATCAGAGAGATGGTTCCTGCGCAGGGGCAGAGGAATTTCGCGCCGGAATATATCAGAACGTCGCGAATGGGAAGTCTCCATCCCTTGGGAACGCCTTTTCTCACCGGGTCATGGGTTAAGGAGAGGTGGGACTTCACCATCATGGTGGCGAAATCCGCATATTTCGGATCTTTTTCCAGCATTTCGGCTTTGGTCGCAGCTTCCGGGGACCAGTCCACACCATCGGCTCCGTAAACTTCCTTGGCGATAACATCCACACGATCCCGCAGTTTCATTTCCAGGGGATAGAGGAATTTGAAATCATTGCCGGCTTCGCAGGCATCGATGACCGCATCTGCGAATTCCAGAGATCCCTCACCGCCTTTGAGCCAGTGATTGGATTCAGCGCAACGGGCACCGGCCGCTTCCGCAACTTTTTTCACCAGGGCCACTTCCGCGTCCGTATCCGTATAGAACCGGTTGATGCAAACCACCGGGTTGATGCCTGATTTGCGGATCACGCCGATAAGGTGTACCATATTCTCGCATCCTTTTTCCACCAGACCGAGGTTCTCTTTGGTGTAGGCTTCATCCATGGCTTTTCCGGCCACAACCTTGGGCCCGCCGCCGTGCATCTTCAGGGCGCGAACCGTAGCGGTCAGAATGGACACATGGGGTTTCAGACCGGAGAACCGGCATTTTACGTTCCAGAATTTTTCAAATCCGATGTCTGCGGCGAATCCGGACTCGGTGACATGGTAATCCCAGAGTTTCAGGCCTACGCGGTCGGCAATAATGGAGCTTTGACCCACGGCGATGTTGGCGAAAGGTCCGGCATGCACCAGGCACGGTTGATATTCAGCGGTGCTCATGAGGGTGGGGTTGATGGTGTTTCTCATGAAGGCGGCCATGGCATTGCCCACTTCCAGGTCACGGCAGGTAACGGGTTTGCCGCTCTTGTCAAAGGCCACGGTGATATTGTTGATGCGTTCTTTCAGGTCACCCAGATCGGTGGCCACGGCCAGAATGGCCATGAGCTCGGAGCCCACGGCAATTCCGAACTTGGACTGCATGGTGTAGCCGTCGGTCCGTCCGCCAAGGCCGATGATGATATTTCTCAAGGCTTGGGCGCAGAAGTCGATCACCCATCCGAGTTCAACCCGGGTGGGGTCGATATCCAGACGGCGCATTTTGGTGAGACGGGCAAGTTGCTCATCATTGTAGTTTCTTTCATGCTGCATACGGGCTGTCATGGCCACCATGCCCAGGTTGTGGGCGTTCATGATGTCGTTGATGTCGCCGGTGAGTCCCAGGGAGAATTCGGTCATGGGAATGAGCAGGGAGTTTCCGCCACCGGCTGCCGTTCCTTTGACGTTCATGGTGGGGCCACCAGAAGGTTGACGCAGGGCGCCGCCGACACTTTTGCCCCTTGCTCCCAGGCCTTCAATCAGACCCAGGGATGTGGTGCTTTTGCCTTCACCCAAGGGGGTGGGGGTGATGGCGGTGACTTCAATGTATTTTCCGTCGGGTTTGTCTTTCATCCTGTTGATAACCTTCAGGAAGTCGATTTTTGACAAACGCCCCATGGGGAGCATTTCATCGTCTTTAAGACCCAACTTTTCCTTCCATTGATCCGGGGTGGGCATGTTTTTTTCCGCTTCTTCGGAAATCTGCCAGTCGGGCATTTTTGTTGCATCGTAAGCCATTTTGTTATTCCTCCTTTTCGTTGATAAGAATACAGGAACCTCTTGATTTCGGGTTGTTTAAAGAAATCCATCGAATTCAATTATGCAGGTATGACCTAAATATTATATGGAAAAATGTCAACAGGAAATGCTTAAACGGCAGGCAGAATTCCCACTTTGCCGCAAAAATACCTTTTCAGCCCTTCATGAACGTTTGACCAGTTTCGGGATCAATTCATAGGCAAGGTTTTCCCAGCCAAATGCGATCAATATGCTCGGTCGAATGATTTTCAGTTTCCGCAAAGCCTCTTGAACCGTTAAGTCCTCATAACGGACCAGAAAATAAAGCAGGAACAGGCCGGTGCGGTCATTGCCGTGGGAGCAATGCACCAGAACCGGTTTCGCCTCCCGGATTTTCTGAGAAACCCAGGCATAGGCTCCTGGCAAAAGATCCGTTGCAATTTCAATGGCTTCCATCTGCGGGGGTTCGGTGATGGGGATGGAGATCTTATAATGCTCCAACCCTGCTTTGGCCAAAGCCTTTTCGTCCACAGCCCTTCCGCCGTTTAACGTGAGAATGGCCCGAATGCCTCCTTTATAGAGGGCTTTGGGCTTCCAGGGCTCCATGTCGGGACCCGGTCTGCCGGCAAGTTCTTTTTCTCTGACCCAGTAAACGTGTTTCATTTTAAAATTCAGTGATGGGTAATGAGTGATGAGTAAGGAGCAACAGGTGAAAAATACGGTCATCGGAGGGTTTGCCCCATCAACGCTCAATTTAGGTTATAGAATAATGTCTTCCTTCCGTAAAGCTTCCATCTGATCTTCGTTCAATCCCAAAACGCCTTCAAGGACATACCGGTTGTGCTCCCCCAGTAATGGCGCGTGTTGATTTGGTTTTTTGAAGCTTGAAAACTGCCAGGGCGGTCCCATGAGCTTGAGTTTTCCCATTTCAGGATGGTCGATCATGGAAAGGCTTCCTCTTTTTTGAATGTGCCGATCCGCGTAGATGTCAGCAGCATCCCGGCAGGGCGCGACATAAAGCCCGGCCTGCATCAGTTCGTTGACCATCCAGTCCCTATCCCTTTGACGGGTCCATTCCTCAATTACGGCATCCAGTTCTTTTTCATGCTCTTTTCTGGATTTCATGGTGCTGAATCTTTCATGATCCGTCAGTTCCGGCTGATTCATGAGGCCCACCAAGGTTTTGAATTCTTCATCCGTGTGGATTTCCAAGGCCATCCATCGATCCACTCCCCAGCACCGATAGACATTATGGGGGGCGAAAATCGGATGGGCATTTCCCGTACGTTCTGGAATTTCTCCGGTCATCTGATAGCCCAACAGGATTTCGCCGATCACCGAGCTTACGCCTTCGGACTGGGAGTAATCGATGAATTGTCCTTCTCCGGTTTTTGCGCGATGCACCAGGGCCGCCATCATGGCGTATGCCGTGGTTACGGCATTCAACACATCCGCATCCCCTGTGGACCCATGGGTGGGGTGATCGTCCGGGTGACCTGAAATATAGGTGCCACCGCCCACGGCATGGTGGACCGTGGCAAACCCCAGGTAATTGGACAGGGGTCCGCCCAAACCATGGGAAGAGGATGCCGCCACGATGATGTCCGGCTTGACTGCCTTTAAGGCTTCATAGCCCAACCCCAGTTTCTCCATGGCACCGGGCCGCATATTGTCGATAACCATATCGCAGGTTTTCACCAGTTTTAAGGCCAGGGCCAACCCTTGGGGATTCGTGAGATCCAGGGTCAGGCCTTTTTTGTTCCGGTTGACCGAATTGTAGGACATGCCCTGGTTGATGGGACAAGTCTTTGGTGTTGGCTCATACAAGGGCCAGTTGATGGTCCGCCGCAAAATGTCCATGCGGTTATGACCTTCTATTTTAATCACCTCGGCCCCCAAATCCGCCAGTCGCATGGTGGCCACCGGTCCTGCCCAGACCCAGCTGAAATCCAGAATTCGGATCCCTTCCAAGGGCAGTTTGCCTTGAACGGCCGCTACAACCGGCACAGGTGCGTGGATAGCCCTCAGTTCTTTTAAGATCTCTTGGTTATGCTGTCCCAGAAGGGGCGCGGGTCTGGAAACTCTGGCGATGGAAGAGGTCATCTTGTAGGGCCACCCGGCATATCTGTATTTTCCGGCTTTGGGATGGTCCACTTCCACAAAATAGTTCCGGGCTTCATATTGCTTGCTTTCCATCACATCTTTGGCGGAATTCACCGGCCCGATGGGGATGCCTTTTTGAGCTGCTTCATGAAAGATATCCTGCATCTTCTGTTGCTTCAACCAGGCATTGATCATGGGAGCGATGTCCATGAGGTGATTGGTGCGATACGACCTGTTGTCCCATTCATCACTGTCCACCCAGGCCGGGTTGCCCATGAGCTTTCGAAAGGCCCGGAAATGGTGGTCGTCCACAGCGCTTAGGATCACGTACCCGTCACGGACCTCGGTTCTGCCCATGGCCGGGGGTCGGTCCGGCACGCGGTGAAAGGACAGATCATAGTAATGGGTGGACGCGGCATTGGGAAAAATCAGATTGAGCACCACATCATGGATGGAAATATCGATAAACTCGCCGATTCCGGTTTTCAATCTGCCGAAAAAGGCGGCCAGGCTGGCCAGGGCCGCGGAAATTCCCCCCTGGTATTGCATGGGGAATCCCCCCAGTTTTACAGGCGCTTTGTCGGTGGTTTCGGATCGCGCAGGAAGCAGATACCCCAGCCCACCGGCGTGGATCAGGGTGAGCTCATCGCCCTTGGCATGGGCCCTGGGACCGGTGCGGCCGTAAGGGGTAATGGACGTATAAATCAAACCGGAATGGAGTTGGGCCAGGCAATTCCAGCCCAACCCGACGCCTTCCAATTCACTTGCAAAATGGTCGTCGATAAGAATGTCCGCCCATTGAGCGAGTTTTTTAAATGTTTCCCCATCTTCGGGTTTTTTAAGATCCAGGGTCATGCCCCGTTTGCTGGTGTTGAGGTATAAAAACAGAGCACTTTTTTCCGGGTCCGGGTTGTTTTCCGGAAAGGGGCCGAACCTTCGGGCGGGGTCGCCTTCCGGCGGTTCTATTTTTATGACATCCGCACCCAGATCCCCGAGGAGCTTCCCGCAATAGGCTCCGGATATGGTGCTTGTATATTCAACGACTTTAATGCCGTGAAGGGCTGAACTCATCATCCATCAATATCCTTTCTTTATACCATGAATCCATAGGTCACAGGAGTCGACGGGTTGAAGTTTTTAGACACAACGCCGGATCTTTCAAGTCCCAGTTCTTCGCTTAGTCCTTTTAAACGCCGGATGTCGAATACCTGGGATGAAACCTTCACCTCGTAACCTTGTTTGCGCTCGACGATAAAATCAATCTCAACCCCGCTTTTTTTCTGATAATAGGCAACCTCGCCCCGGAAGCTCAGGTTGAGGAAAACGGTGTTTTCAAAAAGCGCTCCTGTATCCAGCCGGGCCAGTTGGTTTGCCATCCCCGTATCGCAGAAATACACCTTGGGCATTTTCCTGATTTCCGTGTCTTTGCCCTGGCTGAACGGCCTGATGGTTCGAATAAAATAGGTGCCTTCCAGAAAGGAGACATACCCGGCCAGGGTGGCTCGTGAAACGCCAAGTTCCTTGGATAGTTTTGTCATGTCCAATTTCGAACCAATCCGTTGCGCCAGCAGAAGGATTAAATCACGAATCGTGTCGTTTCGTCTGAAATCCCCCAGCTGGAGAACCTCCAGCTGAAAATAGGAAGAGAAAATATCGTCCAGTGCCCTGGCTTTCTCTTCCGCATTGTCCTTAAGCACGACGCCCGGGAAACCGCCGAACAGCATGTATTCATCATAGAGCGGAGCGATCAGATCATAAATGGGTTTTGTGATGACGGCATCGCCCTCCGGAAGCCGAATATCGATTTCCTTAAAAACAAGAAATTCTTTGAAACTCAGAGGGAAAAGCTCGAAGATGTATTTCCGGCCAGCAAGGCTTTCCGTAAACAGGTTCCTCAGGTAGTAGCTTGCGGACCCGGTTAGAAAAAATTTCACCTGATAATGGTCGATGAAGTACTTGATGACGGACGGGAGTTGTTTGACGAACTGAATCTCATCCAGAAAAATAAAAGGCCGGTTCTTGAAACTGAGGCCCATGATCTCAAGGGCTGTTTTGATGGACTCATAGTTGTCTGTTTCGAAATATTTCCGATTAATCGGGTTCTCAAAATCAAGTATGATTTTGTTTTTGGACGCGATCTTCTCCGAAATGAAACGCAACAGGGTTGTTTTCCCGGTGCGTCTCATGCCTGTGATGATAATGGCCTCGGGAGAGCCCAGATATTTTTCAATCTCTTGAAATATGTTGCGTGGTTTCATGGACCGGTATCTTACATAAAGGTCTACTTTATGTCAATTAGTATATTACATTTGGTTGAACCATTTGAATATTACAACCGTTCCGAAAGGTCAGTCCGGCACCCGCTATTCTGTGGGTTAGGACGCAAAGAAATCCCTTCCATTTTTAACCTGAAAAAATCATTCAGATAATCATGAATGGTTTCCATATCTTGATTGGTGCCTTCTTTGATCGTATGGTTCATGGCTCCCATTAACCGGTCCTATTTCCTTCCCACCACAATCAGCCGCTTACCGGATCTTGCGTAAGGTTCTCCGCTAGTTTCGCTAACCTAAAATTGACCCCTTTTGGGGCAAAACGCTAACCCAAAATTGACCCCCCTACAGCGAACTCTGGTAATGTAATTGATTGGAAGGCAATCAAACAATTATCGGAGGAAAGGAAAACGGAAATTCGGTGTCAGATCTTGATTATTGAATAATTTTTTTTAATCAATAATCAAGATCTGACACGTTTATTCCATAGCCCTGTAAACAGCCTCGGCCACCTTTGGGCTTGTACCCAGCTCTTTTGATAAATTAACAACCTTTGATATTACCTGCTCAACCCGAGCAGGGGCTTTTACGTCATCAGCCGTTTTTTTAAATCGTGCCGCTTGTTTAACAAAACCGCCTCGTTCAGAAAGTAAAGAAACGATTTGACGATCTATACGATCGATATTTTCCCGAACTTCTTCGATGGAATTACAGTTAATCACCATTTAATGCGCAACTCCTTAGTATTGGCCATAACCCCAGCGGTCCCATTGAAAGCCAAGGTTCTGCTTTGTTCATGTTTAATGATGTAATTCAGAATCAATTCGCTCAGAGAGGAATATTTTTAACAAAGACTGGTAAGGAACATCTCGTTTATTCGCTAACAATTTTAATTCTTCAATCATTGATTCTGGGAGGCGGATCGATATCGTTTTGGTTGTAGGTTTAAGTCGAGAAAAAACAGCTTCTTCCGCATCAGACCAGTCAATATATTCTGATGAATCATTATTTAGCCAAAAACGGCGTTCTTCAGCCTCGTTATTAAATTTTGGTATTTTCTTTTTCATTTTAGATACCTTTCTACTTCCGCCTCCGTCATATCCCTTGCGGAAATGATTCTAATTTTTTCATCTCGAACTGTGAATACGGCGAAAAGCAGCCGATTCATATTGGTACGGCCAAGGGCGTAATATCGATTTTCAAGCGTTGAGTGATCTTTGTCGCGTTTGACGATGATTGGTCTATTAAAAAAGATCTGTTCACACTCTCCAGTTGAAACGTCGTGCCTTTCCCAATTCTTGGTGATATTCCCTTGGTCCCACTCAAAACCTGTGCAATGGGATATTATTTTTGTCGGCTTAACCATGTGTTTTGTATATCATGGACATATACGGCGAGTCAATGTGATTTTAGCAGAACGTTCTGCGTTACCAGCCGGAAGGGAATGCTGAAAACGCAATTGGTAATGAATACGAGATGCACCAAAATGAGCCAAAACAAAGTGGCCCGCCCCTTACGGTCTGGTACACGCAAATGTTCGCTTTGCTTATCATTTTAAATACGTGTCAAGAAACTCTCTTGGCTTTAACACGATAACGCCCTGATATCCCGATATGTCTAATAGATGTTTGTCACCACTTACAATTATTTTTGTTTTGCTGGCAATTGCACACTCAATGAATTTATCATCATCCGGATCGGCTGATATGGATATGGAAAAATCATCAGCGTTGATGACTGTGCCGTGAATTGATAACAACTCAATTATAGGCAGAATATCAATGGAGGGGAATTTTTCTGCTAATGATTCGGCTACACGTTGATACTCTTCAATGATCTCGCGCGTAAGAATTATTTGAAACTGTGTATTTTTCCAAGCCTTAAGGATTTCAAAGGGCGGCCCGCTGAAAAAGATTCCCGAAATGAATACATTGGTATCAAGAACAATTTTCATTTAATTTTACCGCGAACTTTTAAAATTGCATCCTTGACATCGGACTTTTTAATACCAGCTTCTTTGGCCTTTTTTCTGGCATTAGCAATTAATTCATCAAATTCACTTAGATCTGGCTGAGAAATATTTTTAAGGATAACAACATCTTTACTGCCAACGACAACAAATTGGGCACCTGCTTTTAAATTAAGCTGTTTACGAATATTTTCTGGGATTACCACTTGCCCTTTAGAGGACATTTTAGTTGTGGAAACATTAGACATATTGCACCTCCAGGATAGATTGTCTTACCAGTAAGAAAGTATCGCAATTAGAGGCCGAAAGCAAGAAGGATTTTATATGCGCATTAAAAAGCGAACGTCAGTGCTTACCTGAGAGGGCCGCGAAGTGGCCGGAATCAGGTACAGCACTTTGTTAACTGCCCCATCTTTTCACGCAATACGCATCAAAGTTCTGTGATAATTGCACTGCCAGCACTATTCTCCAATTCCTGTTGTGCTAATTCCATATTTACTGTAGATGTCTGCGAAGTCCTCTATCATTTCTACATCATCTTTAATATGCCCCAACTGACTATAATAGATATTTCTCAGGTATTCTCCAAAAACGAATACTCTTGATGGTTTTTGAAGAAACCAATTTTCTCTTGTAATTTCATAGCCATATAGAGCAATACTTGTGAAGCAATCAAAATAGATTTCAATACTTTCAAGTATATGCTTCGAAATAGTTCTGTACTGTCTGCCAGATCCAAGGTTATTACATACTATTGAAATTGAATTAAGTTGAGTGAAGTCTATTAATTTCATTGAAAATAGTACGTTTTCTAAAGAATTTGTTGAGTTCTCTTCAAGAATAATCTTGGGCAAATACAAATTATGTTCCAATAATCTATTCAAAATGTATTTAGACTCGGATATTGTGTCGTCTTCGAGTTTAATTTTTCTTTCTGAGTTACTTTTGAATCCCCCTGAAATAATGATTGTTTTGAAGCATTTGTCTTTGAGTATAGAAGAAAGGTGAGTTATCAATTCGGGATAACCCGAGCCAAATACGAATAATAAGTCGGCCCTATTATAGTC
Organism: Desulfobacteraceae bacterium; assembly: GCA_013791935.1. Taxonomy (GTDB): domain Bacteria; phylum Desulfobacterota; class Desulfobacteria; order Desulfobacterales; family UBA5616; genus VMSV01. The sequence continues at coordinate 2,186 of VMSV01000068.1, read as the reverse complement.
CGTTTTGGGCATAAAAATTGTGTTTGAAATTAATTCAATGTGATCATTTGTCAATTTAGGAACATCAGGTTCTCTTGGTATCATGCTGGCTATTCATGGTACAACATGCCTTATGGTAAAGGCAGTGCAATTGCACACAAGTCGTTATTGTGTGAATCTTGATCAGTTAACGGTCCGCCTTACTTGCAGGCGCGGTTTTTGCCTGTCAAGTACAGGCGGTGGTGTACACCCGGCATGGGCGTGAATTTATGGGGTGTAAGTCCCCTATGTGTGAATCCTGTCGATGTCGAAAGACATTGACACAAACATTAGCCGACGGCAAGGGCGTTTCCGCAAGGAAAGGTCTGAAGGCGGAGCGCAGCGAAAGGCTCGCCGTAGGTGAGAGCGACCCCAGGGAGCGTCCAACCCCGAGTGCAAAACTATGAGCCGACGAACAGAAACAGCATATAAGGCCCAGTCTCCGGGTAAGTCAGCACCACATGGCAAAACCCCGGATTCAGGAGATAGGGTAAATGCTGCGGTTGTGTAGTGAAAATTCACGTTCTTATCCGGGGAGATCTGCCTGACGTGCGGTCGAAAGACAGCGCTTTGCATGGTAACCTGCTCGGTGATCAGGCAGCACCGAGCAAAGCGAGCTGACTGCCGAAGGCAGCCCGAAGGGTGGCAACGTGCCATCAACACAGCAGCGGCCATAGTAGCCCAACGCCCGGGGTAATGCCCGGGACAAGGTGAAGGGCCAAACACTTAAACAGGGAAGGAGCCTCAATGAGCTCGCATAACACAATGAAATCGGATGATGGAGTGCATATGCGGCGCGTTATTGAAACGCCCAACCCGAATGATCGCCTTCTGGAACAGATACTGTCCAGGGAAAACATGCTCTACGCATGGAACCGGGTAAAAGCGAATAAAGGAGCTCCCGGTATCGACAAGATGTCGATCGAGAAGTTCCCCGACTTTGCCCGTGACAAATGGGACAGTATCCGTGAATCACTGTCAGACGGCAGCTATCAACCCTTGCCGGTTAAGCGGGTGGAAATTCCAAAGCCAGCGGGAGGTACCCGCCCTTTGGGTATTCCAACCGTCACAGACAGGTTGATCCAACAAGCCATTGCTCAGGTAATGATGCCCATCTTTGATCCGGGATTTTCAGATGCAAGCTATGGGTTCAGACCGGGAAGGTCTGCCCATGGTGCAATCTATAAGGCTCGGGATTACATCAAAGAAGGCTTCCGAATTGCCGTGGACATGGACTTGTCAAAGTTTTTCGATAAGGTCAACCATGATGTGCTCATGCACCGGGTGGCCCGGAAAATCAAAGACAAGCGGGTCCTTGCGCTGATCGGTAAATACCTGAGAGCCGGTGTGGTGGTAAACGGTCGCGAACAGGGTACCCGAATGGGTGTTCCCCAGGGCGGGCCGCTATCCCCACTATTGGCCAACATCCTCTTGGATGATCTCGACAAGGAGCTTGAGAAGAGGGGGCACAGGTTTGTCCGCTACGCTGATGACTTTCTCATATTAGTGAAAAGCCATCAAGCAGGAGTGCGAGTGTCCCGAAGTATCGAGCGGTTTCTCAACCGCAGGCTCAAACTTGAGATCAACAAGGAGAAAAGCCGTGTGGCTAAAACCGATGATACGAACTTTTTAGGCTTTGCCTTCAAAGGAACCAAAATCCGGTGGTCGGACAAGGCTTTCCAAAAGTTTAAATGGGAGGTCAAACGTTTGACCGGTCGGAGCTGGTTCGTATCCATGGGACACCGAATGATGAAGATTGCACAGTACCTTCGGGGCTGGATGGGCTATTATGGGATATCGGAGTATTACCGACCGATACCCGAAATCGACTCCTGGCTCCGACGAAGGGTGCGCATGTGCCATTGGAAACAATGGCGATATGTTCGCACCCGAATCCGCAATCTTCTTAAAATGGGAACCCATCCGAATGTGGCCATTCCCATGAGCTTTTCTCGTAAAGGCCCCTGGAAATGCGCCCGGACATTAGCCACGCAAACCGGCATGACCATTCAATGGCTCAAGGGTCAAGGTCTGCTATCTGTCAAAGAACTGTGGGTGAACATTCATTACCCAACTAAGGTCCGGTAGTTTAGGTGAAACGCGCAGTGCGGACCCGCATGCTGCGTGTTGTGGGGGCTGGGGGAGAAAAACCCCCGGCTACCCGATTA
>VMSV01000075.1 GCA_013791935.1 Desulfobacteraceae bacterium | reverse complement strand
CCGGCCTACAAGTCCGGAGAGGTTGAAAAGGACTGGTGATGAAAAGAAGTTGTTTTGTCTTGGTGATGCTCCTGGCGGGGACAATCCTTCCCGGATATAGCCATGCCGTTGAAGTGGAAGCGCTGGTGGATCGCACGGAAATTTCCCGTCATGATGTGGTGTATCTCACGGTGAAGATTATCGGCGGCGACGGTGCGGTGAATTTGTCCGCCATCAAGGATTTCAAGGTGATTTCCAGCGGGTCCAGTTCCAGTGTCAGTATCATCAACGGGGAGATGACCCGGGAGAGCAACAACAATTATGCCTTGACCCCTTTGAAACAAGGAACCCTCACCATTCCGGAACTCATTGTGGAGGTGGACGGCGAAGTCCATCAAACCCGTGCCATCTCCGTCCAGGTTTCGGAAACGCCGAATCAGGCCGGCAAAACCGAGGATGTGTTCATCACCACCCACGTATCTTCTGAAACCCCTTTTTTAGGCCAGCCCTTTACCTATACTGTGAAAATCTTCCATGCCTTGCGCATCGTCAATGCCAATTTTCAGGCTCCTGAATTCAAAGGCTTTGATGCGAAAAAGCTGGAAAATGACAGGTCCTATGCAAGCATGACGGGTTCCCGGCAGTACAACGTCATTGAACTGACCTATATTCTGATCCCCCTGAAAGCCGGGGGAATCATTATTGAACCCCCGGTATTGCGTTGTGATGTGGTTCAGCGGAATTCAGGAAGAGGGCGTGGCTCCATCTTCGATGACCCGTTTTTCAGCCAGGGCAGGCTTGAACCCGTAACCCTTTCCGGGGATTCTGTTTCTATTTCAGCCAGGGTCTTGCCTCCGTATGAAGGGAGTCTTCCTTTTTCAGGTCTGGTGGGGGTTTTTGCCCTGGAGGCTTCCACAGACAAGCCCGAAGCCCGGGTGGGAGATTCCATCACCCTTTCGGTGACCCTTTCCGGGAGTGGCAACCTCATGGATGCCGGAGAGCCTGAGATCAAGATTCCCGAGTCCTTTAAAGTCTATAAGGACAGCCCGGAAGAAAAAATTGATTTGAATGAAAAAGGATATTCCGGTAAAAAATCCTTCAGAACCGCCCTGGTACCGGTGAAAGCCGGGGAGTTTCCCCTCCCGCCGATTAAAATCTGTTATTTTGATGTTGCCCGGGAAGCCTATGGGACCTTGGAGACCAAGCCCCTTGCCTTGAAGATCAGCCCGTCAAAGGAAAAAGAGGAGATCCAGCCGATCGGGCCGGGAAGGGATCTCCCGAAACCGGGGTTTGAGAAAAAAGCCGTGGAATTCATCGGACGGGATATTCTTCCCCTCAAGGAAGATTCGGATGCTTTTTCCCGGCAGAAATTCCTTTCCATCCCGGGGTTTATTTTTTTGATGTTGGCTCCGGTAACCGGCTTCATCGCTGTCCGGATTTACAGAAAGTACAGGAACAAGCCCATGGATGACAGGGCCTGGATGGCAAAACGTGCCGTTCTTGGCCTCAAGGCAGCGGAAAAACCCGGTATGGCGGAAGAACAATTTCTTGGAGCTCTTTATACGGCCTTGGTTTCCGCCGTACTTTCCCAAGCGGGTACCAAAGGAGAATCCCTCACCGGCCCGGAAATGCGGGAGATTCTGGCAAGCTGCGGCCATTCCAAAGACCTGGGCGATGCAGCTGCGGATCTTCTGAACCGAATCGAATCCGCACGGTTCGGAGGCATGAAACTTCAGGAATCCGGGAAAAAACAACTGTTTTTGGATGTGAAAGGGATGATCAGGAGGTTTCTTAAATGAAGACAAAAAACGCATTCATCCTTTTTGCGGTCCTTTTCTTCCTGGCCTTTTTCCCACGGGTTGGGGCTTCCCCCCATGCCGGGCTTTTTTTTGACGGAATCAAGGCATACCATGCCGGGCATTATGATGAAGCAGCGTCGATCTTTTCCCGAATTGCCGGGGAAGGGGTGGTTAACGACAAGCTGTATTACAATTTAGGAAACGCCTATTACAAAAAAAATGACCCTGGCCGGGCGATTTTATGGTATGAACGCGCTTTTCGCCTCAGTCCTGAAGATGCGGATCTCAAATATAATCTTGAATTTGTTCGATCCCAAGTGAAGGATCTGGGGGAAGACAAGACGAATGCCATTTTCAAGATTCTTTTTTTCTGGAAGTATGCGTTAAGCGAGGCTGCCCTTCGGTGGATTGCGGTGATTTCCAATGGCCTTTTCTGGATTCTGTTAACGGTTCAGGTCATGAGAAGAAAAAGAACCTCCAGGCTATTTGCCGGGGTGGCCGGAACCATGGTTTTGATCCTGGCCCTCACGGCCGGTTTCGGGTATTATGAAAACCGGTTTATGAAAAAAGCGGTCATCCTTTCGGAAAAAGCGGTTGTCCGGTCAGGATGGTCCGAGGATGCCACGGAGCTGTTCGTCCTCCATGCGGGAACGCGTGTGGAGGTGGAAAAGGAAGAGCGTGGATATTTCCGTATTTATTTCTCCAAAGGGAAGATCGGCTGGGTGAAGAAGGAAACCGCTGAGATCATTTAAAGGAAACCTATGATTCGAAACGCAACCATATATGATATCAAAGCCATTTACTGGCTGCTTCAGGAATACGGTAACCGGGGTGAACTGCTGCCCCGGCCCTTAAGCCGGTTGTATGACCATGTGAGGGATTTTACGGTTTTTGAGGATGAAAAAAGCAAAAAGGTGGTGGGGTGCTGTGCTCTGCAATTCTGCTGGGAAGATCTAGCCGAAATCCGCTCCATTGCGGTGCACCCGGATTATACCAGACGGAAGATCGGAACCGAGCTGATTGAAAACGCTCTCAAAGAAGCTTTGCACTATCAGATCAAGAAGCTTTTTCTCCTCACTTACAAGCCGGATTTTTTTAAAAAATTTGCTTTTTCCATCATCGATAAATCAGAACTTCCCCTGAAGATCTGGACGGACTGCATCACCTGCGTGAAATATCCGGACTGTGATGAGATTGCCATGATCAAGCATTTATAGCTTGATCAGGTATAGATGAACGTCACCGGCAGGGGCCCATGCTTTTTAACGCCGGGTTTTGGAATGATCTGCTGGCTGTCCACCCGAACCCAGGAGAGGTCGGACTTTAATTCCCTGACTTTACCGTCTTCCGGGGGGGTGGAATGGCTGGTGGGGGCATAGATGGCTTGAAAGAGAAACACCCCGTCGTTTTTCTCTTTGTGAATCATGTAGTTTTTCTTTAATTGATCCATGGAAATCTTGTTTGAGTCCGCCACTTCGGCCATTTCCCCGTCGGTGAGCTTGATGATAACGATTCTGGAGGTTCCCCTTTCGGAAATACGGATCAATGCCCTGGATTCGCAGCTTGCAGCATAGATGGTGGAAATGCAGGGGATGCGTTTCAGATACTGGGCCGCCACAACAGCCGCAGTTCTTCTGCCCCCCACCATGGCGGGAAGGCTGTAGTACTCGAATAACTTTTTCTGAATATCCTCGGCATATTTTTCCCCTTTTTCATATAAATCTTTTGAAATATACCGAAGTTGACGGGCCAGATCCTCGGCAGCCTCGGCAATGGGCCAGTCGATTCTTACATGAAAATGGGTCAATCCATAGCGGTTTTGTGCTTGTGCGGAAGGGTCCCTCTGAATAAGCAGCGCGTAATCCACGGGCAGCAGACCCTTTAGAAAATCATTGAAATGAACGGAATCCAGGTATTTCTGGCTCCGGTCATAGGGTTCGGCCAGGGGGAGAGTCTCGGACCTTAGAAGATTGCTTTTGATGGTCTTGTTCTGATCAAAAAACCGGATGTATTTTTTGTGCTCCGAGGCAATGGTGTCTTCCAAAAAAATCACCAGAAAAACATTCTGACATTCATATTCCATGTCCGGAATTCTGGCCCGGGGCTTAAGCTCTCTTTTCTCAACATAGGGGTAGGGCTTTTTGCTTGCCCTGAAATTCGCGTAGGAATCCATAAGCCCGCATTGAATCATATGCTGGTCGAGTTCATCACGCAGCAATTCATAGTAGGACCGCCGGAGCCGATCCTCAAGGCCAAGTTCTTCGCGGAATCGCCAAAAAGTCACTTTCTGCTCCTATGTGTGGGAAATGATGGTCAATTGGATACCATCCTATTCGACCCGCGTCAAGTCCCATCCCGTGGGCAACCGGATAAAACCACCTTTGGGAGGAACCGGTGATGAGGAACTGTTTGAGGGGTTTATGCCGGTCATAAATGCCTTTGATCAGATTGCGCCAGTGTTTGTTTTTGTGCACCTCAATCCAGTATTTTCACTTCCCGTTATATTTTTCCACCCATGAATAAATCCTATCCTTGTACTTGAAGGAAACCCCGCCTATGAGAAGGCATAGCAGAAGGAGAATCAGGGTCAGGCCGAAATTTTTGTCAAACAGGGCGGCCCCCTGAAGGCTCAGCATGAGGGTTCCCGGAATCCGACCGACTCCGGCCATGAGGATCAGAATCCTGAGGGGCACTTTGCTCAGTCCCAGGAAAAGGCAGAGGTAGTCCTTGGGAAAACCCGGGATAATGAAAAAAATGAAAAAGACAACCACGCCCTGGCGTTTCAGGATTCGGTCGAATTTGACCATGCGCCGGGGGGAAATGATTCTTCTGACCAGGTGATTGCCCAAATACCGGCCGATCAACAGGTTGATAATCGAGCCCGTGGTCAAACCGATGGTTGAATAGAAAAAACCCGGCAGGGCGCCAAAAAGATAGCCGCCGATAAACCCCGTGGCTTCTCCGGGAACCGGTGCCAAGACCACCTGAAGGATTTGAACCAGGATGAACACAAGCGGGGCGGCCATGCCAAAAGACTGGATAAACGCCTTGATTCGTTCACTGTCCGTCAAAACATCGTAATATCGGTGAAAATAATAAACAAGCCTGTCCCAATGGGCATAGGCGGTTCCGGCGAGCAGCCCTGCCAGAATGAGCATCAGGGCAATTTTGACATAAAAGGCTCCCTGCCGGGAGGGGTTGGTTTCGTTTTCCAAAAGGACCTCGGGTTGATTCTATTGATCTGCTTCTTCCAAAGCGGTTATACCGGGCAGGGCTTTGCCTTCGAGAAGCTCCAGAAAAGCGCCGCCGCCGGTTGAAATATAGGTGATTTGGTCTGCCTTGCCGGATTGGTGCACGGCCACATCCGTATCCCCGCCGCCCACGATGGTGAGTGCGCCGGATTCCGTGAGGGCACTGACCATTTCCAGGGTGCCCCGGGCGAAAATATCGGTTTCAAAAGCACCCATGGGCCCGTTCCAGACAATGGTTTTTGTGTCGGCCAGGGCCTCTTTGAACAGAAGGGATGAGGCCGGCCCGATATCCAGGGCCATTTCATCCGCCGGGATTTCCTGAACTGGTACAACACGACTGGAAGCATCGGGCGCCAGGCGATCCGCCACCACCACGTCCACGGGAAGGTAAATCCTCACTTTTTTTCCCGAGGCTTTTTCCAGGATCATTTTGGCGGTTTCCACCAGGTCTTCTTCGATTTTGGATTTGCCCACATCCACTCCAAGGCTTTTTAAAAACGTGTTGGCCATGGCGCCACCGATGATGATTTTGTCCACCTGATTGAGCATGTTCTCCAGGGCTCCCAGTTTTGAGGATACCTTGGCCCCCCCCACCACGGCCGCAAGGGGCCTCTTAGGATTTTTCATGGCCTGGTTGAAATAATTGATTTCCTTTTCCATGAGAAGGCCTGCGGCGGATACCGGGGCATGTCGGGTCACCGCATAAACCGATGCGTTTTTCCGGTGGGACACGGCAAAGGCGTCATTCACATAAACATCGCACAATTCGGCCAGAGTTTTGGCAAAGGCGTCATCGTCCTTTTCCTCCTCGGGATGAAACCGCAAGTTTTCCAGCATGAGAATGTCTTTGGGCTGCATGTTGGCCACCAAGGTGGAAACGGCGTCCCCCATGCAGTCTTCGACAAATCCCACGGGCTTTCCCAAGAGTTTCTCCAGAACTTTGGCTGCGGGTTTCAGGCTGAATTCGGCCATTGGTTTGCCCTTGGGCCTGCCCAGGTGGGAGGCGATGATGATTTTTGCGTTGTGTTCCAAGGCGTAGTTTATGGTGGGAAGAACCCCTCGGATGCGGGTGTCGTCGGTGACGTTCAAGGCATCGTCCAGGGGCACATTGAAGTCAACCCGCAATAAAACGCGTTTTCCGGAAAGATTGATGTCGCGAATGGTTTTCATGTCTTTCTCCTTTTTTCAGGATGAACGAAGTTTTTTATTTTCCAGGTTTTTTTTCATGGACCAACGCTTCCAGAATCCTACCAATCCGGAATGGTAAGCTCGATCCAGCATTTCGGATTTGACCTCAATCCCTTGATGATGGGAAAGGGCGGCTCTTAAGCAGTTTGTTTTTTCCCCGCAATCCAGGCAGGTGCCTGGAGAATGCCTCAGCCCGTCCTCCCCCTTGGGGAAAACGATTTCCAGGACGCCGAAACAATCGGGCTGGGGTTCCTGATTCGTCACGGGGTTTGCATCCTTTCCGAAACCCGGAATTTTTCGAAATCACGGTTTATTTCCAAAATATGCCCCTGGTCGGCAAAGCTGAAAAACCGGTTGTTTCCGATGACCATGTGCTCATGCACCACAATGCCCATGAGCTTGCAGGCAAACACCAGCTGCCGGGTGATCATGAAATCTTCCTTGGACGGAGCCGGGTCCCCCGAGGGGTGGTTGTGGGCGAAGATCAGGGCTGCGGCATTGTACTCCAATGCCTGGCGCACCACTTCCCTGGGATAGACGGTGCTGGCTGTGATGGTACCCGTGAACAGGGTTTTGATCTGAATAATCCTGTTTTTTGCATTGAGAAATAGCGCGGTGAAATTCTCCTGATTCTTGTCCCTCATGGTATGGCAAAGGTAATTGAAGAGCTCCCTGGAATTGGTCACCGGGTCGGTTTCCAGAACCCGGTTTTTCATATAACGGTCTGAAACCGCTTTGATGAGCTTGATCCCGAAAGCATTGATGGGGCCGATGCCTTTGACTTCGCAGAGGGATTCAACGGAGGCTTCCATGACTCCCTGAAGGCTCATGAACTGAAGAATGGCCTCCTTGGCGGCATTTTTACAATCCTTTCTGGGCGTCCCAAGGGTGAGGAGGAGTTCAATGACTTCATAATCATGAAAACCATCCAGCCCCGAGGCAAGGAATTTATCCCTGAGCCGTCCGCGATGGCCGTCTCCACCGGAAGGGTTTTTGTCGCTCATGGGAAATTGCAGCCCCTGGCCGAATCATCCAGCTCGGATTTGAGATCCCTGGTCATCAACTGATAAAGGGCTTCCGTAGGAGATAAATCATCATACAGCACGTGGTAGGTGGCATGGCAGATGGGCATGTCCACGTCCAGTTTTTTGGAGAGGTTGTAAACGGATTTTGCGGTTTTCACCCCTTCCGCCACCATGCGCATTTCAGCCAACACGTCTTTGAGTCGATGGCCTTCCCCAATTTTTTTCCCCACGGTGTGGTTCCTGCTTAAATCACCGGTGCAGGTGAGCAGAAGGTCTCCCATTCCGGCAAGGCCCATGAAAGTGTCCGGGTTTGCTCCCAGGCGAAGGCCCAGGCGCCGGATTTCGGCGAGTCCCCGGGTGATGAGGATGGCCCGGGTGTTATTGCCCAGCTTCAGGCCGTCCACAATTCCGGCGGAGATGGCAATGACGTTTTTCACCGCGCCCCCCAGCTCCACGCCCATGAGATCGTCATGGGTGTAAACCCGGAAATAGGGCGTGGCAAAAACCTTCTGAACAAATTCGGCAACCTCCGGGTCTTTGGCTGCAACGGTGATTCCCGTGGGCATTCTGCTGGCCACTTCCTTTGCAAAGGTTGGTCCCGAGAGAACCGTCAGGCGGCGCTCATCAATGAACGGAAGCTTTTCATGAATCACTTGGGACATGGTGAGATGGGTTCCGATTTCTATCCCTTTGGAGGCTGAGACCATGATGGTTTCGGCGGAGATGAAAGGAGCCATGTCCCCGGTGATGGTTCTTACCAGATGGGAAGGGGTGACCATCACCACCAGGTCTTTATTTGAAACCACCTTGGACAGATCATTGGTGGGAAAAAGGTTGGCCGAAAGTGGGAATCCTGGTAAAAATACGGAGTTCTCCTTTCGGGTCTTGATCTGTTCCACCACTTCGGATTCATAAATCCAGAGGTCAACGGGGAAACCTTTTGAGGCCAGCAGATCGGCCAGGGCGGTTCCCCAGCTTCCCCCTCCCACGACGCCTATTTTTGTGGATAGGATATCAGGATCTTTCATGTTTTATTCTTCTTTTTCAGCCAGGCTTGCAGCACCGGCCACCCTTTCATCGTCTTCCAGGTCCACGAGTTTGACCCCCTGGGTGTTTCGGCTGATGACGGAAATGCTGCTGACGGCCATTCGAATGATTTTGCCGCTGCTGGCCATGAGCATCAGGTCATCATCCTTATTCACCAGGAGGATGGAAACCACCTGGCCGTTTCGAACCGTGGTTTTAATGGTAATCACCCCTTTGCCGCCCCGGTTTTGCACCGGATATTCGTCTACGGAGGTTCTTTTCCCGAACCCGTTTTCCGTCACGGTGAGCACGGTGTCTCCAAAGGACAAGACCTGCATGCCCACCACTTCGTCCCCTTTATCCATGCGCATGCCGATGACGCCCCGTGTGGCTCTTCCCGAGGGTCGAATGTCGGTTTCATGGAACCGGATGGATTGGCCGAACCTGGAGCCCATGAAGACGTTTCTTGTGCCGTCGGTGATTCTGGCTCCGATGAGCTCATCGTTTTCCACCAGGTCGATGGCGATGATGCCCCCGACCCTGGGCCTGCTGTATGCCATTAACTCTGTTTTCTTGATCAGTCCGCTTTTTGTGGCCATGATGACGAAATATCCGGGATCATAGGAGGGGACGGCCAGGACCGTGCTTAATTTTTCGTTTTCAGCAAAATTCAACAGATTTACGATGGCTTTTCCCCGGCTGGCCCGGCTGGCCTGGGGAAGATCATAGACTTTGCACCAGTAAACCTTTCCCAGATTGGTGAAGAACATGAAAGTGTGGTGGGTGGAGGCGACGAAAAGCTGCTCCACGAAATCCTCTTCCTTGGTGCCCATGGCGGTTTTGCCTTTGCCTCCGCGCCTCTGGCTCTGGTAAAGGGTGATGGGGTTGCGTTTGATGTAACCATTGTTGGAGATGGTCACCACCATGTCTTCTTCCACGATCATGTCTTCAAGGGTCAACTCTCTGGTTTCCTCGATGATCAGGGTCTTTCGCTCATCCCCGAATTCGTTTTGGATTTCCGTGAGCTCGGTCTTGATGATTTCCATGACCAGGCGGGGGTTGGCGAGGATTTCCTCAAATCGCTCGATGTCCTGCTTGACGTTTTTGTATTCCTCAATGATTTTTTCCTGCTCAAGACCGGTGAGCCTCTGGAGCCGCATATCCAGAATGGCCTGGGCTTGAATGGCGGTGAGTGCCAGTTTTTCCATGAGCTCGGCCTTGGCTTCGGCCGGGGATTTGGCGGCACGGATCATTTTCACCACATCATCAAGGTTTTCCAGGGCGATCTTCAGCCCCTCCAAAATATGGAGCCGCTCCAGTGCTTTTTTGAGATCGTACCGGGTCCGCCGAATGATGACTTCCTTCCGGTGGGAGATGAAATGCTCCAGAAGCTGTTTCAGAGGCAGCAACAGGGGTTTGTTTTTCACCACCGCAAGAAAGATCATGCCAAAGCTGTTTTCCATCTGGGTGTGTTTATAGAGCTGGTTGAGCACCACATCGGCATACTGGTCTTTTTTCAACTGAATCGCAATGCGCATGCCGTCCCGGTCGGATTCATCCCGGACCAGTCTGACGCCTTCCAACTGCTTGTCTTTTACCAATTCAGCGATTTTTTCAATGAGCCTTGCCTTGTTGACCTGGTAGGGGAGTTCGGTGACGACAATGGTTTCCATTTCCGTCCGCTTGTCTTTTTCCACCATGGCCTTGGCCCGGATTCGAATGATGCCCCGGCCGGTTTCATAGGCGTCCCGGATTCCCTTGGTGCCGCAAATGATGCCTGCGGTGGGAAAATCCGGCCCGGGAATGTATTCCATGAGATCCAGGCTGGAAAGATTCGGGTTGTCGATGAGGGCATGGATGGCATCAACCGTTTCCGAAAGATTATGCGGCGGGATTTTTGTGGCCATGCCGACTGCGATGCCTTCGGAACCGTTCACCAGGAGCGATGGAAAACGGCAGGGTAGTACCGCGGGCTCCGTCAAGGAATCATCATAGTTGCCTGTGAAATCCACGGTTTCCTTGTCCAGATCCTCCAGCATTTCGTGGGCCAGGCGGGACATGCGAACTTCCGTGTAACGCATGGCAGCCGGGGGGTCACCGTCGATGGAGCCGAAGTTTCCCTGGCCATCCACCATGGGGTATCTTAAAGAAAAGCTCTGGGCCATGCGGACAATCGTATCATAGACTGCAGTATCGCCGTGGGGATGGTATTTACCGATAACATCCCCCACGATGCGGGCGGATTTTTTGTAGGGTTTGTTCCAGTCGTTTTTTAATTCCCGCATGGCGAACAAAACTCGCCGATGTACGGGTTTCAATCCGTCTCTCACATCCGGCAGGGCCCTGCCGATGATGACGGCCATGGCGTAGGCGAGATAGGATTTCTTCATCTCGCTTTCAATGGTGATTTCACCAGTTTGTTCATTGGATATCATGTTCATGAATGTTTTTCCGTTCTTTTATTCTGTTTCAGAGAGAAATTTTTTGTAATTGGCGTGATAGATTTCAGTTAAGGTAAGAAAGGCCGTCACCACCAGGGGGCCGTAAATGATTCCCAGAATGCCAAAGACCTGGAGCCCTCCGATGATGGCCAAAAAAACCAGGAGCATGTTCATTTCCACCCGCTTTCCCACCAGTTTCGGTTTTAAAATATACTCGGCACCGAAAGATAACAACACATAGAAGATGATCAAAAAAATCCCGGCAGTGATTTTCATTTTCAGCATCAGGATAAAGGCCGCAGGGAGCATGATGGCACCGATCCCCACAATGGGGAGAAAAGCCAGAATTCCCATGATGACTCCCCAGAGAAAAGGCGATTTGAATCCCAGCAGGGCGAAAACAATGCCCCCGATGGTGCCTTGAATAAACCCGCAAAGGCCGTTTGCGATGAGGACGGCCCCGGCAATATCCTTGAATTTCTGGCTGAGGGCGAGGTTTTCTTGTTCAGGCAGAGGGGACAGGGCAATGATGAATCGGATCAGCTTGTCCCCGTCAATCAGAAGAAAATAGATCACCATGAGCATGAGGATGAAATTCACGATAAAGAGAAGCATGTTTGAAGCCACTGCCCTGGCCTGCTCGTACAGGAAAAAGCCCACGGTCTTGGCGGTCTGGGTAAGGATATTGTTGAAATCCTCCAGGGTGAGTTCATAGTTGAACCTGGCCAGAAAAACATTGACCCTTTCAATCCATTCGTTCCCTTGCAGAAGAGCCTGAATCTGATTGCTGAATACCGCGTCCTTGGCTGTTTGGTAGAGGTCGAAGGCTTCCTTGGACAGAATTCCGATAAAAAGGGCGATGGGCACGAAAAGAACCAGGAAGATCACCATGCAGGTTAATAACGAAGCCATGGGGGCGTTGATGACGCCTTGCCTGTTCAGCTTGTTGTATAGCGGGCTGAACACTCCTGTCACCACCCCGGCCAGCACGATAATGGAAAAAAACGGTTTCAAAAGCCAGCCCAGGAGGAACACTGAAACCAGAAACAGGCAGATAAAGAACCACAAAATCAAATTTTTTGAAGTGGTATCCGTCATGAAGACCTTTTTGAATCCGTTAATGGATGAAGACAATTTGCCTGGAAAACAAACCTTGGCTTTCCTAAAAAGCAATCATGGATAAAAACAGCCGGTTCGGAAAAGAGGGCCGTTGATTCATCCGTTATTGCCCCTGATTTCAAGCAAATTAGGTGAAAGGCAACGAAAATGGTTTGGACAGGTTTTCTACTTGCTGAAAAACCCTATGGCAAAAAACCCTAATATCATTTCAAAAACCGCTACAGGGACATAGCTGCCGAATATTCCGTACAAAATTCCACCGCCTATGATGGCCGGAACCATGCAAAATACCGCGATTCCCAATCTTCTGCTCATGTGCATTTTAAATCCGTCTCCTTTTCTGATTTTCCCGTAAAAGCCAGGGTGAACGCGCCTTGGAGGCCGGGTTCGCAACGGGTGTTTTTTCCAAAGAAATGCGTTGAAAAAATCGTTGGTTTTTTCTAACATATTCTGAAAATAAGTCAATGGAAACCCTTATGTGCTTAATCCTTCTTGCCTGCGATATTCATCCGGAATTCAGGCTGGTGCTTGCGGCCAACCGGGACGAATTTTATCATCGTCCGGCAGCCCCCCTTTCCTTCTGGCAGGATGCTCCGCAGGTTCTGGCCGGTCGGGATTTAAAGGCCGGGGGAACCTGGTTGGGCATGTCCAGAACCGGAAAGATCTCTGCCATCACCAATTACCGGGACCCGGCTTCCATCCTAAACGATGCCCCCACCCGGGGGGCCCTGGTGACCGATTATCTTGCCGGGGATGAAACCGCTCCATCCTACCTTTCCCGAGTTCAAAGCAAGGGGGATCAATACAACGGGTTCAACCTGCTGGCAGGCACAAGCCAAGACCTTTATTATTATTCCAACCGGGAAGGAACCTTCCGACGCGTTGCACCCGGCATCCACGGACTGAGCAACCACCTGCTGGATACCCCCTGGCCTAAAATTCAAAAAGGGACAAAGGCCCTGGAGGAGATTCTTGGCAGGACCGGTGAATTGGATGTTGAAGCTGTTTTCGACATGCTTTTGGATCGAACCTCGGCGGCTGAAAAGGATCTTCCGTCCACGGGCGTCTCCATGGAAATGGAAAAAATGCTTTCGCCCCTTTTCATCGTGAGTGAGGGGTACGGCACCCGATGCTCCTCGGTGGTCCTCATGGAACGATCGGGCAGGTGCACCTTTTATGAGCGCACCTTTGAAGCCCTCAATCAGAAACCTGTGGACCGGGGAACCGTGAAAATCGTGATAGAAAACCTGTGACTCTATTCTTTTTTCAGCTTTCTTTTCAAATCCTTCCACTTGTCCAGCCGCTCTTTGATCACTTTTTCATACCCCCTTGTGGTGGGGCGGTAAAATTCCGTTCCTTTTAAGAGGTCGGGCAGGTATTCCTGGGGGGTGAGGGCGTCCTTGTGGTCGTGGGCGTACTCGTAACCTTTTCCGTACCCGATCTCTTTCATGAGTTTGGTGGGGGCATTGCGGATGTGGAGGGGCACGGGCAGGGATCCGGTTTTTTGAATGGCATCCTTCAACCCATGGGATGCGGCATAGAGGCTGTTGCTTTTGGGGGCTGTGGCAAGGTAGGCGCAAGCCTGGTACAGGGCCAATTCTCCTTCAGGCTGGCCCAGAAATCGAAAGGCTTCCACCGCGTTCATGACCACGGTAAGGGCGTTTGGGTCCGCATTGCCGATGTCCTCCGAGGCGAATCGAACCATTCTTCGGCCAATATAAAGGGGGTCGTCCCCTCCGGAAAGCATTCGTTCCAACCAGTACAGCGCCCCGTCCGGGTCACTACCCCTGAGGCTTTTATGCAAAGCGGATATCAGGTTGAAGTGCTCCTCGCCGCCCTTGTCGTACAAGAGCGCTCTTTTCTCCAGGGCCGATTCCATTTCCGTCAGGGTCATGATTCTGCGGGATTCCCTGTCTTTACCCCGGCTTTCCCGGGCCAGAACATAGGCGGCCACTTCCAGGGTATTCAAGGCAAAACGGGCATCACCGTCGGCAAGATCCCCCAGAAAATCAAGTGCTTCTGTTTCCATCCCAAGGTTTAATTTGCCAAGCCCCAGATCTTGATCTGTGAGGGCCCTTTGGAGCAGGGAAACAATATCCTCCCGGCCCAGGGGTTTTAAGGTGATAAGGCGGCACCGGGACATGAGGGCCGGGATCACTTCAAAGGAGGGGTTTTCCGCGGTGGCGCCGATGAGAGTGATGAGGCCGTTTTCCACATGATGAAGAAACGCATCCTGCTGGGCCTTGTTAAACCGGTGGATTTCATCCACAAAAAGAATGGTTTTTTTTCGATGGAGTTGAAGCTGGGATTTGGCCACGTCAATGACGGCCCGGATTTCTTTGACCCCCGAGAGGACTGCGGAAAATTCAACAAAATGGGAATGGGTTTCACCGGCAAGGATTCGGGCAAGGGTGGTTTTGCCGCAGCCCGGAGGCCCCCATAGAATCATGGAGAAGATTCGGTCTTTTTCAATGGCAGCGCGAATCAGCGAACCCGGCCCCACGGCATGGTCCTGACCCATCACGTCATCAAGGGTTTTCGGACGCATGCGGTCCGCCAGGGGTTGCCCTGCGGTACCTGCCTCCTTCCCCTGGAATTCGAACAGGCCCATTTATCCCCCTTTTTTTTCCGAGGACCTGGACCTGAAAAAAAGCCGAATGGGGGTTTTGCCCAGGCCGGCTTCTTCCCGGATCTGATTGATGAGATACCGTTTGTAGGAGAAATGCACCGCGTCCGGGTAGTTGACAAAACTGATGAATGTCGGGGGTTTTGTGGCAATCTGGGTGGAATAGAAGAATTTGATTCTCTGGCCATGGTGCATGGGGGCTGCAGTTCTCTCCGTGGCCCGGTTCATCATCTGGTTTAATTTTCCCGTGCCGATCTGGGCGTTGTACTGTTCGGAAACCTCATTCACCTCGTTGAATATTTTAACCACCCTCTGCCCGGTTAAGGCGGAAATGGAGAGAATGGGCGCAAAACTCAGAAATTTCGTGGCCATTCTCAACTCCTCCTGGTAGGTTTTCAATGTGTTTTTTTCCTTTTCCAGCAGATCCCATTTGTTTAAAAGCAGAATGCAACCGCAGCCTCTTTCAAAGGCATACCCGGCAATGCTGGCGTCCTGTTCCGTGATGCCTTCGTTTGCATCCAGAACAATCAAGGCGATATCGCATCGATCCAGGCTTCTCAGGGCCTTGATGATGGAAAATTTCTCAATTTTTTCAGAAACCCGTCCTTTTCTTCGAATCCCGGCCGTATCAATGATGAGGTATTTTCTGTCCCCCACAGTGCAGACGGAATCAATCGCGTCCCGGGTGGTTCCGGGCACATCGCTTACAATGTGACGGTTTTCCCCCAGAATGCGGTTGATCAGAGACGATTTCCCCACATTGGGCCGTCCCACCACGGCGATCTTGATCATGGCCGCCTCTGCAAGGGTTTCCGACGGTTTCAGCACTTTCACCAATTCATCCAGAAAATCCGAAATGCCGTACCGGTGTTCCGCAGAAAGAGAATAGAGGGTTTCAACGCCCAGGCTGTAAAATTCGTAATGCCGGTTTTCCTGGCCCTGGCCGTCGATCTTGTTGATTACATAGAAAACCGGTTTGACGAATGATCTTAAGATTTCCACCATGTCGCTGTCAAAGGGGGTGACGCCGGATTTTCCATCCAACATTAAAATCACCGCATCGGCATCCTCCATGGCCTGGAAGATCTGGGCGCGAATTTCTTCGGAAAAGGCCTCGTCTTTACCCGAGAACCCCCCGGTGTCCACCAGGGTGAAATTCACCCCTTCATGGGAGGCGTCCCCATAGTGACGGTCCCGGGTCACTCCGGGGAAATCGTCCACCAGGGCGTCCTTGGTCCGGGTAACGGCATTGAAAAAAGTCGATTTCCCCACATTGGGTCTTCCGATAACAGCGACAACAGGTTTCATGGGTTCCTTTTCATAAAATGATGAAATTCTTTTTAAATTGATGATGGATATACCCCAAGAGGAAAGGTTGTGTCAATCAAGGCCTTAAATTTCAAATCTCAAATCTCAAATCTCAAATTTGAGATTTGAGATTTGAGATTTGCCGGCCAGGACTTTCTCATGGATAAACTCGAAAAAAGCGTTCCGAAAACTCAGAATATTCGCAAGGATATCCTTTGAGCCGGCATGGTCGGGGGTGTCGCTGACAAATTTGAAGACATGGCAGGGTGTTTCGAATCTTTTGCACACCTGAACCACGGAAGCCGCCTCCATGTCCGCAAGACTTGCGTATCTCGAAGCCTGTTTGCGCTCATGGGGAGTAAGCATGGGCCTGTCCTGGGTGGCAAGAGGAACCGATTT
Organism: Desulfobacteraceae bacterium; assembly: GCA_013791935.1. Classification (GTDB taxonomy): domain Bacteria; phylum Desulfobacterota; class Desulfobacteria; order Desulfobacterales; family UBA5616; genus VMSV01. The sequence continues at coordinate 8,435 of VMSV01000075.1, read as the reverse complement.
GAAATCGGCAAGGGTTTCGGGAAGGTGAAGCTCGGGAAGGGAGGTCCGTAAATCCGGACGGTCCGGTTCCAGAATCCGGGAGATCTGAAGGACCTCTCCCAGTTCAAGGGATTCATCCAATGCCCCGGCTGCCCCGAAGTTAAAGATGATTTCCGGATGGTGAACCAGACAGCAGAATGCGGTGGCCATGGCGGCATTGGCTTTGCCGATTCCGGAAAGGATGAGGATAGTATTTTGATTATGAAATACGGGAAGAGGGGTCCCTTCGACTTTATTCAGGTTCAAGCCCTGTATAAAAGGCGCGGCTTCCAGTCGGGTGGCCATGATGATGGCCGTAACAGGTTTTGACGCCATGGTCGTCCTTTTTTTTGCTCGCACAAAACCGCAAAGGCACGAAGATATAAATTTTATCTGCTTCGTAGGGAACAGGCATGCCTGTTCCCTACGGGTGTTTCCTTGTTTTTTTGCAATCCTTTTTCTCTGTGTCTCCGTATCTTGTGGTGGCTTAACTTTAAAGTTTTTCCAGCAACTCTTTGGCCACTTTTTCTCCGGAAAGCAGCATGCCGCCGAAAATCGGTCCCATTCTGGGTCCCCCGAAGGTGGCATTGGCCGACATTCCTGCCACGTAAAGGCCGGGGAATACTTCCCGGGTGTTTTTCAATGTGAGTTGTTCCGCATTGTCCGCCCACATGGATTTTTCTCCTTCGATTTTCCCGGTTTCCGTTCTCAATTTCCCGGGAACCTTTTTCTGCACCACCGCCACCACTTCCGTGGCATGGCCCGTGGCGTCGATGACCACCTTGGAGCCCACCGCAAGGGGATCGATATGCAGGCCTGCCATTTCCACCGGCGACCAGTTCAGAACCAGGCCCGTGACCCGGTCGGGCCGCATGACCACATCCTCGACACTGATGCAGTTGAAGATGGTGAGACCGGCTTTCACGGCCTTGGAAATCAGGGTGGAGATGGCCTCCACGGAATCGGATGTATAATAATTTTCCCGGTATTCCACATACCGAATGCCGAACTCATCCAGAACGTGAAGGGCATCCTTCTGAACCACGATTTCGTTGAACATCATGCCGCCGCCCCACATGCCGCCGCCGATGCTGAGTTTTCTTTCATACAGGACCACCTTTTTACCCGCCTTGGCAAGATAATAACCTGCCACAAGCCCGGAAGGCCCCCCGCCCACAATAGCGACATCGGTTTCCAGGTTGTTGATGAGCTTTTCATAATACCGGTCGATGATGGCCCGGGTGATGACGACTTCATTAAGTTCCATGCTTTTTCCTTCCATGTTGAAAATCCTTCATTGGGTCGATTTTTCGTCTTGTTCTTTCGTGCACATATTATTATGAATATTCACTGCGCACAGTTCTCCGCACATGGTGCAGACGTCTTTTTCGGCGTTTTCGCTTTTGCTTCTTCTTTGTCTGGCAAGCACGGGGTCCAGGGCCAGCCGGTACATGCCTTCCCAGTCCAGGCGTTTCCGGCAGATGGACATTTCAATGTTCCTCTCCATGGCCCCTCGGACGCCTTTTGCGATATCCCCGGAATGGGCGGCTATTTTCGCTGCGATCACGCCCATTTCCACATCTTTGATATCGGGCAGGCACAAATGCTCGGCAGGGGTGACATAGCAAAGGAAATCCGCTCCGGCCGCTGCTGCAATGGCGCCCCCGATGGCTGCGGTGATGTGATCATAGCCGGGGGCACAATCCGTGGTGAGGGGCCCCAGAACATAAAAGGGGGCATTGTCGCAGATCCGCTTCTGGATCAGGATGTTGGCTTCGATCTGGTTCAATGGAACGTGTCCCGGGCCTTCCACAATCACCTGAACCCCTGCGTCCCTGGCCCTTTTTGTGAGCTCGCCGATGACGATCAATTCCTTGAGTTGGGCCTTGTCCGTGGCATCCGCAACAGATCCTGGCCTTAAACCGTCCCCCAGACTCAGGGTGACATCGTATTTAAAGGCAATTTGAAGCAGCCGGTCGTATTCTTCATACAGGGGGTTTTCCCGGTTGTGGTAGTGCATCCATGCGGACAGAAGAGACCCCCCACGGCTCACAATTCCGGCGATGCGGTGTTTCTGGTCCGCCAGGGAATAGGTCGATTGAGTGACTCCGCAATGGACCGTGATGTAATCCAGGCCTTCCTCGCATTGTTGTTCAATGGTGTCAAACAGGAGATCTGCGGTCAGGTCTTTGATGCTCATTTTCCGGGCGGCCAGTTCAGAAGCAGCGCCATAAATGGGCACCGCCCCGAGCATGACCGGTGAATTTTTCAGAATGATGTTTCGAATTTTCTTCAGATCGCCGCCGGTGGAAAGATCCATGACACTGTCCGCCCCTGCCCGAACCGCGACTTCCATTTTTTCCAGTTCTTCATCCAGATCCACATGATCCATGGACGTGCCGATGTTGGCGTTGATTTTGGTGGAAAGACCGTCGCCAATGCCTTTTGGAGAAAAAGAATGGTTAATGTTCTTTGGAATCACCACAAGGCCTGCCGCCACCCGATCCCTGATTTCTATCGGCGTATAGCCTTCATCGGCTGCCACCTGCCGCATTTCATCGGTAATGACGCCTTCTTTCGCCTTGCTTAATTGTGTTGCCATAATAACCTCCTTTTCCCGATGAGCCCTTTCCCAAAGGAAAATATTTTGAAAATGGCCCAAAAAAAATGCCGTTTCCTGACGGAAACGGCATGATAAAAATCCAGAATTTCGTTTCCCTACGCCGGCATTACCCGGATCAGGTTATACGGGTATAATCTCAGGCTAGGCAAGTTTAATGAATCAACCATCCTTCTTGCACAGAAGCCACCCCGAAACTTGTGGGAGGATTAGATAGCAGATTGGGCCATAAGTCAACAGGTTTGTTGGGGAGGGCGGACAAAGGGGATAGATGATAGGGCAAGGGGTGAGAAGCCAAATGTCATAGGCGTTGGCAACAGGAAATGGGCGTTGGGCGATTGTATCGAAAAGACTTTACACCCTACACAACGTTCTGTTTTAACAAAACAGTTGACACACAAACGCTAAAACATATATTTATACGCCAAAATAACAAGTTCTTATCTCTTAAAGAATGGATATTTAATCTTTTAATGGAGGCATACGATGAAAAAATGTAATGCATTTATTTTTAAAAGAGCCCTAAATAATTATGATTTGTTTAACAAATTCGGGAAAATATATATTTTCGGGGTCATGACCTTTATGTTGACCCTGTCTGCCACTGGAGAGGAGAGCACCTTGTATAAAGATGCTTCAAAAAGCGGGGCATACCAAGGACATCGATCCTCCCGATGGGCCGACTATAGTGGAGACTCCTTCAGTATCCATATGAATAAAGGTTTTGAAGCTTATATGAACCATGACCTGGACCAGGCCATTGAAATGTATTCCGTTGCCACCAAAATTAAAAGACGCAACACCTATCTTGCATATGCCAATAGAGCGAATATCTATTTTTCCAGAGGGCAGTATGACCAGGCCATCGACGATTATACAGAAGTCCTCAAATTAAGGCCAAACGAGCTTTCCACTTACCTTTCCAGGGGGAATGTTTGGTTGGCAAAAGGACAGACGGACAAGGCCATAGAGGATTTTTCAAAAGCGATTGATGCGAATCCCAAATATGCCAGTGCTTATGTTTGTCGGGGAAAGCTCTGGTGCAAAAATGGAGAGATTGATAAAGCCCATAACGATTTTTCAAAAGCAACGGAGCTGGATAACAATTCACCTGAAACACTCATCCCCATGGCGCGGTTTCTTTCCACCTGTCCGGAAGAAAAATATCGAAACGGCAACCAAGCCGTAGAATTGACCCGGAAAGCCATTGAGATCACGCATAACTGGGAGGGGATGGTAAAAAGGCAAAAATCTTCCGAAGTGATGACCTATGAAAGGCTGCCCCTTGCCCCTCAATATGACACATTGGCTTCTGCATATGCTGAAACCGGGAACTTTGCCGAGGCGATTGCCAACCAGGAAAAGGCGATTTCCCTGCTGGCAAATGAAAATTCAAACCATTATTTTCAGGCCTTTTCCGAACATTTGAAATTATATCAAGAAATGAAGCCTTTGCGGGAAACATCCAATTAGAATTCGGATGTTATAAATGACACACTCGTAAAAAGTCGAAAATACCTATTTTGTATCCTTCCGGTGAAGGCCGGACACGCAGTGAAGCTTTAGCGCTATCCAGTTTTTTTAATATGTTCTGGACCCTGGCCTTCGCCGGGGGGACGAACTTAGAGACTTTTTACGACCCATCATGTTTTGCTTGGATTAATATCAAAACCGTTCCCTCACCATTTCAGCAAATGGATCATGATATTTATGTATCACCACGGTTAGATCATCCTTCATGAGACCGACCTTTTCAGGCCTTTGAATTTGATGGTTATTCGCATTTCAAAGTGGGTGAGTGTCGTTTTTCTCAAAAAACAGATTTTAAATATCCCGGAAATTTGATATGACTTGACGGATCTCACTGAGACTTTCGCTTATTGGGATTTCAGCCCAAGAATCGGGCATAAACCAGCTGACATCCGTCTGCTTTGAAAATGACCCTGAAAATGCCTCTGTTCATGCTGCGGGATGGTGATATGAAATCGAAAAAGCGCAACCTGTTTTTCCCCCGAAATTTGTCTACCATCCTGATGTTATTCGCTGTTTTAATTTTTGCAAACCCTGTGCAGGCAGACAGCAAAATCCGGCCGGATAAAATTTCCATTCACACCATGAGGCAATTCGGGGATCTGGAAAGACCCGAAGTTCCCTTCCTTCACGATGCCCATACCCGTGCTCTTGAAAAACAAGATAAGGACTGCACATTCTGCCACCTTTCGGAAAACAACCGCCTTTCCTTAAAATTCAAAAGAATTTTGGATTCTGATCAAAAGGCTTTGAAGGAGGTCTATCATGGGAACTGCATTTCATGTCATAGAGAAATGCTGGCCAAAAAAGAGAAAACCGGGCCCGTCACCTGCGGGGAATGCCACGTAAAAACCGATGATGTGATTCAGGATGCCGATCCCATGGGGTTTGACCGTTCCCTGCATTTTCGCCATGAAAAAGCCGCTGATAACCAGTGTGAAAAATGCCACCATGAGTATGATGCATCGGCCCAAAAAAAGGTGTATGTCAAGGGTAAGGAAAGTACTTGCCGGTATTGCCATAAGTCTGAAGATGAAGAAAACCGGATCAGCTTTCAAAAGGCCGCCCATCAATCCTGCATTGCCTGTCACCTGGATAAAATAAAATCTTCCCTGGTTGCAGGGCCGGTTCATTGCTATGGATGCCACGACCGGAAGGAGAAAAGTAAAATCAAAATTGTGGAGAATGTGCCGCGAATGGACCGGAAACAGCCCGATGTCCTCTTTGTGAGCCGATTTTCTCCAAATAAGATTTCAGCCGGGCCATCCCCCCAACTCCTGGAGGACTTTGAATATCGAATGAAACTTGTTCCCTTCAACCATAAAGGGCACGAGTCCTATAATACCACCTGCCGGGAATGCCATCACGCGGCCCTGTCACCATGCAGCGATTGCCACACCGTGAAAGGATCCAAGAGCGGTCGCTTTATCCCTCTGGAACAGGCCATGCACCAGACCCAGGATTCTGAAGCCTGCATCGGATGCCACAACCAAAAGAAAAAAGATCCCGACTGTATGGGGTGTCACGGGAAGATTAAAAAAGACCAAGACGGGAATCAGGAGCACTGCAAGACGTGCCACTTGGGAAGTATTCCCGAGCTTCCGTCCCTGGCTGCAGGAATGAGCGGTTCAAAACAGGCTGAGGACTTATTGAAAGACCTTGAAACGAGTAAAAAAGATGTTCCCCTTTCAGCGATCCCGGAAACTGTGGTGATCAAGTCCCTGGAAAACCAATATGAGCCGGTTAAGCTGCCCCATGGGAAAATCGTCAACGCCTTGCTTCAAAAGATCAATACAAACCACCTGGCCGGGGTATTTCACAAGGGCAGTGCTACCGCCTGCAAAGGCTGCCATCACAACAGCCCGGAAATCGATAAACCGCCCAAATGTGAAAGCTGCCACGGCAAGCCTTTTATGGAAGAAAAAATGCACGTTCCGGGGCTCATGGGGGCCTATCACCGGCAGTGCATGGAGTGCCATGAAGCCATGGGCATTGAAAAACCCAAAAGCACAGATTGTACCGGATGCCACAGGGAAAAAACAGATCGTCCATAGGAACGTGTTTTATGAATTTGAGGGAAGATTCTGTTTTAACATGATATGAGGTAAAAAATGTCCATTTCCCGAAGAACCTTTTTAAGCTGGCTTGGCGCTGCAGGAGCAGGCACGCTCCTCCCGTTAAAAGGCCATGCAGCGGGCAACCGGCAATTCGACGGTTACCCGGAATCCATGGGTGTGCTTCACGATACCACTTTTTGTATCGGCTGCCGGTCCTGTGAAAATGCCTGTAATCGGGTGAACGAGTTTCCAGCGCCCGGGGTGCCTTTTTCCGACCTGTCTGTTCTGGAAAAATACAGAAGAACCACTTCAAAAACCTATACCGTGGTAAATCGGTTTGACGTAAAAGGCAAGGCTGGGGATCAACCCGGCACGCCGGTTTTTGTAAAAAAACAGTGCAACCATTGCCTGGAGCCCGCATGCGCCTCAGCCTGTTTTGTGAAGGCATTCAAAAAGACCAAGGAAGGGCCGGTGACCTATGATGCGTCCGTTTGTGTGGGATGCCGGTACTGTATGATCGCCTGCCCCTTTGAGATTCCTTCCTACGAATATGATGAACCGTTTACACCCCGGGTGATGAAATGCACCCTTTGCTATCCAAGACTTATGGAAGGCCTGGTTCCGGGTTGTGTTGAGGTTTGCCCCACGGAAGCCTTAACCTATGGAAAACGGGAGAACCTCTTAACGATTGCCCGAAAAAGGATTCAGGAGTACCCCGATCGTTATGTCAGCCACATTTACGGCGAACATGAAATGGGAGGCACAAGTTGGCTGTATCTTTCAGGGGTTCCTTTCACAGAGATAAGCATGCGTGAGGACCTGGGCAACATTTCAGCCCCCATGCTCACCTCCGGAGCCCTCTCCATGGTGCCCATGATTGCCGGGCTCTGGCCGGTGCTTCTGGCCGGGATTTATGCCATGACCTTGGGAAATCAGAAGCAGTATGATCTGGAGAAAAATATGGCTGTAAAGTCTTCGGTGGAAAAAGCGGAATCCCATGCCAAAGAAGTGCTGGCCCAGGCCCTTGAAAAAGCGAAAAAAGCTCAGCAGGATGCTGTAAAAAGAGAGGTGGATAAAGCCGCCAAAGCCATCCATCAAACAACGGCGGAAGGAGAATAGGGTATGCCGGAAAACGCCATGAAAAACGGCAAACGGGAAATCTCAGCCTTTACGGTGATTTCAGGCCTTATTCTGATGGTGGGACTGGTGCTAACCGTATTGAGATTTACCGGGGGATTGGCCAAGGTGACCAACTTGTCGGACTACAATCCCTGGGGCATCTGGATCGGTTTTGATCTTCTCGTGGGAGTGGCCCTGGCGGCAGGAGGGTATGTCACCTCCGCAGCTGTTTATCTCTTCGGACTGAAAAAATATCATTCTGCGGTGAGGCCGGCGGTATTAACGGGATTTCTGGGCTATTTTCTGGTAGTGATCGCCTTGACGTACGATGTGGGAAGAGGCTGGCGGCTGCCCTATCCGTTTCTGATCCAGCAGGGCACCACATCCATCCTGTTTGAAGTGGCTGCGTGCGTTGCCCTTTACCTCACGGTTCTTTTCCTTGAATTCTCCCCCGCCGCCCTGGAATGGTTGGGGTTGAAAAAAGCCAGAGACCTGGCGGTGAAGCTCACCCTGGTTCTGACCATCTTCGGCGTGGTGCTGTCCACACTCCACCAGTCCTCCCTGGGTTCTTTGTTTTTGATTGCGCCGTCCAAGCTCCATCCCTTGTGGTATTCACCCTACCTGCCGGTTTATTTTTTTGTATCCAGCATCATTGCAGGCCTTTCCATGGTCATTGCAGAAGGCATGCTTTCAGAGAAGTATTTCCGGGATAAAATGGATGAGGCTCATCTGAATGAAAGAAAACACCTGGTTCTGGGGTTCGGCAAGGCCGCTTCCTGGGTTCTTTGCGGGTATTTTTTCATCAAGCTCATGGGGGTTGCCGCAGGCGATCACTGGGGTCTCCTTTCCACCCCTTACGGCCTGTGGTTTCTGGTGGAGATTTTGGGGTTTGTGGGGGTTCCCTGCTTTTTGTTTGCGGTGGGAGCCCGGGAGAAGAACATTCGGCTGATCCAGTGGACGGCGGTGTGGACGGTTTTGGGAATCGTGGTCAACCGTCTTAATGTGAGCCTCATTGCCTTTAACTGGCATCTTTCGGCGGAAGATCGATATTTCCCCCATTGGATGGAAATCGGCATATCCGTGTTTCTTTT
>VMSV01000120.1 GCA_013791935.1 Desulfobacteraceae bacterium | reverse complement strand
GGTTCCGGTACCCGGGGGTTAAAGCCTATGAAGGATTCCCCATCCCCTGGTCTTCCGGGTGGAACCCCATTGGGGTCATGGAATTTTTGATAAGCAAACCCATCCATTCAGTGGGCAATTGAATGGATGGAGCCTGCAGGGTCCCGTAAACTCAAAGGGGCTTATTGAATCGTCACGTTGGAGGCCGTGAAACCGGCTATATTGTTAAACAAGACGATTTCTGAGATGTTATTATCCGGGTCCACGGAGATTTCGATATAATTGTTGCTGCTGGTGATGTTTGATAAAAAGGTGCCCACATACTGTTGGCTGACCGTTTGGCTGATTAAGGGAATGGCCGGGATATTCGCGCTGGCTGACCCGATAACCGTACGATTGTCCTTGCTTGCATACACCTTGATGTCCACCTTAGTAGCTGGTGAGCCTGCCTTGGCCCAACGCACATCATTTTCAACAATATAGGTGAATTGAACAAAACCCATGGGAGAAACGGTTACAGGAGACTGTGGCGGGACAACCACTTCCAAATCACAAAGGCTGTCCCTGTCGCAGCATGCTATTCGTTTTGTGCTGCTATTGTTGTTCTCGTTGCTTTCATTGATGCGCTGGTCCGGGTCAACCGTCAGAGAAACGTTGGCAATTCGGTAGCGTAGTACATGGGCTTGGAAACGGAAAAGCAATACCGGCAATTTTTCCCGTCCCCATCAGGCACGGCGGTTGTGGAGCCAGTCTTATTATGGTAGTAATCATAAATTTCCACGGGGATCTTGTCGCAACCACCGGCGATCTCGGACACTGACTTACCATTGATCTTGCCGTTAAGGGTTCCTTCAAATTTGCCCATGGGCTTTTGCAAACCATCCTTTGCCCTGGCAAAATCGCTCTCGTGGGAAGGGGTCATGGAGGAATCCTGTAATTTGGCATTGGCTCTTTCGGGGTTTATTTTTAACGACCCATCATCAACCTCGGCAGTGACGGAGAAATTCCCCGACGGTCAGACCATGGCGGAAGGCTCGGGCCACTTCAAGGTTCTGCTCATTTTCGAGCCCAGAGCCGTGCAAGGCAAGGTACCGTTCAAACCGGAAAGAATCGATTGATCCGCTGAAGCGCCTGAAACCGTAATTTTAATGTTAAAGGGGCCTGAGGCCACTTGACCCTTGTTTTTCACTGAAATAACCAATTGGGATGAAGACCCGATCCGCTCCCCTTGTTTGACCGGCATGGACCATCCCAAAGATTCCACCGTCAGATCCGGTTGGGGAACCGGTTTGACCAGCGGCTCGGGAAGCCGGGGAGAAACCGGACTGGTTGGTGCAACCGCAGGGCGAGGGGTTTTTATGGTCAACTGGCCTTGGGCTCCATAAACAAAAGAAACCGGGAAAACCAGAGACATGAACATCCAAGTGAGCCAGCAGGTAGAGGGTATAAATTTCATCACAAAATTCTCCTTTAACAATCAAAAAATGGTAATACCTAAATTCAGGTAGTGTCCATGAAGGCCGCAATCCGGAAATGATTTTAAAAAATTTACTATTTATTCATCCTCCTTGTCAATGGACACAACGAGCCATGAAGACGCAAGGGTTCCTGCCAGGCTAATACACGGGTATCAAAAATTCATTGAATACCCATTTCCCAAGGAGGAAACCAGTGATCGACGAAAAAAAGAAGGATTTTAACAAACCGTGAAAGAAAAGCTGCAAATCGCAGTCCGGGCCCTTGTGGAGCAGGTTCTTCGTGAAGGAGACCTGAGCTTCTCCTTCACGGGCCAAAACCGAACGGTGGAGGCCATTCGTGCGCACCAGAAGGTCCAGAAATCACGCCCTGCAGGATATGAACCTGAAGTCCGAGTTTCCCATCAATTGGAAACGGAGTCCTTTCTGCTGGAGATATCCGGCCGGATAGATGGCGTTTACGGTTCTGAAGAAAACGCCCCGGAGGATACGGTTGTAATTGATGAGATCAAGACCACAACGAGCGATCTTCAGGCGTATGCGGACTCGGACCACCCGATCCACTGGGCCCAGGCAAAAATCTATGCCTACATGGTGGCCAACGCCCGAAACCTCCGCCGAATCCATATTCAGCTCACCTATTATCATCTGGATACCGGGCAACAGCTTGAAATCCGCAAGCCCTTTGAGATCGAAACCCTGGCCGATTTTTTCCATGGCATCGTCAGCCGGTATCTTGCCCGGGCATCAATTCTGGCGCAGTGGCATGAAACCCGGAACGCCAGCCTAAGGGCTCTTTCCTTCCCCTTCCCGGATTTTCGTCCGGGCCAGCGGGAAATGGCGGTCCAGGTGTATAAAACCATTCAGCATCAGCGTCAGCTAATCGTCCAGGCACCCACGGGCATTGGTAAAACCATGACCGCCGTGTTTCCAGCGCTAAAAGCGCTGGGGCTGGGGCTTGTTTCAAAAATATTCTATTTGACCGCCCGCACAACGGCCAGAGCCGTGGCCGAAAAGGCCGCTTTCGCCATGGCCCGAAAAGGACTCCGGGTGAAATCCCTTACCTTGACGGCCAAGGACAAGATCTGCTTCAACCCCGAATCAGCCTGCAATGCAGAGGAATGCTCCTATGCCAAGGGACATTTTGATCGCGTTGATGCGGCGATCCATGATCTTTTTACTTCCAACCAGGATGCTCTCACCCGGGAAGTCGTTGAAGAAGCGGCAAGGACGCATCATGTCTGTCCCTTTGAATTTTCCCTGGATCTTACCCTCTGGGCGGATATGGTTATTTGCGATTACAACTATGCCTTTGATCCCCGGGTGTATCTTCGAAGATTTTTTACCGAAGAAACCGGCGATTACACCTTCCTGGTGGATGAAGCGCATAATCTGGTGGACCGTTCCCGGGAGATGTTCTCTGCTGAACTTCGAAAGCAGCCCTTTCTGGATCTCAGAAAAAACCTGAAAGAAACGCTTCCCGGTCTCTATAAAACGATTGGGCGGTTAAACGCGCAGTTCGTGAAAATAAGGGCCGCTTGCGAGGATGCCGGTGGAGAAATGGCACAACCGGAAGCGCCTCCGGAGATGTCTTCTCTTCTCACCGCCTTTCTTTCACAGGCTGAGAAGTGGCTGGTTCAGAACCACCCGGCTGCCTTTCGTGAACAACTTCTCGACCTCTATTTTGAGGTGGGATCGTTTCTTAAGATCCTTGAAGGCTACGATGAAAACTACATCACCTGCGCGGAAAAGAGCGATAAAGATCTTCGCCTGAAACTTTTTTGCATCAACCCTGCGGATCGAATGAAGGCCGCTCTTGCCCGATGCCGATCGGTTGTCTTTTATTCCGCAACGCTCACGCCGACCGACTATTTCAAGCAGCTCTTCGGTTGCAGCGATGAGGCTTTTTGCCTTTCACTCCCCTCCCCTTTTCCCAAAGAAAACTTTTGCCTGCTCCTGGCAAACCACATTTCCACCCGGTATCGAAACCGGGAAGGCAGTTTAAACGACCTTGTCCGGCTCCTTTCCGGGCTGATCTCCGGCTCCCCCGGAAATCTTCTGATTTTCTTCCCCTCCTACCAGTATATGACCTCAGTTCATGGAGCGCTGGTCGATGATTCCCCGACCACGGAAATTCTGATCCAGGCCCCCGGCATGTCGGAAGGGGAACGGGAACGGTTTTTGGAACAATTCACCTGTGAAAAAGGGCAGCGCCTTGTGGGATTTGCCGTCATGGGCGGTGTTTTTGGTGAGGGGATCGATCTTGAAGGGGAACGCCTGACCGGGGCGGCCATCGTGGGCGTGGGGCTTCCCGGAATTTCCGTTGAAAACGAATTGATACGGCAATATTTTGACCGTATCGATGGTACCGGGTTCGACCATGCCTACCTCTATCCGGGCATCAACCGGGTCCTCCAGGCCGGAGGCCGGGTAATCCGCTCGGAGACCGACCGGGGAGTGGTGATGCTCATTGATGAGCGTTATACCACGGCTCGTTACCGGAACCTTCTCCCCGACCACTGGCAGCCGGTCCGGGTTCGGAACGGAAAGGAGATGGAAAAGCAGCTTCAAAAATTCTGGTCGTCCTCCGGCTCCAAAATAGGACCCAATTGAATGGTTTGCCGGAACTTTTTGCGTTTTGATACGGATGTGTTATATATTGGCGACAAGATCGATTCATGCAGCAAAAGGGCCCTCTTTTCCATCAGAACTCGACTGTCCTTTCAACACAATCAAGGTGAAAACAGTCCCGTGAGGGTTGCCCGATTACTGCTCTTGGATTCAACCGGCTTTCTTAATACCTGAATCTTGCTTCTTTAACCTTCAAAACGAGGTGAAAAATGGCTGATGAACCCATTGATTTTCGTGAGACATTGAAAAACGCCAACCCGAATTTCAGAATCCCCAAAATAGAATTGAAACTATCCAGGGGTGTTAAAATTCTCATTGTCGTCATCGCACTGCTCGCGATGTCCTACAACATGCTGTTCGTCTATGTGCGCCCCAACGAATACGGAATCAAGGTGGTGCGCATCGGCATACACCGGGGGGTGCAAAGCCATTTTTACTCGGCTGGCGTGCATCTGGTGATCCCAGGCCTTCATGAAATGCACCGCATGCCACGGGATATTCAGGTGCTGGAACTGACCAATTTCCCGAGCACCGCCGCTGATGCGGCCCGCAAGGACAAGGTGGCCCATATCCAGACGTCGGACGGTTTTTTTGTGGATGTGGATGCTTCCATCCTCTATCGCATTGAAAACCCCTACCTGGTATTCACCAAAATCGGCCCCGGCAAACTCTTTGAGGAAAACGGGATTATTCCCAAGGCTGAGCCAGCCTTGAAAGAAACCCTGGGCAAGCTTACCACGGAAGACTTCTACAACAGCCCGAGACGGGTTAAAAAGGCAGAGGAAGCCCGTGACCGGCTCAATCAGGAGCTAAATTCCAAAGGAATCCGTGTCGAACAGGTTCTGGTGCGTTACTTCCGGTACAGCCCGGAGATTCAGAAAAACATCGAAGAGAAGAAACTCAAAGATCAGTTGGTTTTTACCAATCAGGCCGCGGCCAGGGCTGCCAAAGAAGAGGCCGAGCTGAAGAAGATCGTCCAGGAAGGCGAGGTGATTGTGGAAGTGGAAATGGAACAGGGACATGCCTATGTCACTCGCAAAACCGCTGAAAAGGACCTGTATATGCGGGCCAAGAAAGCCGAAGCCAATCTTCTGGTGAAGCTGGCGGAAGCCGAAAAAGTGCGCCTGAAAAACGATGCTCTCAAGGGCCTGGGTTCCGAGCGCATGGTGGGATTGAAAATGGCCGATGTATACAAGGGACTGGATCTCATCGTACTGCCCAGCGACGGGGTAGCCGGAGTCAACCCGCTGAATCTGGACAAGACCTTAAAGCTCTTTGATGTCCGCAAGGGAGGTGACCAATGAAATCTTTGATAAAAGGGGTTCTGGCCCTGATCTGGTTGTGCAGCCTCAGCGGTTGCCTGTTTTACTCCACTGGAGAAACCGAAGTGGGGGTACGTACCAAAAAGTTTTCCATCTTCAGCAAAAAAGGGGTTGAAAACAAAGCTTATCCCCCAGGGAGCACCTATATATTCCTGCCCTTTGTAAACGATTGGAACACCTATGATATTAAATTACAGAACCTGGAAATGGTTTTTGAACCCGGTCGCGGCGATCGGCGCACCCATGATGAACTGCTGTTTAAAACCATCGACGGCAACGATATCAGCCTGGACGTGATCATTGCCTATCGCATTGACGCTGAAAAAGCGCCCTTTATCCTGCAAAATGTAGCAGAGGACAACATCATGCTTCGGGACAAGATCGTTCGCACCATTGCCCGGAGCAAACCCCGGGATATCTTCGGGGAGCTCACCACCGAAGAGTTCTACGTGGCTGAAAAGCGCGAGCTGCAATCCCAGAAGGCAAAGGAAATCCTGCAAGACATACTCGGTCCCATGGGCATTGTGGTGGAAAAGGTTCTGACCAAAGACTATCGCTTCAATGCTGAATACCAGAAAGCGATTGAAGACAAAAAAGTGGCGGATCAGCAGGTGCAGAAAAATCGTTCGGCCCAGCATGCAGCCCTGGAAGAATACAAACGTAAGCTGGAAGAAGCCAAAGGGGAAGTCAATAAACTTGTGGCCGATGCCGACGGGGTGTATCGCAAGGCCAAAATCGAAGCCGATGTTTACTACGAAAAGCAGCAATTACTGGCAGAAGCCATTCGAGCCGAGGGCATTGCCGAAGCCAAAGGCATTCAGGAAATGAACAACGCCCTGGCCGGGTCAGGCGGCGAAGCCTTCGTCAAGCTGAGCATCGCTGAAGCCCTTCAAGGAAAACGCATCATCCTGCTGCCGGTTTCCGAGGGAGGCATGAACTTGAAAACCACGGACATGAACCAGTTGATCAATACCATGGGCATCAAAAGCCTTTCCGGAGGTCCATAGACAAAACCGGTAAAACCATAAAACTGTAAAGCAAAACCTAATTCCTATTCAACAGCTTGCCCATCATGGATGATTTCTTGCCGTTGTTCTTCATCCAGAGTTCGTCAAGCTTTGCCTCCAGTTCATCGATTTCACAAGGCTTGGTGAGATAATCACAGGAGCCCAGCTTCAAGGCCTCCAGAGCTGTTCCAATGTCTCCATGGCCGGTAAGAACCAGGGTTTGAATTTTCAGATTGCGCTTTTTCATTTCGTTCAGGGTGGCCAGACCGTTCATGCCGGGCATCTTCAAGTCCAGAATCATGAAATCGTATCCTCCCCCGTCTGATAGCGCAGAAACAGCACCCTCCCCGCTGTTCACGATGGTCACCGCATGCCCCCTGTTCTCCAGAAGCTTCTTCATGTTTTTCGCAAAATCTTCCTCATCATCCACCAATAGAATTTTTGCATTTTCCATAATACCTTCCTCCTCCCGTTAAACGGATTGCTTGAATTTCATAAGAAGAGGCCGGGCCTTGGCCCGGCCTTGTGGTTTTTAGAACGGCCACATTATTGGGATTAAAATACTCATAATTACCCAGGCGATGAGATTCATGGGGATACCGATTTTCAGAAAGTCGCTGAACCGGTAGCCGCCTGGACCAAAAACCATCATGTTGCACTGATATCCGATGGGGGTGGCAAAGCTTGCGGAAGCACCCATCATGATGGCAAAACAAAAGGGTGTCCAACTCACCCCCATTTGGGTGGCCATGGCAAAGGCAATGGGCCAAAGGATCAGGGCTGCCGCATTGTTGGTGACCATCTCGGTTAAGATGGAAGTGGTAATGTAAAGCATGGACAGGGCCATCCACGGGCTTCCCCCGCCCAGGCTCACCATTTGGGTTGCAATAAACGCCGCCGCACCTGTTTTCTCCATGGCCTTTCCAATACCGAAGGCCGCGATGATGACCAGAAGCACCTGCATGTCAAGATTTTTATACGCCTGGCTGAACGTGATGCATCGGGTGGCCATTAGAATGGCCGCGGCCACCACAGCGGCTTTGAACATGCCCACATCGAAAAATGTTGCGCAAAAAATCATGCCCACCATGACCACACAGGATAGAATCGCCTTGTTGTAACGGGGCGTAGCCGATTCCTCCAACTGGCTGATGAGGTGAAAATCCTGGGAGTTCTTGTTTCTTTCATAAAACTTGGGGTTGGTTTCAAGAAGCAGGGTGTCCCCTTCCTCCAGCACCACGTTGCCCAGGGAACCCGTGATTTGCTTACCTCCCCTGGAAATGGCCACCACCACAGCATCGTAAACCTGGCGGAAGTGAGTCCCCACTATGCTTCTGTTGAGAAACCGGTTGGAGTTCGAAACCACGGCTTCCACAAAGCAGCGATCCGGGCGTGGGGTTTGAATCTCAAAAAGCCTGTCCATCACCGGTGTAAGACCCTTGATTTTCTGAACCTCTGAAATCATCCCCAGAACCCCGCCAAAAACCAGGCGGTCGTCTTCCTCAATCTTCAGGCTGTAATCCGTGGCGGGAATTTTTTCTTTCCCTCGAATGATTTCAATGAGGTTGATTTCATTTTCCTCGGTCAGCTCCGCCTGGCGAAGGGTTTTTCCAATCAACACGCTTCCGGGGGACACGATCATCTCCGAGGTGTATTGTTTCGGATCCCCCATCTGCTCGATGGCGGAGGCCCGGTCCGGAAGAAGCCAGAGGCTCAAAACGGTGACTACCACAAACATGATCAAGGCAAAAGGCACCCCGACTTTTGCGATTTCAAAAAGACCGATTTGAACCCCCAACTCCTTTTGAATCACGCCGCTCACCACCAGGTTGGTGCTGGTACCGATGAGGGTGCAAGTTCCGCCGAATATCGCCGCATAGCTTAAGGGAATCATCAGCTTGGACACGGGTACTTTGATCTTTTTGGCCCAGGCCTTTACGGCGGGTATGAAAATCGCCACCACCGGGGTGTTGTTGAGAAAAGCGCTCATCACCGTGATGGGGACCATCATGCGAACGATTGCCGAAGAGGTGGTTTTGATCCGGGGAGATAAAAGGAAGGTGAGCAACTGTATGGCCCCGGTTTCCGTAAACGCCCCGGCCACAATAAACAAGACGGCCACGGTGAGCATGCCCTGGTTGGAGGCTCCTTCCACGGCTTCCTTATCCGTAAGAATTCCCGTGACCATAAATAAAGCAAGGGTCGCCAGACAAACCCACTCGGGGGGAATCCGTGTTTTTGCAAGCATTACGAACATCAACCCCACGCTAACCAATGTGAACCACATCTGCCATTCCATACATTCCCTCCTTTTATCTTTTTCCGGCTTTTTCAGTCCAACATTCTGTTTCACTCATAAATGGATTCTCGGGGGTCACAAACTATTTTGCATGCCCGGAATGCCTTCATCCTGATAACAATCTAACAAGCCCTCCTGCTAGTCATCCCAGGTTCACAGGATTATGGAAACGCCCTCATGACCCGCGGGCCTGATGAGTGACCTATATAAACATCATAACCGCAAAAACAATGCACGTTATGCCGCCTACGAGGGATACGGCAAGTTTTAAGATTTTATCCGTCTTTTCATCTTCCATTTGTTCTTTATTCATTTCCATTTTTTATCTCCTTGTATTGTAAAAACAATTGATCCTCGAAACTTCATGGCCACAAGGCCCATAAATAAATACCATAACCCGTTAGCAGCAACCCTCCTTTCCAGCGATAAAGTTTTAAACCTCCATAGGCAAGAGGCAGTAATAATATGGAATAGGCCACCATGACCCATAAATCCATGGCTGTGATTCCAACGGCTTTCAGAGGCTTAACCATGGCCGATGCGCCCAAAATTCCCAACAGATTGAAAATATTGGATCCCACCACGTTTCCCACGGCAATGTCAGGCTGTCGGCGCAAGGCTGCCACAAAAGAGGTGGCAAGTTCAGGAAGACTTGTTCCCGCCGCGATGATCGTAAGCGCGATCACGGCTTCACTGATTCCGAGAATTCTGGCGAAATCCGTGGCGGAAAGGACTAGAAGCCTTGACCCCAGAATGAGAAGCAGCAACCCTCCGCCGATGAACAGGAAATCCAGGCTCAGGGATTTGGAAAGACCGGGAATGCCCTCCTGAAATTCAAGTTTAATATCCGGTCTGTTCTCTTTTTCGGCCATAAAAACGGTGAATACGGTGTAGGCGATAAGGCCTGAAAAAAGAAGTACGCCGGTCAGTCTGGACACGGTTCCCGTGGACACTAAAATCAATGAAACCAGGGCCGCAACAATCATAATGGGAATATCAATCTTGACCAATTTAAGATTGACATGGATGGGACAGATCAAGGCGGTTATCCCGAGGATGACCCCGATGTTGAAGATATTGGACCCCACCACGTTTCCAATGGCAATGTCCGACTGGTTGTTTAAAGAAGCCCCTACACTCACCACCATTTCCGGCATGCTGGTGCCGAAAGAAACAATGGTCAAGCCGATGATCAAAGGGGTCAAGCCCAACCGGATGGCCAAAGAAGCGCTTCCCCGGACAAGGCCCTCTGCACCGAGGGTCAATGCAACCAATCCAATCATTAAAAGTATGAAGTCCTGATAAATCAGCGTATCCTCCCTGCATGTGATTTTATATTCATCGATTGGGGCAATTCCTTTTTCAGCAGTCGCATCACCAGCACAATCAACCCCAGAACGGCAATGGCCCCGCCCATGCCCACGCCCAGCATCGTTAAGCCGAATTCCAAATCGCTCATTTTAGTTTCTCCTTGGCTGCTCCCCTTCTTCCGTGATCAGGTGATCCACCATGGCAAGATCCACATAGTCATGGGAAAAAGTCGTGATTCGGAAGTCATAATCTTTCTCCGTACGGTTGCCTTCTTCTTTAAAGATATTCTGATCCGGCAGGGGCTTATGGGAAAATTTCATGGATTCGACAAACAGGTAGACGGGAACCTTGTAAGCGTGGCAGATGCTCACCACGTTGGCGGTGCCCAGCCCAGTGATGGCCTTGCCGTCCAGGGTGATGGTCACGGCACTGATGAAAAGTTTGTTGGCTTCACCAAGGTAGTGGCTCAGATTGTGCTCCGAAATGAGCAGGTGGGGTACCTGGTGTTCAGCGAGGGCGTCGACCAGATCCTTGGTGCGATGGAAATCCTGCTTGAGAATCAGCACTTGAAACGGTCGTTTGGATTCGGTATGGGCCCGGACCAGGGCATTGCTGATATATGCCGTCGGGGAGTGAACAATGATAAAATCCCCCGGTGCAATCAATTCCATGCATTGCTCGGTCACCATTTGAGTGTCTGTTTCAAAACGTTTAAGCTTGTGGTTGAGAATCTCAATGGCCTTGGTTTTTGCCAATTCCAGGCCTTTGTTCAAGTGGGCCTGCAATTCCACCTCGAATTCTTCGATAAGGTGAACCAGGGGAACCACCGCAGGCTCAGCATTACGGATAACCTTGTTTAGCTCCATCAACAGGGGCCAAAACTCGGATTCCGTACATTTGAGCCGCCTTATGGCATCCATATAAGATTTGAGGGCCGTCAGGGTGGTACGGGATGTCCCCATGGCGCTCATATAGTCCCGAATCAGGGGATACAGGGTTTTATTGACGTTTGTTTCCATAATCGTATCCATTTTCCGTATGCAAAATCCATTTTGTTATAGATATATCCACAAATAAACCACCAGAAATATTGATGAAATCATTAAAGAGAGAATGGTTCCCGGGGCACTCCAACGCATATATTGACCAAAGGTGACATGCTCGCCGGACCGCTTCAGGATGGCCACGGAAACGATATTGGCCGATGCGCCGATAAGCGTCAGGTTGCCGCCAAAACATGCCCCCAGGGAAAGGGCCCACCATAAAATATTGTTGGGAATGGGGGTATTCTGGAGCATCATATTCACGATGGGAATCATGGTGATGGTAAAAGGGATGTTATCGATGAATCCTGAAGCAATTCCAGACACCCACAGCACCATCAGTACCATGACATAGGGATTGTCGCCCACGCTCAGGAAAATGTTGCGGGCAACCCACTCGATGACTCCCTTCTCTTCCATGGCCCCCACCAGAATAAACAGCCCTGCGAAAAAGAGCAGCGTACTCCATTCCACTTCCAGGAGCATGTGCTCAACGTCAACCCGGGTGATGCTGAACAGAATCATGGCCATGGTTAGAGCCACCACACCGGCCGAAAGATGGGTGATGGTATGAGTGACAAACAAAAGTAATGCCACGCCCATGCAACTGATACTCTTGATCAGGAACGGCCGGTCGATTTTAAAGGATAGAAAATCAATATCGATTTTTTCAATCAACAGTTGAACGGAAAACAGCTTGGCCAGGTTGTCGTCAATGGGCTTGAATCGGCTTCGATTTGTGGCGAGAAAATAGAAAATTACACTGACCGAGGAAATCACCACCGGGATGAAAAGGTTGCTGATAAATTGATTGAAGGTGAGCCCCACCTTTGAACCGATGATGATATTGGGCGGATCACCGATTAAAGTGGCGGTTCCGCCCAGGTTGGATGCCATGACCAGAGCCACCACATAAATCTTGGGGTCCAGGCCCATGCCGCGGGTCAGCTCGATGATAATGGGGACCATGATGAGCACGGTGGTCACATTATCCAGGAAAGCCGAAAGAACGGCAGTGGCAATGCTGAACATCACCAGGATTCTGACCGGCTCACCCCGGGTTAGTTTGGCTATGCGAACCGTCAGGATTGTGAAAAATCCTGATTTCTTCAGCACCCCGACGATCCCCATCATACCAATGAGCAGCATGATGGTCTCGAAATCGATGAATTTTGCCGCTGAATGGACATCGATAACCCCGAATATGAACAGGATCATTACACCCAAAACAGCCGCCGTTGCTTTATGGAGCCATTCGAACGAAATGGCCACATAAACCGCCACAAACACAAAAACAGGAATCAAGGCATTAAAAGACATTTTTATATCCCTCGTATTAAGTTTCAAACGCGTGGCAATACTATCATACGAAAATTACAAACAGCTTTCCATGACATTACAGTTTTGAAAGGTTGGCCGGATGAACGGGATCATTTCTTAGGATAAGGGGTGCGAGTTTTTACTTTCAAGGAAGAATCGGGAGAGCGGCTGTCAATGGACAGGCAATTGCACGGTAAAAATGGACCCGGAACCCGGCACGCTCGATACCTGAACATCGCCCAAGTGAGCATGCACCACAGCGTTGACCACACTTAGCCCCAGTCCAAGGCCTTTTTGGGTGGCACCGCCTCCCCGGTACAGGCGATCCCAGATCTTTTGAATTTCTTCAGGCGGGATCCCGATGCCTGAATCAATGACTTCTATCTGAACACGATTGGGCAGATTTTTTATGGAAACGCCGACTTCGCCGCCGGGTTCCGTGAATTTCACGGCATTGTCAAGGAGGTTGGCAAGCACCTGGCAGATGCGATCGGCATCCGCTTCCAGCAGAGCTTCGCCGGGAAAGTCTGTTTTGATTTGAATTCCCTTTTCCTCTGCCACATAACCATACATGTCCACAATTCCCTCCGCCAATGGAACCAGGTTTACCGGCTGAAGCCTGAGCCGCATGGTTCCGGCTTCAGCCTCTGAAATATCCATAAGCATATGGAGCATGCGAAGGATCCGGTCGGATTCATCCACGCATTCCTGCAATGCTTCACGATAGACCGGAGCCGTATGATCCTTCTGCAGGGCAGCCTCAGCGATGTTCCGAAACCGGGTCATGGGGGTTCGCAGGTCATGGGCCACGCTGTCCAGGGAACCTTTCATTCCCTGAATCAATTGATTGATCTTTTCAATCATTCGGTTGAAAAGTCTTCCCAATTCGTCAAGTTCATCCCCGGTGTGGGTTTCAGGAACACGGGCATCCATCTTTCCGGCCTCTATGAATCCCACGGTGGAAATCATATTGCGCATGGGCATCAGGGTTCGACGGGACAAAAACGCACCGCCACCCACAGCCAATAGAATCAACGGAATGGAAATCACCAGAAAACTCTGCTCATAGCGCTGCAAATCCGACAAGCGCTCCTCGGTGCTGATGCCCACCTGAAAAAGACTTCCGTTCGGTTGGCTCGCGGTAAAAATTTCAAGGGTGTACGTTTGCCCCTGGTTCGGTAGGTTTATCCATTTTCCTGTGGTTTGTCCGGGCAGTTCTTTCAAGGCCGCAAGATCGAATTCTTTCCAGTACTGTGGGAAAAAGATCTTCTCCTCCTTTTCCGGCCCATGAATCACCCGAGTAAAAAACGGATTGTTTTTCCTGAAACGATCGTTGTCCATGACCGTTTGATTAAAAGCCGCCCAACCTCCGGAGTTGTAATGTCCCTGAAGACTTTCAACCTCATCCCTGATCATCTGGCGATCCTGCCTTGCCAGGGTGTTCTCCAGAAACAGATAGGCAAAAATCGTCAGGCCCACAAAGCTGCATGCGAAAAGAAAGGAATACCCGGCAGCGATTTTAAAGCCGATGGTCCGGGGGACTTTAAGAATCTGTTGGATGGATAGCATATCCGATACCGCGAATGGTTTGGATGAGTTTTTGGGGAAAATTCTTGTCAATCTTGTTTCTCAGCCTATGAACCAGAACATCCACCACGTTGGTTTGGGGATCAAAATGAAGATCCCAGATCTGTTCCATGATCATG
>VMSV01000189.1 GCA_013791935.1 Desulfobacteraceae bacterium | reverse complement strand
TTACTGGCATTTATCCGGCTGGTTCTAGGCCCGAGCCTGGCTGATCGTGTGGTGGCCTTTGATGTGATGACCATCAGTGGCATGGGGTTCATCGTTGTTTACGCTGTTTCTACGGATCAGAGCATATTTCTGGATGTGGTCAGCGTGGTGGCCTTGATGGCCTTTTTGGCTACCCTGGCCTTTGCTTATTATTTGAGACGAAAGGCATAATTGCGGAATGATAGAGGTCTCCATCCAATATTTAACCGTTTTGTTCATGATTGCTGGCGCTTTTTTTATTCTGGTTGCGGCCATTGGCATTCTGAGATTGCCGGATTTGTACATGCGGGTTTCCGCCGCTGCCAAAGCTTCAACACTGGGTATCGGTCTTTCCCTTCTTGGTGTGGCATTACACTTCAACGAATTGGGGATTGCAAGCAGGGCCGTCGCAACCATTGTTTTTATTGCCATTACATCGCCGGTGGCAGCCCATCTCATTGGCAGGGCAGCCTATCATAACGGGGTGCCGCTTTGGGAAAAGACCACGGTGGATGAACTGAAAAGCCTTTTTAAAGAACCAGAATAAAACATGAAATAAAGTAATATGTGCTTGAATTTAACCATTTCGTGCACGATACCGGAACCCATGGAGGCGTAATTGATGGCTGGAAACCCCACCTATGAACAACTGGAGCAAAAGATCAGGATCTTGGAGAAGGAAGTTCAAGAAACCAAACGAAGAGAATTCAGTGAGAGAAAAAAACTCGAAGAAGAGATTTTCCGTCGTCAAGATATTGAACGCGAGTTTTCAATCCTTTCAGCCTCCCTGATCACCAGTTCGGATGCCATGGATATCTCTTTTCGGGTGATGGAAACCTCCAAAAGGCTCACAAAAAATCTCTCCGGTCAAATCAAAGACATAGAGGATTTTCTGGAGGTTCCTGAATTGGAAACGGGTCCAGTGGCCGGGGGAATGTCACCGATCGAATCGGAAACCCCCGGGGGCGAAAAAGATCTAAGCATGGTGGAAAGACTTGCTGCTCTTTATACCCTGGCGATTGAGCGACTGAAATACCGGATTGAACTTCTTGAATCACAAACCCAAAAAACAGAAGATCTTGAAGAAATGATCCGGCGGCGAACCATTGAGCTTGAAAACGCAAAGGAAAACCTGGAGCAGGAAATCGAACAGCGCATGCAGATGGAAAAGGACCTGGTCCAGGCGGATAAAATGATTTCTTTGGGAACTCTGGTTTCCGGTGTGGCCCATGAAATCAACAACCCCAATAATTTTATCATGCTCAATGCCCCCTTGTTGAACGAAGTCTGGCAGAGTATTTTTCCGGTTCTGGAAGAAAAATATAAGGAACATGGAGACTTTTCAGTGGCCGGACTGCCCTACAGTGAAATGAAAACAGAAGTCCCCCATCTGCTGCACGGCATCGAGGAAGGTTCCCGGAGGATTCAGAGGATCATCAGCGATTTAAAGGAGTATTCCAGAAAAGACAGAGGAATCATGGAGGACTCCGTTTCCATCAACGAGGTGGTCCTGCAATCCCTTAAATTGGTGGATCCCATGATTAAAAAAACCACCCGACGGTTTTCAGTGGAATACGGTCAGGATCTGCCTCTCATCAAGGGCAACAATCAGAAGCTGGGGCAGGTGGTGATTAACCTCATTCAAAATGCTTGTCAGGCTCTTGCCGATTGTGAGAAGGGGATATGGATTACAACAGACTTTGATGAGCCAACCGGTGACATCGTTATTCGTGTGAAGGATGAAGGCCCCGGTATTCCCGAAGATGTTCTGGCCCATATCATGGACCCTTTTTTCACCACCAAGCGGGACATGGGCGGAACCGGCCTTGGTCTTGCCGTGTCTTCAAATATTATCAAGGAGCACAACGGGAAGATACAAGTTTCCAGTTGGCCGGGGCAAAGCGTTTTTGAGGTTCATCT
>VMSV01000136.1 GCA_013791935.1 Desulfobacteraceae bacterium | reverse complement strand
TGAAGAATAATTTCGAGGAAAATACCGGAAGAAAAATGAAGAAAAGGATTTTAAAAATTCTTTTTTGAAGAAAATAAAGCAGAATAAAATTACATCTTCAAACCGGGAATAAAATTACATTTTAAAGTCGGGCGTGACAATTACAAACAAATCAGGAAAAGTCATTTTTGAAGGCAAAACCCCCACCACAGTTTCTTTAAAAGCAAGTGCGGGTTATTTTAAGGGAGAAAATTATACCGTAGCTTTTAAAAAGGAAGGCTATGCACAGCACACGGCACAAATTGAACGCGGTGTTGATGGCTGGTACATTGGTGGCAATATCCTGTTCGGTGGGCTCATTGGGTGGTTTATTGTAGATCCTGCAACCGGAGCCATGTGGACCTTGAAGGACCTGAATGTCAGCTTGACGGCCAATCAATCATCTTCGGTTGAGAATCAAATCAATATTGTTACTATTGATGTTGTTCCAGATCACTTGAAATCAAAGATGGTGAGAATCAATTAATCCATGTTTATTCCCTTGTTAATGCTTTACCCGGGAGCATGAATCAT
The DNA here is from genome assembly GCA_013791935.1 of Desulfobacteraceae bacterium. Classification (GTDB taxonomy): domain Bacteria; phylum Desulfobacterota; class Desulfobacteria; order Desulfobacterales; family UBA5616; genus VMSV01. Next base: position 16,635 of record VMSV01000136.1, on the reverse strand, counting down.
TCAACCCACGGCTTTCCTTCACCGCCAATAGGCAGAAAGCCGTGGGTTACAATGCTATCCTCGAGTTTCATCGGTCGGAAAGAAATTTCCTGCCTTATGGTGATAGAGCGATGCCAGTTTCCCGGGAGAAACCCCCATTGCAAGACCCATCACCACCATCTGGTTGATTAAAAACGTCCTGAATATTCCTTTTTTTTCCCACCGTCTCCCCGATGTCAAAGCTGCTGCCGGAGCAATTTGAACTCGTCCACGCTTTACGGCCCGTGTCACCAGCAGCATATCTTCTGCAATTGGTGTAGCAGGAAATCCGCCCAGAGCCTGAAAGGTTTTCTTTTTCAGGAATAGCCCCTGATCCCCATAGGGCATCTGAAAAATAGTGGAACGGACATGGACCGCCTTTTCAAAGAATCTCATTAAAGGCGTATGCAGGGTTGTTTTAAACCGGAATGCGCCAAGGATCACTTTTTTATTTAGCAGAAGGTCAAACACATGGTTCACATACCCTTCGGGCAAAAGGGTATCCGCATGCAGGAAGAGCAACACCTTACCTTTCGCTTCCTTTGCCCCGGAATTCTGCTGAAGGGCACGCCCTCTTCCTGTTTTTAACACCCTGGCCCCGGTGCCCAAGGCACGGCCAACCGTGGCATCCGTGCTGCCGCCATCCACCACGAGAATTTCAGCCGCTTCATCTTCAGCACTTCTGATGGCGTTTTGGAGGTTCTGTTCTTCGTTCAAAGCCGGAATGATCACAGATACATAAGGTCTCCGGGAAACTTCATGGGGAAGAATCGAAGCCAGGTCTTCCAGGGTATCCACATCCCTCAGGGGAGAAAGCAGATGGGAGGAGAGACGGCCCTCAAAGCCCTTCAGGGTTTGGGAAAGAACCTCAGGGCTACCCCAGGAAATGCCTGAAAAAATATTCAGGTTTTGCTTCATGCCCACCAACCAGTAGCCCCCATCGGTGCTTGGGCCTAAAACCACATCATGGGAGGCAAGAGCATCAAATGCCTTTTCAAAACAGCCTTCCGTTAATTCGGGGATGTCCGTGCCCACGAGCACCACCTGCTTTGCACCTTGGTTAAAAGCTCTTCGAAAAGCGGTGCTCATTCGCAAACCCAAATCACCAAAGGATTGGGGACTGGGGGAAACGTCTTTTCCCAGCCAGCCAAGAATCTTTTCTTTGCTGCCGCCGGCAAAACATATTTCAAATCCTGCCGAATGCTGTTTTGCAAATCTCCTGATTTTGACCAGGGTCTGTTCCGCCATTCGGGCATGAAGGTCGGCAGCACCCGCAGGCCCCAGGGCCGGAATCAATCGGGTCTTGGTTTTACCGGGTTCCGGAAAACGGGCAAAAAGAATAATGCGCTTGTCCTTCTGCATGCTTTCAGACCTGTTTTTCCAGAAGCTCTCCCAGGGCTCTCAGATGGGCTTTTTCTTCTTCTGCAAGCTGATACAGGGTCTCTTTACCTTGTTTTGATTCCACCTCCCGGGCATATCGCAGGTAGAGGTCCAATCCATGGACTTCCAGCATCATGGCCAAATCCAGCACACCGCTTGCCGATTCCATCACTTGCAGGTTTTGCTCAAGAAAGGTCTCCATGTCAAACCCACCTTCCATAACGGCAGAGGTCGCTGCTTTTTCAAAGCGATCCTCAGCCTCCAGATCCGGATTCATCTCCGAAAATAAGCCATGCAGCCGAACTTTGTGCTTGGCCTCAATCCCGGCGAGTTTTTCCAGCAGATCTTTCACGCCGGGATCCGCCACCTGTCCTGCAGCGAATTGGTAGAACCTTTCCAGACCGGATTCCATGGCATAAATCAAGATGAGGACATCTGAAACGGTTTCCTGCCCGGTCAATGCCAACGCCCCCAGGTCCACCGGAACGGCTGAAATCTTTCCTTCCCAGGCCTTGATCCCGCCCTTGAGATTGTAGACTTCCTCATATCCCTTTCCGGCCAGGAGTTGGGCAGCGGCCCGGCTTCTCCCTCCGACAGCGCAGTACACCACCACAGGCTTTCCCGTATCAATCTCATCCAGACGATCCGAAAGCTGGGGAACGGGAATGAGTTTTGCCCCGGGCAGGTGGGCTTCTTCATATTCTCCGGGCTGCCGAACATCCAGCAGGGTATAATCGCCCTCCTTGTGGCTGGCCATAAAGGATCTGACTTCATGGGCCTCCAGGTTTTCAACCGGCGTAAACAGTTTTTTCCAGAGCATTTTTCACTCCTTGGGATTTGTTATGGAAATGTTTTCCTGAAATTTGGAAAGTAATCCTATGAAAAGGACGGGGTGATGTCAATCCCGTATTCAGATCGGGGCAGGGTAACTGCATTTGATTCTCAAAGAGATGGATTTAGCGGAATGGATGCCCCGTTTGCAAAGCTTATGTTGTCTGAGCCATTTAGGATGCCTTGAAGATAGGGGGCGTTGTCCTACTCGGGAATCAAGAAGAGAGTTTTAAAAACCTGTGTTTAAAGACTGGTGATGGTATAGACGAGAAGAACGGCTTGCCCCTGAACCCCGATTTGAGAAATCAGGGTCTTGTAGGTTAGAACGCATGTCCCTGTTCCCGCATCAATATTACCCAAAATTTCTCGAGCCTCGGCATTGACAACAACCCTTCCTGCAGATGAAGCCAGGGAGCCTTCTGAGAGGAAAACGGCTTCAACCGAAAGGTCTTCCCCCGGAACCGTTGTATTCGTGGCCACGGTGATCTTTTGCCCCCCCTGATTGGTGTTCCATGCAAGACCTGCAGCCATGACGGTCGTCAGTTCCGCCCCACGACTGCTATCCTGAATCATCTCGGGAGGTTGTATTTCAGCCCTTGCGATGGAAATTTCGTTCCTGGGGAGCACTTTCACCGTCAGCAGATGGCTTGAGGATTCCGAGGAAAAGCCATTCGTTATGAACGACAGGAGAAGCAAACAGATGATTGAGATGGTTGGCCATTTGATCATGACTCCTTAAGGAGCAATAAGCATGCCGGAGGGTTTTTGCAATGTAATTCATTATATTTCAAATGGTTATTAAATTTGGCCCGGAACCCCCCGTCCTGAAAATAGGATATTGGGAAATTAATGTAAGCAAAAGTATGAAGGGATTGCCTCTTTTTTGCCATTGACAGGGGACAAAATGTTTTATACTCTTTGCGCAAATTAAATGATTTATCCTGAGTTATGAAACAGGCAACGCCACCCAGACTCACGTCTGAGCGGCGTTTTTTATTTTACGGGGCACCATGGCAAAATTAATCGTAATCGACAATTATGATTCCTTCACCTACAACCTTGTACAGATGTTCATGAGGTATGACCTTTCCATCCAGGTTTACCGAAGCGACAAGGTGACGGTGGAAGAAATCGGCAATGAACACCCGGATTATCTGCTGATCAGCCCCGGCCCCAGGGATCCCGCCCACGCGGGCATTTCCATGGATTTGATTCAGCAGCTTTATAAGGAAATGCCCATCCTGGGGGTCTGTCTGGGCATGCAGTGCATGAACGAGGTTTTCGGGGGAAAAACCGTGCGTGCGCCGATTCCGGTTCACGGCAAAATCAGTCTGGTGGATCATTCCAACCAAACCCTTTTTAAGGGGCTCCCCTCCCCTTTTCATGCGGCCCGTTACCATTCCCTCATGACCTGCAAAAAAGGCGAGGAGCTCATGATTACAGCAAAAAGCCGGGACGGAGTGATCATGGGGTTGTCCCATCCGGATTTCCCTTTACACGGGGTCCAGTTCCATCCGGAAAGTTTCATGACGGAACACGGCTTTGCCCTGATTGAAAATTTCCTTGCCCTTGGGCCCATCCGGGAGGTCGGAGGATCATGATGGAAAAATTGCCCCGCATCCGCCCGATCCAACAGGTTCATTGTGAAGATCTTTTCCTGACACAACCTTTTATGGCCGTGGCCGAACGGTTTGCCCATCTTCCCGGAACCGTGCTCTTGATGAGCGGCGGGGACCTGGATTGCGCCGGATACCATATTTTGGGAATTCATCCATGGCTGGATTTTTCCGGCAGACACCAAAATTTAAACCTTCGTATGTCAGGACGCGAATATGCCCTGAATCAAGATCCGTTCAGTCTTCTGAAAGAAATCCTCGGGGCTTTCCGTCTGAGTCCCGGAATATCTCCCCGGGACACTCCCATGCAATGCGGACTCATGGGGTACCTTGCCTATGATCTAAAGGACTGCATCGAAGATCTTCCCCGAACCTCCGTGGACAGATCAGGCCTTCCCCATATTCAGTTGTATGGTCATTCCCTGGTCCTGGTGCATGACAAGGTGAAAAACGCCACAAAACTTTTTCTGCCGGAATTTGAAGGAGACGAAGAAGGTACGATTGCACAGCGGTTGGCAGGATTCCTATCCGCCATCAATGCCGATTTCCACCCTCCGGATTTTCCTGAAAAAGGGGCCGGAAAACCGGAATCGAATTTTAGAAAAGAGACCTATCTTGAGACCCTGAAAAAAATTATCGAATACATCGCCGCAGGGGATGTGTATCAGGTGAACCTGTCCCAGAAATTTAGCGCGGATTTTTCCGGAAACCCGTTTGCCCTTTTCAAGTCCTATTATGAGGCCAATCCTGCACCTTTTTTTGCCTACATCCATGCCGGAGATCACCAGATCATTTCCACATCTCCCGAGCGTTTTCTCATTCAAAACGGCAGGCAAATCGAAACCCGACCCATCAAAGGCACAAGGCCCAGGGGTAAAACGCCGGATGAAGATCTGCTATTACAGGAAGAACTGTTCAACAGCAAAAAAGATGACGCGGAACTTTCCATGATCGTGGATCTTCAAAGAAACGACATCGGCAAGGTTTGCCAAGGGGGCTCCGTTCATGTGGCAGAGCATAAAAGGGTGGAAGCCTACCAAAACGTCTGGCATCTGGTTTCGGTGGTCAAAGGAACCCTGGCACCCCGATATGACTCCACGGATGTAATCCGGGCCACCTTTCCCGGAGGTTCCATCACCGGGTGCCCCAAAATTCGGGCCATGGAAATCATCGATGAACTGGAGCCGGACCGGCGTCATGTCTATACCGGCTCCATCGGGTATATCAGCTTTCACGACACCATGGATCTATCCATCGCCATTCGAACCGCCGTCATTCATAACGGCAAGCTGAGTTTCTCCGTGGGCGGCGGCATTGTCTTTGATTCCGATCCCGAGGAAGAATATCAGGAAACCCTTCACAAGGGCCGGACCCTCATGAGCGCTTTTGCGGCTTCTGAAAAACCAGAGCCCCGTAAACCCGAAACCATGTGGTTCAACGGCAGGATGGTTCCGGCCCTATCTGCTGCCGTGCCGATGCGGGACCTTGGTTTTCAATACGGGTTCGGATTTTTTGAGACGATCCGGGCGGATCATGGTAAAATACGGGGCCTGTCCCACCACCTCCAACGGTTCAACCAGACCTGGAAAACCCTTTTCACCGATCCCGAGCCGGATCTTACCTGGGAGGTCATCCTTGCCAAAGTCCTTGAGGAGAATGGCCTGAACAAAGGATCTGCAGCCGTGAAGATCATGGCTACCAAGGGTACCCAAGACATTGCGCCCTACAACCATTCCCTGATCGTCTCTGCAAGGCCCTATGTCCATCGCCTGGAAGGCAAAAAGGACCAGGGCCTTCATCTGGCCACCTGCCCCCATCCCCGTCAAAGCCCCCTGGCAGCCCATAAAACCTTGAACTACCTGTATTATCATCTGGCCGGAAAATGGGCCGTGCAAAAAGGAATGGACGAGGCCCTGATTCTAAATTCCGACGGCACCCTCTCCGAAACCAATACCGCAAGCCTCATTCTGATCCGCCACAATACTGCAATACTTCCAAAGTCCACCCATGTCCTTCCCGGAACCATGCAGAAATGCGTCACGGATCTTCTGGAACAATGGAATTATGAGATAGCACATGAGCCCCTGCTGCCCGAGCAGATGTTCTCCTTTGATGAAATACTCCTGACCAATGCCCTCATGGGGGCAGTTCCGGCCCTCAGTATTGACGGCAAAAACTTATCTCCCCCGTCGGATCTCTGGAAAAGGATCAACCGGGCTTTATTTGAATAGAATCCCTACTTTTTTTCCAGGTAGCTTATTTCGATGGCCTTGGAGTTGTTATTCGGATTGCGATCTTCGCTGGCCTTATAGGGTGACATGTCTTTTTTTACCGCTGCCAGTGTAAAGAGGCGCTTTGCGTTCAGCGGCGCAGCCGCTGCGTTCCATCCCTGGAAGTTAGGAATCTGATAGGTACAGTGAATCGGTATGGATGCGCCTTTTTTCAACTGGGTAAACCCCTTGGTAAAAATTTGCTCGGATACGCCGATCTGGGCATAGGTTTTGGGAGGATAGCACAGATTCATGACAATCCGGGCTTCGGAAGCCATGGCATAATCTCCCATCCCGATGTTGGTTATGGCTCCGCTTAAAGTGACCAATCCGGTACCGCTTTTGGTGACATTCAGGGTGACATTCAGGTCGGGGATAAGTTTTACCCCCGGAGGAATGACCATTGTATCTTTTTTCTGGAGTTGATTTGAAGGAGACATTGGCTTGAGTTCAGCATGACCTACGCCCAGGGATAACACAAAAAAGGAAACGAACAAAATGATGACCGAATAAACTGAAGTTTTTGTGCTCTTAAATGATTTCATCGACAACTCCTTTTGGTTTTTTGTTTAGACTGTTGTTACATCCCGACGGATCTCTCGATTGTTTTGACCCCTGGTATCATCATACACTCGAAATGCAAATATCGTGAACAATACTTCCATCACGGCATGAATCATAATTAAAAGCATCCCTGCCAATACCCGAAGCACAACATTGGATTCGTTAAAAAAAGACAGGACCGCATAGTAGGGCAAAAATAGGCTGATCCCGATCACAGCGTATCCTCCCAGAAGAACCAACATATATTTTCGGGTTAAGGTCCAGCTGTTTTTCATGGCTTCCAGGGGATTGGGGTTGTTTAGCAAAAGGTCGAATTCGGAAAAAGAATATCGAACCGCAAAGATAACGCCAGGAATGATCAACAGCATGATCCCGCCTGCAATCGAAATCCCCATCAAAATCCTTAGAACAAGATACGGTCCCCAGAACTTGATCCCCAGAAACCAGGCTGTTTTTGTGTCGATCACTTTCCCGTCGATGATGGATGCAATATAAAAAATTACACCCACCGAATACACGGGATAAGTCAAAAACCCGATGATCACGGTGGGAATTTGCTCCAAGAGAACAAAATCTTCTCCTGTAAAATAATAGCTATAAAGGCTTGTTATGATCTCGGTTGGAACCAGGATGGGGAGTATTATTGCCGATAACGGCATGACATGTATTCTGAAAAAATACCAGGTATCCTGCAACGTTTTTTTTAGCATGCCTGTGTCCTATCCTTGATAAAGGGCTTTGTTCAAAGCCCTGTAACATGTGTCATTGCATTGCCTGGATACCGCAGCACCCGGAGCAAAGCCGTTAAAACCGTGATAAGCTCCGGGGTAAACATGCAGTTCCGTGGGGATCCCCGCGCAAATCAGGCGTCGGGCATATTCTATGTTTTCAGCCACAAACAGATCCAGATCACCCACAACCACCAAGGCCGGGGGCAAACCGGATAGGTCCTTTGCTCTGGCCGCAGCTTCATAGGCCGTAATATCCTCTTTTCCCGGTGGCCTGCCCAAATAGGAAGTCCATCCGAAAAGATTCTTTGCCCGGCTCCAGATCAGGGTGTCGGGGCGAGTCTCGCTTGCCGGAGCGATATTGCGATCATCAATCATGGGATAAATGAGCATCTGGAATATAATTTTCAGCTCTGCCCGGTCCCGGACCAGCAATGCCAGACTGGCCGCAAGACCTCCCCCGGCACTGGTGCCGCCAATGGCGACCCGAGATTTATCGATCCCCAGTTCATCGGCATGGTCGAACATCCATTGCAGGGCCGCATGGCAGTCTTCAAGAGGGGCAGGATAAGGGTTTTCCGGTGCCAGCCGGTAATCCACGGACACAATCACACACCCCGTTTTTTGAACCCGCAGCTTATTGGGGTAATCATCGCCGTCCATTCCTCCCAACACATAGCCTCCCCCGTGAATCCAAAGAAAACCGGGCAATTTTTCAGGTTGCCCCACGGGCTTGTAAACGCGAACGGATACGTCATGGCCTCCCGCCAAGCCCGGCACCAAATAATCTTTTTGGGTCACTTCTTCCATTTTCGGAAGGATGGCATTCGTTTCCAGGGCTTGTTTGTCTCTCATCCGGCGGGTGGCGGCAAGGGTGTCCTGATTGAGCTCCGTGTCGGGATACGCTTCAAGCACCCGTATCAATTCAGGATCTACGCGATGGTTTATTTTCATTTCTCTTCTCCTACTCTTTAATTTCCGATTTTTTCTGCAGCCTTCCGGGTGCTCCAGAGCGGAGAAAGGAGATGCCCGGAATCAGCACCCCCAATCCCGGAATCAACGGTTATCGTTTCCCTCAGATCCGGAATTTCCGAAAGGATCCAAAGCGCCAAACGGTAGCGGTGCTCTATCAACTCACACTCCAGCTTATAGGGCTGACCAAGGGATTTGTTGAAAAAAAGGGCGTGGGTGTTGCAACCGCCCCCGCATAACCCGCGAAGCCAGCACTCCGCGCATCCTGTTCTTCCCTCCAGGTATCTCTCTTGCCATGGCTTGCCAAGGTTTTTGATAAGCCCCTCCTGCAAATTCCCGAGCTTTGCACTCTCCATCCCGGTGGACATATGGCAGGCGTAAAGTTCTTCTTCAGCCGTCACGGCAAGGGTCGAAACCCCCGCCCCGCAACGGGATCGCCGGGGTGTTGAACAGGCAAGCCGGGTGATCGCATCGTCGAAGTCCCAGAAGCAAAATGGCTCCCCGCGCCGCCACTGCTTGACGTAGTGTCGGGCAAGGTCCACGTATGCCTGTTTCACCCCAGGCAGATCTTGCCAGCGCAGGGAAAGGGGATGTGAAGTTGGAAGAAATACAGGTTCATAGGCGATATTTCTGGAAAATCCTCTATGGACGAGAAAGCGGATATCCGGGAAGAATGCGGCATTCTGCCTAGTGAAAGTCCCGCGCACCGTGATCCGCCCTCCGATGGGCAGTTCCCCGGCTATTTCCAGCGCTCGGGAAATGGTCTGGTGGGAGCCCCTGCCGTCCGGAAAGGGCCTGCACCGGTCGTGGCAGGCCTTTTTTCCATCCATACTCACCGTGAGGCTGAAACCCAGTTCATCCAGTTGAAAAAGGGTTTTCGGGCAGAGCAAAACACCGTTGGTCACAAGATGCAGCGCCAGAGCTCGGCCTTTTTTGGCCGCTCTTCCCCGGGCATAGCTCGCGGAAGAAAGAACCGTCTCCAGGTTGAGCAACGGCTCGCCGCCGAAGTAGGTGATCGCCAATTCCTTTGAAGAACTTGTATCAAAGAGAAAATCAATGGCCCTCTCGGCCGTACGGGATGACATGGACCTGAAACCGCCTCCGTACCGACCGAAATCCGCGCTGCAGTAAACGCATCGGAGGTTACAGGCATGAGAAACCTGAAGGATCAGATTCCTGAGCCCGGGGGGATCGTTCATCCCCGGCATTTCTTGGGGCACCTCAAGCACATGGGCCAGCTCCGGAATGGCTTCAATCTCCCCGGTGATCTCCTTTTTTTTCTTCATCATCAAACCGACCCGATGCCATATCCCGGGGTCGAGTTCAACATGACGAACCGTTCTCGGGTTGTAGACAAAGTTCCGGCCCAGAATCCTTAATCGTTTTAGCTCAGCCATGGACCGCCTGTTGTCTTTGATCATGTTGCGGCCTTTTCCGTAAGGAGGTCAAGAATCGCCGTGATGATATCGTATTCGTCCGGCTCCCGATCCTGCATCTCGTCTGTGATCTGCAGTTTCCGCTGTTGGCCCAGCGCATAAAGCTCCCTGGCGAAAGGGTTCCCGATTTTAAAGGCCTGTGGTTTAACGCCGTGATTTTTACTGGCAGAGACGATCCCCCGAAGCTCCTTGCGAAGTTGGGCAAATCCCGCCAGGGACCGCCGGAGATCCCCAATCAATCCGGCGATATCCTCCATGGGAATGGGAAGCGGCCTTGGGGTGACCGAAAGGGCCCATCGGGCAACCGCCACCAAAAGTTCACCGAGTTCGCCGCACATCCTGTGAATCCGTCCATAAACAGGCTCGGAAAGACCGGCACTGTTGATCCATAAATTGCCAAGTCCGAGGTAGGACATGGGAAAAGCAGGCTCGACGGCACCCACCAGCCGGATCAGGACCTCACCTACCTTTTGCATCTCCGGGTCCCTGGCCCGGAACGAGGCGTGATGATTCCCCTTTAACCATCCGTTTTGGGCATAGATTGTTTTCGTCCCTGTTCCGGGGTAGGGGTAAAGGTAATTGCCCATACTCAAGGGTGACACATCGTACCCGTCCCTCTTTTTAAAACGCTCTCCATAGAAATCAAGGTTGGTCTCCATCTCAGCCCTTGTAACGCCAGGATCAAAGGGCACCATGAAAAGCTCCGCGGCAATGCCCAGGTCTTCGAGAAGGATTAGCGCCCGGCGGTTATCTTCCGTATTGGCAATTTTCCCGTAGCGTCTCAATTGCGAAGGGGCCATGGACTCGATACCGATTTCCACCTTCCGTAGCCCCGCGGATTTTAAATCCCGGAAAAGAGTCTTCTCTACCTGATCCGCCCGCACTGTCATGAAAAACTCGCAGGACATGTCCGATTCCCGGATGCGGTCGGCAATTTCACGGAGCCGGTCACCGCCTTTTTTCCCCGGACCAACCACCGTCTCATCAATGAAAGAGAAAAGTCTGGCTCCGTATCGCTCCTGGATTTCCTGCATTTCCGTGACCACGGACAGGGGTGATCTTCCCCGCCAGAATTCTCCCCGGGAGAGTCCATAAAAGGCCCTGACGGAGCAAAATGCGCAGTGGCCTGTGCAGCCCCGGCTTGAGCTCATGCTCACGGCGCCTCCGGCATCAAGCACTGCGGCCATGTCATCCCGGGCGGGAAAGGGGAGATTATCCAACGGATCAATGAGCCCTGATCTCCGGGTATGGCAGATGGCCTCCCCCTTTCGATAAGCAATACCCTCAATATCCCGCCAGTCCCTTGCTTCAGAAAGGGCTGACAGCAAGGACACCACCGTCCTCTCGCCCTCGCCCAGGCCCACGCAATCCACGAAAGGATATTCCAGGAGGATTCGCTCCGCGTCAAGGGCGGCTTCGATCCCTCCGAAAAGGATGTGACAGTCGGGATGGGTTTTACGCGCTGCCTTGGCAATCTTAATGGCTGCGGGCAGGGTCCAGTGGATGGTTGAGATACCGAGAACCCGGAACCGGCAACGGCCTATAATTTCCACCATGTCTTCGACGGTTAGACCATGGAGCCCTGCATTGATCATGGCGCAAGTAAATCCATGGGCACGGACCGAAGCCGCAATATATTCGATGCCGATATTTTCCATGGAGACCACAAGCCTCTGGAAGGGAGGAAAAATCAACAAAAGGTCGACTTCGATGGGCGTTGGAAGGGGTGCGCCATTCATGATATCATGCTCCAAACATCGCTTTGATCGCCAGATTCACCCGGGGCTTCCGGGTTTCCAGAATCCGATAGGCCAGCATGGCCCGGGCGAACTCAGCCCTCATGAAATCGCACCACAGGCTTTCATTCCGGGGCAGCACCCGCGAAGGCATCCAGGGGCATCGCTGGTTACGCACCATACAGCCCCCCCGACACCTGGTGTGCGCCCAGCAGGCCAGACACTCTTTTTTGACAAATCCATGGCCGGGACCCCCTATTTCTTCTCCGGGGGCCGGCTGCCCGCATTCCCCGATGGACGGGAGTCCAGCCGCATAAATCTGGGGGCAGCGGTGGATCCTGGCTCGCGTGTCGAAAAATACCTCGCCGGACCCGCACTCGCAGATTCCCAGGGACCCCTCGGGTTCTGCGGCCACAAGGCTCGCAAACCCCATATCCACCTCGGGGTTTCCTTGAGACGCCGATTCCAGAAAAAAGGGGAAAAAGTCTTCCCGCGCCCGCATGAGGGCCTGGATGTCAGCGTCCGACCAGGAAATCCCGGTCCGTTCCTCCCATCCGGCCACCAGAAAGGAAATTCGGCGGAGCCCCATCCTCTTCAACGCCATGACCATGGAAATCATGTCCATATTGCCCGGCGTCAAAACCGCTTGTCCATCAATTTTAGCCTCGGGGTTTGCCTGCTTTAGAAGTTCTATGCCACGGAACATGGCCTCCCAGGAACCTTTTCCGTTCATATCCTTCCGGTAACGATCGTGGTTTTCCCTTAAGCCGTCCACGCTCACCTGAACCGTGATGCCATGGCGATGGATGGTCTTGGCAATCCGGGGGGTCATCAAGGTCCCGTTGGTAGTCAGGTGAAAAAAAGGGCGTTTCCCCGATCGTTGGGCTTCACGCGCAATTTCCTCAATCAAAAACTCCCCGACCTCCCAGTTGAGAAGTGGCTCTCCCCCGAAGAGGCACACCAGGGGTTCGGCGGCAGGACTCTCCAGAATATGCGCAATCATCCTTCGGGCCCCGGGAAGATCCAGATCCTCCCGCAGATGTTCAGGCCCCTTGTCGTAGCAGTAGTCGCACGCAAGATTGCAGCGGCCCGTGAGACGAATCACAAAGCTGCGGGAAGTAGCATCGCACCGCATCTCCGTGGCGTTTGACCGGGGTTCATGCCCCGGAACCAGAGCCTGTTCTATAAATTTCTCCGGGACCTTGGACGCCAGGGCGACCAGGGATGCCTTTAACCGGCGAACATAGGCGCGGGTATCCAAACAGGCTTGCCGGGCCTGCAAATCCACCCGGCCGGAGTCTTCATAGGCATCAAAAGCGCACCCCGAGCCGCATACCCGCCGGGCACCGCACCCCCTGCAGGATTTCATTGAGACCAGGTGCCTGTCCAGGTACGACTTCACCCGAGCCGGGAAAAACCCTTGGCGGATGTTGCCGATCACCTGATCCTCATGGCCCACGAAAAACGGGCAGGGATAAATATCCCCCGTCCTCGTGATAATGGTAGCATTTATGCCTGCCTCGCAGCGTTCAGCCTTTCGACCCCCCAGAAGACAGGCCATCTGGGCGCTGATCTCTTGATCGCAATCCCTTTGCCCCGCCAGGAAGGATTCCCGGTGAAGGTTGATTCGCTCTTTCAGGGCATGCTTCACGATTCGGCGTGATCCGGCGTGATGTTCGTCTTCATGGGCCAGGCGCACGGGATTGTATGTGAACCCTTGGGCATCAATCCCCCGGCAAAGGGCCTGAAGCCAGGGGAGTGAATCTGATGCGGTGACCACGGAGAAAATGGACACCGGATGAGCCGGGTGACGATCGACGAATCGAAGAAGATTCCCGTATACCCTTCGGAAGCTCGGGGAACCGTCCGGGTAGATCCGTTTAGCGTCATGAACAGCCGCTGGACCATCCAGGCTGATTTCAAGGCCGATCCCCTGTTCGGCAATGAAGTCCCCCATAGGGTCGTCGAGCAATGTGCCATTGGTCACCAGATGAAATCCCATGACTTTTGACCCGTTTGCTGCGGCTTTATTTTTCCCATAGGCAACGGTATGGCGAATGAGGTCGGGGCGCAGCAGCGGCTCCCCTCCAAAAAAGGTAATTTTGAGCCTGTCTTTGGTTTCCCGGAAAGAAAAATCCACGAACCTCTCGCAGAAATCCGGCGTGCAGTCCAGGACATCGGGCTGGCGACGACGGGCCACATAGCAGTAACGACAGGCGAGGTTGCATCGCTCGGTAAGCTGAAGGGTGAAAGCGTGTCTTTCCACGGTCACGGCAAAGGCCTTTCCTTATAAGACAACCTTTTTTCCCGGGGTAGTCCCCACCCATGCGAATCCCCTTGCTCCGGAAGCAAGGAATTTCCCTTCAGGGTAACGGCAAGGGCCTTTTCCAGGGTCCAGGTCGGCACAAAACCGATTTCATCGCGAATCCGCCGGGTATCCAGAACAAGGTCCCCCTCAAAGAAGTAAGGAATTTTCTCCGGATCCGCTCCCCCCTGTTCAAGCACTCGTCTCTCTGCCCGCATCATTTCCGGCTGCTTTCCTGCGATTTCCGCCAGAAGTTCCACGTACGCCTCAAGGGTAAACGGCAGCCCCCCGGCGTTATAGATCCGTCCTGTCGCTTTTTTGCTTTCGATCAGGCTGTACACGGCCCGGGCCGCATCCGCCACAAAAAGGTTCTGGCATTGATAAGGTCGGGGCGGCACGACAATCGATTTCCCCCCCAGGATTTGCCGGTACAGATAGGCTTCCCTGGAAGAAGGGTCGCCGGGTCCGAAAACAGGGGGCAGCCGGAGAACCGCCCAGGGAATCCGGGCCGCGGGTTCGGCGATTATCAAGCCCTCGCAGGCTGCTTTATGAAATCCGTAAGCATTTAAAGGGTGGGTCTCCAGGGTCGCGTCTTCGGAAACAGGACAAGGAAAAGGCCAGCGGTAAACGCTGAGGGTGCTGATGTGAACAAAACGATCCAACCGGTCCCGAAAGGCATCGAGGACCACCCTGGTTTCCAAGGGGTGGTAGGCTGTCACGTCCACGACGCCATCAACATGGATGCGGGCCAAAGCTTCTGCATAACCTGCCGGGTCCCGGCGGTCCGCCAAAACACGTTGGACAGGGCCCGAATAACGCACAGGAGTAAACCCCCGGTTGACCGTGGTGACCCGGCATCCTTTCTTAAGGAGCTCCTCCACAATGGCACGGCCGATGAACCGGCTTCCACCCAGCACGGCAATGTTTTGAATCCCGGGGCTCACGCGAATCCCATCTCCCTTAAGGCCTTGTATTTCGGCAGAACGTTTGTTTCGTGATTGAAGAGAAAAAAACCGGGGAAAATATCTGCGTGGGCTCCGATAAAGTCATAATAGGGGCGATAGTTGTCAGGCACAGCGTTCCAGGTATCCACAATCTCGTGCCCCGTGACCACATATATCGGGACGAGCTCCGGCACCAGGGTGAGCGCGCCATCGTAACTTCCTTTGTGATATTCCCGGTAGATATCCGTCTGGGGCAGCATGGAAAAAAGCGAGGGGAGTACGGTGACACCCATCTGCCGGAAACGGGCCATTTGTAGTGCCGTCTCGTAAAACTCGTCCATATCCTCGAAGGGGAACCCCCAGATAAAAAAGGTTTCCACGGAATCGAAGATGCCCAAGGCGATAGTCACGGATTCAAGGGAATCACGGACACTAAATCCCTTAACCACTTTTTTTAACACCCTGTCGGAACCGGATTCGATCCCGAACCGCAGCTGGGTGCAGCCGGTTTGAGCCATCCGTTTCATGGCCCGCTCGGTGACCAGGTTCACCCGGCCGTAGCATTTCCAGCGTACCTGAAGTCCAGACGCCTGCAGGCTATCGCAGAAATCAAGAATCTTCGCCTCGCTGGAGTAAAAAAATTCATCCTGAAAGAGGATGGTCGTAACCCCGTAAGTTTCATGCAGCAACCGGATCTCGGCGATAATATTGTCGTGGCTCCGGTACGTGGTGCTCCGGTCCCAGACCGGCGCGACGCTGCAGAACCGGCACGCGTAAGGACACCCTCTGGAAGTGACAATACCGAAGGCATCGTAGGCGCCCATGTCAATACGGTGGTATGCCGGAAGCGGCAGGGTATCGAGGTCACAGATGCGATGGACCCTTCCGGTATGGTGAACCGAGCCGTCGGCGCGCCGGTAAAAGATACCGGGTATCCGGGAAAGCCCTCCCATATCTGGCAGCACCTTCAGGAGGTGTGGAAGAGTGTTTTCAGCCTCCCCTTGCACCACGATATCGATCCAGGAAAACCGCTCCAGAATCAGGGGCTCCACACCAAACGGCCCCACGCCTCCCAGCAGAATTGTCTTTTCAGGATGCAGCTGCTTCAGCCGTTCCGCCACCAGAATCGTAAAGGGAAGCAGGTTGGCCATGCAGGAGAACCCCACAATGCCTGCTGTTTCGCCGATGTATCGGAGGGCCGTATCCAGATCAAAGGGGTCGGCATCCCTTCTGATCCGGGGGAGAATCTGGTAGTCCACAAGGTCGACGGAAAACCCCTTTTGCTCGAGCACCGACGTCAGGTACAGGAGTCCCAAAGGAGGGTGGGCCTCGTAATCGATCCTGTCGTCCAGGCGGATATACAGAAGATTCATGTTCACGAGGGTAATTTGGGCTTTTGCACCCAAACGAGCCCACCCCTGCGGATCACCTGCCGGTCTTGCCCCCGCCCTATTTTCCCCGTTCCCCGGCCGCGCCCCGACAATGGGGATGGTGTTGCTTTCATGATTCATCTGCTGCTTTTCCCGATGCCCTTAAAGGTTCCTATCCGCGCACGCCGGCAACGGCTGAGGGAGTTCTGACATCCGTTTTGTTCTGGAGTTTGTGCCTCAATTCTTCATAAACGCCCCGTTCCTTGACCTGAACCGGCTCAACCTCAAGAATCATGGGTTTGGGCGTCATGCGGGTTTTCAAGAAGTCCTCCGTGTCGGAAGTCGTCACCTTCAGGTAGACTTCATCCTTGCCGAGCTTTTTAAGCTCAAAGCTGACTGCACCAAAACCATTGTCACCCACCACGCCTTCACCTTCGGGGACCAGGGAATAGCTGCCTTCATCGC
>VMSV01000196.1 GCA_013791935.1 Desulfobacteraceae bacterium | reverse complement strand
TCGGTAGCTTGAAAACAGAGAGGGTCTTTTTTTCAAATTATATGACCAGAGAAGCAGCAAAAAGAGACATCGTTGATTACATTGAAATGTTTTATAACAGCAACAGGCGGCATTCATATTTGGGATACCTGAGTCCAAAAGGATTTGAAGAATCGTGGATTCTGAAAAAAGCCGCTTAACAAAAGTGTCCATTTTAACTTGACCAGGTCATATATCTTTGAGGATGAATATACGGACCCGTAGCAAATGCATTCAATTGAAGATCTTCTGGGCTTTCTCTTATTTTGCCAGAATCCATTTTCTTAACAGGCCTGAAATGCCTTTTCCCAAGGGGCGGGATGCTGCATATCCGATCACAGCCAGCATAAAATACACCAGGATTTGACTTACCAGGTCGTGCTCCCGGGTAATAACCTTGGGCGAGATAAAATACGATGCCAGAATCCCGACCAAAACCTGCCAGAAATCCGGAAGAAACAGAAGATAAAAAACAATGTAGGTAAATGTTACGGGGCGTTTTGTCATAAATGGTTCACAAGCACGCTTATGGTTTTCATCACTCCTAACTCCTCACTCCTAACTCCTCACTCCTCACTCATTACTCATCACCCATTACTCATCACTCATCACTCATCACTCATCACTATTCCTCAAGAAACCGCCCCACCAAGGCCGTCAGATTCTGAACCCGCTCACAGGGAATGTCCCCCCAGTCCGAATAAGGGTCGAGCAAAACCGCCTGCATCCCCGCGGACTGAGCCCCCAGAATGTCGACATGATAGATATCCCCCACATAAAGGGCATCCTCGGCATTGCATCCGGCCATTTCAAGGGCCATCTCAAAGATTCGGGGATCGGGTTTTTCAACCTTAACCACCCATGAATCGATCACCTCACCGAAAAACGACCGAAGCCGGGTTTGGATGAGCTGTTTTTCAACCGTGCCGTCCGAGTTGCTGATGACATGCATGGGAAATCCCATGGCTTGAAATCTTTCCAGGGCCTCATGGGTTCCTGGCAAAACATGGGACCATAACCCCAGGGCGCTGCCTTCAGGGAAAAGGTCTATAATCAGTCGTTGGGCCATGGGTTCAATGGATTCAACGGTCATCCGGGCTTCCATGGGCAGGTTTTCCAGGAGGTTGGAGAAAAAAAACGCCCGGGTATTGAATCCCGGATCATTTCCGGATTCATGGATTTTTGCAGACAACCCCGGGCGGGCGGCAGCCTCGGCCCGCTGGATGGCGCCTGGATCACATGGAATTCCAAGCTCAAAAAGCTTTTCACTGATCCAATTGAAATCCATGGAGATGAGAGTGTTGCCCACATCCAGGAACAGGGTCTTGATTTTTTTATAATTCATCATGGTTATTTTTATAATCAGATACAGCGAAAATAATCAAGACAATGGGGAATAAATCCCTGTTGGTTCGAGCCTTGAATCCCGGTTACCGGCCTTCATCTTGATCCAGTCTTTCCCTTACTTTGGCGGATAGCGACTGAACCGTAAAAGGCTTTTGAATAAAAGCCATTTTTTCATCAAGCACCCCATGATGGGCAATGACATCCTCTGCGTACCCGGACATGTAGAGAACCCTTAAATCTAAACGGGTTTTCAGGGTTTCTTGAAAAAGCTCCCTGCCATTCATGCCCGGCATGACCACATCGGTGAGAAGTAGATGGAGTGGTCCGTGGTGGTTTGCCGCCACAGAAAGAGCTCGAGAGCCATTTTCCGCCAGAAGCACATGGTATCCCTGTCGCTCAAGAATGGACAACACCATTTGACGAACGCTATCGTTGTCTTCCACCAGCAGAATGGTTTCATCCCCGAAAAAAACCTTCTCCAGCCTCTTGTTGTGTCGCTCCGGGATGATCCCATGATCTTCCGTGGAAACAGGCAGATAAACCTTGAAGGTGGTTCCCCGGTCCGGTTCGCTGTAAACCCCGATGTCCCCGCCATGCTGTTTGATGATGCCGTACACCGTGGCAAGCCCTAAACCCGTTCCCATCTCTCCCTTGGTGGAGAAGAAGGGTTCAAATATTTTCTCGCGCACAGCCTCATCCATGCCACAGCCCGTGTCACTCACCGCCAGCACCACATGGGGGCCGGGTTTCACATCAGGGTGTTGGTCGGCATAAGCTTCGTCCAGTTCCAAAGGACCGGTTTTGATGGTTAATACCCCTCCGTCGGGCATGGCTTGGGCTGCGTTTACCACAAGATTCATGATCACCTGCTCTATTTGCCCCTGATCTGCTTTCACAGCCTGAATAACGGAAGACAAAACGATCTGAAGATCGATGTTTTCGGCAATGGCACGCCTGAGAAGCTTTTCAAATTTTTCAATGGTCTTATTCATGTTAATGAGCTTGAATTCAAGGGTCTGTTTCCGCCCAAAGGCCAGCAACTGGCGAACCATGTCCCTGGCCCGAAATCCTGCACTGAGAATGGCTTTTACAAATTCCTTTTGATCATCCCCCAGGACAGGATCTTCAACCAGCATTTCACCATAACCGATTATGGGGGAAAGCATGTTGTTCAAGTCGTGGGCAACCCCGCCGGCCAGACGGCCCACAGCCTCCATCTTCTGTGCCTGGATCAGTTGAGATTGGAGGCTCTCCCGATCTTCTTCAGCCTGTTTGCGTTGGGTGATATCCAGATAGGTTCCGCAGATTCGAAGGGGTTTTCCTTGATCGTTCTTTTTTATGGTGCGCCCCCGGACCAGAACCCAGACGGAAGAGCCGGACTTGGGAATCAACCGATGCTCCATTTCAAAAAATTCCGAGTTTCCTTCCAGGTATTGGGTCATGGCTTGAATCACAAGGGGCAAATCCTCCGGTGGAACGGATTTTTCCCAGTCAAAAAGCGTCTGCCGAATCTCTTGTGCGTTGTACCCGAGTTTTTCCGCCCAGAGTTCATTGAAAACCAGTTCGCTGGTTTCAATATCCCAATCCCAGATGCCCAGGTCCGCGCCATGGATGGCCAGATCAATTCTATTTTCCGCCTCATCGAGCTTTTCGGTGCTTTCAAAGACCATTTCTTCCAATTGCCCTCGCTTACGCAGAATCATTCCAGCCATCGTTGCTGTGAGGAGGGTGAAAACAATTCCTCCGAAAGCCGCCGGGAAAGGCCCCCGTACTGGATATAGCCTTTTAAACCCCGGTCCGGCCGTGGCGGATAGAAAAAAGACCTTATTAAATATAAAAACAGGCCGAAGGATGGAAAATTCAGAAGGGGATGGGAGATCGCTGTCTTGTGAGTCTTGCAATACCGCAAGCCTGGTTTCAGGAACCAAGTTGAAGATCATATCATCATCCTGAAGAGCGATTTTCAGAAGATACTCAATCCTCAAAACGCCCACGGCAAATCCCTTGAGATTTGAGCCCGATTCCGGACTGAAAACAGGCCGACAAACCAGAAGGGCTTGTGTGGGAGTCTCTTCCTGGATAAGGGGTATGAATTCACTGCATTCGGGAAGCCCGGTTTCCATGGATTCTTCCAGGACCTTTCGCCGCAAAAAATCAGACCCCTGGTCAAAGCCCAGAATTTCCTCATTGCCCGTCCGGGGAGAGATCCGAACAACGGGGTAGTATAGGTTTCTTCCCGTTGCAGGCCGGGATACCCCGTCCCCGTTCCTTTCCCACAGGGAAAACCCGGCCTGTCCTTCGGCCCGTTGCCGAGCCTGGAAGTTTGCCTTTTGGGCATCGGTCACGGGTTCAACCCACTCCAAGGCCTGGATTGCAGGATTCTTCAAAATAAAATCCGTGTAACTGGAAAACGCTTCCGGACTCACGGAATCACTGGCTTCATAGAAACGAGCCAGAGCCTCCAGTTCCAGATCAAGCAGGGTGTCCAATGCCGTGGCAATGGCTTCGGTTCTTTCCATGGCCAATTTCTGAAATGTATTGCATCGAGAGCGGGCAACTTTTTCATGAATAATCCAGGCGGAAGAACCACTGAGAAAAAATCCGGTCACCACGATGATGAAAATCAACCTGGAATCCCCGGGATAAAAAGCCAATGCACGGCCATGACGAGCGAATTGGTGAATAAGCAATGAGCCGAAAATCAGGACGACCAGGGCAAAAAGGGTGGCCAGAAAAGGGGGAAGTGCGGCTGAGAAAAGGGTTTTCCTGAAATCCCTGGCGGAAAAATCCATCCCCAGAACCGCCACCAGGTCATGGGTTTTAGGATCCAGCAAGGGAACCAGAGCGCTGATCCATGTTCCCCAGTGGTCTGTGACAGGGCCTTCTGTCAAAGCGATCTTTTGATTTAACACGGCTGAAAATTGGGGTGAGACCTCATGGTAAATCTGACCCGCCGGGGATTCGTCCTCCGACCCTTGGGGTTCGCTGTCTGCAAAAAAAAACACCTCGCCGTTTTCCCTTTTCCCCATGAGATAAAGGAACCGGCAATCTCCATTGATGGTTTTGGCCCGGGCGAGTTGATCCTTAAGCTTGAGGTATTGTTTGGAAGAAAGATCTGTAGGGCTTCCCGAAAGGGTGCGAATCATATCCAGGTCTATGGCTTTGCCAATAAGCTGTGTCTGGAAAAGGTAATTCTCCCTTAACACCTTATCTTTATGGGCGGCTACCCACCCTATGAAAAAAACGCCAGCAGCGAGAATACTTGCCAAAACAACCAGGGCAGGCAGGCCACGCTGCGGGGTTTTCTGAGATCTATGGATTGCCTTCATGTATTCCGTTTCCAGAGGTTTTCTTTTCTTTAAAGGGAGAAACCTTAATGCATCAGGTGATTTACATCAAGGGTTAAGTGGTAATTAAGATTTAATATCGGCCAACCTATCGGGCAACATTAGGGCGATATTTTTTTAATTGCCTGAAAGGATATTCGATGCCATAATCACCATCGTAATTCAGTGTCCATTCCCCCATGCTAAATAACAAGATACATCTTTGAAACTCGATCAGAAGGAGGCCGGCCATGGCAGTGATCGTATCCACGGACAAAGGACAAATCGCAGGCGTTGATAAACCAGGGCATGTTGAATTTCTGGGGATTCCCTTTGCAAAACCCCCTGTGGGGCCCTTGCGATTCTGCGCCCCCCAACCCTGTGACGCCTGGAGCGGGGTTTACGAGGCTTCAAAATACGGGCCTTCGGCCCCCCAGTCCCGGGGTCTTCCCGGCATGACCCCGTCAGGCCCCTTCCATGAAGACTGCCTGTATCTGAATGTCTATACTCCCGGGGCAGACGATAAAAAACGCACGGTGATGTTCTGGATTCACGGAGGAGCCTTTGTCGGCGGCTCCGGAACCACCCCCATGTATCACGGCGGGCCTCTGCTTTCCCGGCACGATGTGGTTCTGGTGACCATCAACTACCGGCTCGGAGCCCTGGGTTATTTAGACCTTTCCGGCATCGGTGGCGAAAAACGAGGAGCGATTGCCAATTGCGGGCAACTGGACCAGATCGCAGCACTTCAATGGGTCCGGAAAAATATTGCGGCTTTCGGGGGAAATCCGGATGATGTAACAATTTTCGGAGAATCCGCAGGGAGCATGGCTGTGGCCACCCTCCTTGCCATGCCCGACGCCAAAGGCCTTTTCAAAAAAGCCATCTGCCAGAGCGGGGGAGCCAATAACGCCCTGTCCAAAGCCCAAGCCGATGACCTGGCCTTGGCTTTTATGAAAACTGCAGGGGTGGACACCATTGACGCCCTGTGGGACCTTTCTGCTGAAAAGATCGTGGATCTTCAGGCCAAAGTAACCGGCGGGGCCAGATCCTCCGGCCCGGGCCTTCGATATGTGCCGGTGTATGAAACGCCCTCCCTGCCCCTTCGGCCCATTGACGCTATTTTGAACGGGTCATCCTCCGACATTCCACTGATTGTGGGGAACAATCGGGATGAAGAAAAACTCTTCACCCGAATGCTGGTTCCCGATCCGCCGCCCATGGAGGATGGAACCCTGATTCAAAAGGTGATGGAGCAGATTCCAGAAACCATTCGGGACAAGGATGGAGAAGGAAAAGTGGCGCCGGACAGGGTTGTAAAGATGATCCGCATGTATAAAGCCTCCCGGCAGAAAATGGGGTTGGGTTTTGACAACAATGCCATACTGGATGCCATCGGTGGGGACTCCAAATTCCGGATTCCCGGCATGAAGCTTCTGGAGGCCCAGGTGAAGCATCAGCCCAACGTGTTTTGTTATTTGTTTACCTGGGAATCTCCGGCCCGAAGGGGGGCCTTGGGAGCCTGTCATGCCCTGGATTTGCCCTTTGTTTTCGGCACCTATTTGGTTCCGGGACAGGATAAATTCGCCGGAACCGGGCCAGGGGTTGAAAAACTCTCCCTGGAGATGATGGATGCCTGGGCGGCTTTTGCTAAAACCGGCAATCCTTCCCATGGCGGCATCGGAACCTGGGACCCCTATGACACGGCATCCCGGAAAACCATGATTTTCGGGAAGGAAACAAGGCAGGTGTCTGCGCCCTTTGAGGAAGAACGAACGGTTTGGTTTGATATCATCGAAAGATAACCCTCACCAGGAGGATCAAATGGATACCATAAAAATCAATCCCGATAATGATGAGGAAAGCATTGTTCGAACCTGCGCCGCCTTTGACTGCGGCGGGAGATGTCCTTTACGGCTGCATGTAAAAGAAGGCAAGATCGTCCGGGTGGAGGGTGACGACACGGCAGGCCCTGAGGATCAGTTACGGACCTGCCTAAGATGCCGGGCCCTGCGGAAGTACATTTACCATCCCGAACGGCTCCTTTATCCCATGAAAAGAACCGGTCCCAAGGGCAAGGGGGAGTTCACCCGCATCACATGGGATGAGGCTTACGGAACCATTATTGAGAAGCTAAAACACTCCATCGATACCTATGGGAATTCCAGCGTTTTTCTCAACACCGGCGGCGGTTATCAGGCGTCCCTGCACGGCGGAGGATCGGCTTTTGCAAGGCTGCTCAATCACCTGGGAGGATATTCCTCTCATTACGGCAATGTATCCTCCGAAGGGGCCGTGTGGGCTTGCCTGACCCATTACGGGTCGGTGATGGTGGGGCACAGCCGGGAAGACATGATGAATTCAAAACTCATTCTCCTCTGGGGCTGGGACCCGGCCCGCATGATCTCCGGCACCAATACCATGTATCATCTCATCAAGGCCAAGGAAAACGGAGCTCGGGTCGTGGCCATTGACCCCCGATATTCAGACACGGCTGCGGTGGTGGCGGATGAGTGGATTCCCATCTACCCCGGCACGGACACGGCCATGATGGCGGCCATGGCCCATGTGATGATCCGGGAGAATCTTCAGGACCAAGGCTTTCTGGACAAATACACCACGGGTTTTGAAAAGTTCAAGGATTACGTGATGGGAGATGAAGACGGCATTGCCAAAACCCCGGCCTGGGCCGAGGCCATCACGGGTGTTCCGGCAGCAACCATTGAACGGATTGCCAGGGAATACGCCCTCACCCAACCGGCTTGCCTCATGGACTGCCAGGGGCCTGCCCGATCCGCCATCGGGGAGCAGTATAACCGGTTTGCCATGACGCTAACCAACATGACGGGGAACACGGGGAAACACGGCGGCTCGGCTGCCGGGGGTCTCATGGGTATTCCCCTGGGACACATGTTCTTCGGGTCCGCCATTCCAGCAGGAAAAAACCCGGTGGAAGCCGGCGGCCCGTCCATTCGGGGCACCCTGGATTTGAACCTGCGGCTGATAAAGCGGGTCCATACCAATGTGATGCATGACGCCATGCTGAAGGGCAAGGCAGGCGGTTATCCATTTGATATCAAATTCGTCTTCACCATCGGCTGCAATCATTTAAATCAGCTGGGCAATGCCAACAAGGCGGCCAAAGCCTATGAAGGCTTGGACTTCATGGTGGTCAATGACCTGTTCATGACCCCCACGGCCCGTTATGCGGACATTATCCTTCCCGTAACCTCTTCTGCGGAAAGGACCGACACCGTACGGCCCTGGCCTTCCGGGCCTTATTATCTTTTCATGAACCAGGCCATTGAACCCCTGGGTGAATGCAAGTCCGACCTTACCATCGCAGCTGAGCTGGCGGAGAAATTAGGCATAAAAGATTTCAAACCCTTGACCGATGATGAATACCTTCGCATGTTCATTGAAAATAATCCGGAAACCGGAAAAGGGATCCCGGATTATGACACCTTCAAAAAACAAGGGGTTCACCGGGTAGAACTCAAAACCCCCATCGTTGCTTTCAAAGACCAGATCGACGATATTGAGAACAACCCGTTCCAAACCCCTTCAGGCAGGATCGAAATCTTCTCCCAACGGGCCGCAGACCTCCATGATCCTGAAAATGTACCACCCATTCCCAAATACCGAAGGGTCCGGGAAGACCGGTTTGATCCTTTGATTGAAAAATATCCCCTTCAGATGATGTCTCCCCATCCCCGGAGCCGAACCCATTCCACCATGTATAAAGTGGAATGGCTCGCTGAGGTGGAACCCCACCGGGCCTGGATCAATCCCGTGGATGCCGATCAAAGGGGCATTCAAACCGGGGATCGTATGCATGTGTTTAATGACCGGGGGACCCTCGCCATCGAGGCCTGGGTGACCCGAAGGATCATTCCCGGAGTGATTGCCGTCACCGAAGGGGCCTGGTATGCTCCGGATGAGGACGGTGTGGATCAGGGGGGCTGCGCCAACACCCTTACCCTGGATGATTATTCGCCGGCGGGAGCCTCAGCCTTAAAAACCGTGCTGGTTGAAGTAAAAAAAATATAACAGGAGGGCAAAGCACATGCAAACGGGATTTTATTTTGACCAGACAAGATGCACGGGATGCAGCGCCTGCATGGTGGCCTGCAAGGACTGGAACGACATCGCGCCGGGGCCGGAAAAGTGGATGCGGCTGGTTTACACGGAAAAAGGACAATTTCCGGCGCTTTTTGTGGGATATCTGGCTGTTCCCTGCTATCACTGCATTTCCCCGGTGTGCGTTCCGGCCTGCCCAGTAGACGCCATTCAAAAAAGACCGGAAGACGGCATTGTGGTGGTAGACCAGGAAGCCTGCATGGGCAAAGAGGGCTGCGGAAGTAAATGTTTAAAAGCCTGTCCCTATGATGCCCCCCAGTTCGGGCCGGAACCGGAAGCCAAGATGACCAAATGTGATTTCTGCCTGGAACGATGGATGGAAGGAAAGCTGCCTGTTTGCGTAGAAGCCTGCCCAACCCGCGCCTTTGACACAGGATCATGGGATGATTTGAAAGCAAAATACGGGGAGATCACGGAGGCCGAAGGGTTCACCTATTCTGCCCGAACAAAACCTGCTGTGATCTTCAAACCTAAAAAAGCAGGATGACCTCAATTTGGATGGTTAATATGCAATTTATAAAGATCATGAACTGGAGAAGTTTGATGGTGATCGCCCTCTGCGGGCTTGGTTTTTATTTTGCCTTTGAAAACCGGATTGATAGAACCATGCCCGATGAACGCATTAAAGGAACAGGGTTTATTGTAAAAATAATGGTTGAAGAGCTCACCAAAGAGGAAATAAAACTGGCCATGGAGAAAACCTTGATAGAATATCAGGCACGGGTCCAAGGCCTCGATATTCCGGGTGCCACGGTTCGACAGAAGGGAAGCATAAGAATCCTGATTCAGATCCCTGGCATTGATTCCGTGAAAGCCTCAAAAATAAAAGAAATGCTCATTCAGCCGGACAATATTAAATATAAATTGAAGGTTTATGGGCCCATTGAGGAGTAGTCCTTCCCACGGAATGACGCAAAACAGGCGTTAAATGCCGTTGATGGTGCTTTATTTTATAGGCTTTTCACGCTAAGGTTGTTCCTGTTCCAATAGATCTCCAACCACAAATGGACCTGAACGGAAGGAAAATACCCTATGGCATCACTGCTTGATCTAAGAAAACAATATCTGGGCGCTCTGGATATCACAGATGATGATCTGCGGATTGTCGGGGCCGTCCGCGAATTTGTGGATGGTGAAATCATGCCCCGGCGCCAGGATTTGGAAGGGGGATGGCACCGGGACGAAGAACTCGCCGGGAAGACATTTCATAAAATTCAGCAGGGGCTGGTGGATTTAGGCGTTCAACGGGCCACGTGGCCGGAAAAGCTCGGGGGTCTGGGGGTCAGCGGTACGGTTTACAACATGATCATCGAGGAAATTGCACGGGGGGATGTGGGACTTGCTACCCACATGTCCATCATCAACTGGGCCATGTCCGGGGCCATGCGGGGCAGAAGAATGGACCTTTTGCAGGAGTTTGTGCCCAAGATTTGTGATGATCGGCCCCACGGCTGCTGCATGGCCATCACCGAACCTACCGGTGGAACCAACGCGGAAGACCCCACCCAGCACGGCAGAACCATTCATACCCTGGCCGAGGAAGACGGGGATCATTGGGTGATCAACGGGCACAAAATATGGCCCAGCGGTGCCAGCAAGGCCGATATCGCCTATTGTGTGGTGTGCAGCACGGATCCCGGAACAGGGGATGACGGGGTGGCCCTGATTTATGTGCCGCCGGATGCCCCGGGCATGACCTTCAGCAAGCCCTATGAAAAAATGGGCATGTGTTATACGGATGTGAATACGGAAATCTTTTTTGACCATGTCCGGGTTCCGAAGAAATACCGGGTGGCCGGGCCAGGCAAGGATGCCAAAATCCTTCACGATATCGTGGGCATGGGTCGTCTGGGTACCTGCCACATGGCTCTGGGAGCGGCCCAGGCTTGCTTTGAAATCGTTCTGAAATGGACCAAAACCAGGGAAATCGCAGGGCGCCCTGTTCGGTCCCGGTCCTTGCATGCCTCCATTCTGGGGGAGATGGCCCAGAAGATCGAATCCGCCAGAGCCTATGCCCAACAGGTGGGGAAGATGGTGGGCTCCGGCAAATTCGGAAGCTCGGGGGAGCCCGTATTGTTGTCCAAATGCTCGTCGGCCAAGGCCTATGCCTGCGCAGCCACCGAATGGGTGACCCATCATGCCATGGAACTCATGGGATCTTACGGGTATGCATTTGACTACCATATTGAAAAATATTTAAGGGATGTTAAAATACTCAGCCTGTGGCTGGGCGGACCCCACAGGGCCATGCTGGATACGGCTTTGGGGTATTATGATTTTGAATGGTCTTAAAAAAAGGAGGACGGAAAAATGGCACAAATGACGGAAAGAATGATGGAATTATTGAATAAGGTCCCTGCTGCGGTGCTTGTCACGGCAACAGCCGACGGAACCCCCAATGCGGTTCCCGTGGGAGCAAAAAAAATCATCGATAGCGAAACCATCCTTATTTCAGATCAGTTTTTGAACAAAACCCTGGCCAACATCAAAGCCAATCCCAAGGTGGCCGTCACCTTCTGGGAAGGTCATGAGGGGTATCAGATCAAAGGCACGGTAACCATTGAAACCACCGGAAAACGCTATGAAGAAACCGCCAAATGGATTGAAGAGATGGGCAATAAGGCGGGTTTTCCCTTAAAGTCCAAGGGCGCTGTGATTTTGAAAATTGAGGAGATTTTCGGAGTATCCCCCGGACCGGGCGCCGGGAAGAAACTGGCATAGGCGCGGAAAGAAAAAGGGCCACCTATCCGGGCGGCCCTTGATTTCCCGATGACGGGGGTTGCTTAAACCGAATTAAAAACCGGCGAGGTCATCTTCATCAAAGGGGATGACCTGCTCCGGCGAATTTCCATTCTTTTGGATGGCCGGAAGCCTTGGAACCTTCATCCTGTTCTTTCCCTTCGGGGCGAGGGCTTTCACAGTCCCGGGTACGGCCGCTGGTTTTTTCTCCTTTTGCACGCTCCCAATAATGAAAGTACCCGTCATGGCCATGAGTTTATTCACCATGGTCTGCATCTTCAGGGCCTGGGCGCTCAATTCCTCTGAGGCGGATGCGGATTCTTCGGCATTGGACGCATTTTCCTGGGTCACCTTGTCCATCTCGATCACCGCAGTGTTGACCTCTTCAATGCCATGGGTCTGTTCTTTGGATGCGGCGGCAATATCTCCCACCAACCCGGCCACTTTTAATGAGCTTTCAGCGACCTGATGAAAAGCCTCATTGGTCATGCTCACCAACCCCGAGCCATCCTTGACTTTTCTAACGGTTCCTTCGATCAGCGCAGCTGTATTCTTCGCCGCTTCAGCCGCGCGCATGGCAAGATTCCTGACTTCGTCGGCCACCACGGCGAACCCGGCTCCAGCCTCTCCGGCTCTTGCCGCCTCAACCGCCGCATTCAACGCCAGAAGATTGGTCTGAAATGCAATCTCGTCGATGGTCTTTACAATTTTTGAGGTCTCTTCACTGGCTTTGGAGATCTCATTCATGGACCCTGTCAAGGACTCCATGGATGCATTTGCCCTGGAAACCACTTCCTTGCTTTCACCCATCAATATATCCGCCTGCCTTGCGCTATCCTCATTCTGCTTGGTCATGGCAGCCATTTCCTCCAGAGATGCAGCTGTTTCTTCAATGGATGCGGCCTGTTCACTGGCGCCTTGGGCCAGGGACTGGCTGGCTGAAGAAACCTGTTCGGAAGCCGAGGCCACCTTGCCTGCTCCGGAGCTGAGGCCTGCGATAATTCTATGGATGGGTCTAGTGATGGAGCGGGTGATGAGAAGCCCTAAAACAATGGCCAGCAGCACCCCGGCAATGGACGAGATAAGGGTAAAAATTTTCAGGGATGCACTTTGTTCCAGGGCTTGGGTTGCCACACTTTGGGCACTTTCGCTGTTGATTTGTACGAGTTTGTTAAGCAGGGCCTCGGAAGACAAAAAAGACTCCCTGGCCTTAAGCATTTCACCGAAATTTTTCTTGTCGATTTCATCAATCTTGGGATCGCTTTGAGGAATGCCGGAAGCAATCATACGGTCTTTGTCCTCGGACAAGCTTCGGACCACCCCGTGAGCATTCTTCCATTTTTCCCATTCCGGAACAAACCGCTTGAACACTTCCTCTTCTTCCGTGGTTTTAGGCAGGGTTTCATAGATACGCCATGCCTCCTGCGCCCTCGCAAACGCCTCATCTATATACCGGTAATTGGATTGCCGGATTTCATGGTCCATCATTCGCCGGTTGATGAGTCCACTTTCCCCTACCACAACCGCCGTCTGCGACTGGCTCATGGTCAGCAGGCTTTTCACGCCGGGAAGCTTCACTCGCCCGATTGCACTTACCGAATCTCCGTTCTTGACTGCACCATAATAACCCGATAAGCCTAAAATTAAGGTGATCAACGCCACTGCAGAAAAACCCGCCATCAATTTCGTGCCTAATTTCGCATCATTGAACATATTTTTTCCCTTTTGTTAAAATAGTTGTTTCCCCGATTCGCCAACTTTCTCAACCTTTTTTCATTCTCTTTTCCACAGGGGAAGAAATGCAAAAATGTAGCTGGATATAATTGATCTTATCGGTCAGAATGGACAGAACTCAAATCTTTTTTGAATCCATTTTCTTGTTTTGAAAGGCGGTGGTGGCCATCTTTATCCTATGGAGAATCCACCGGCCATGATTTCCGGGGTTTCGTGCTCATGGTCCATGTTACTTCCACCGGATTCCCCGTGGAAAGTACTCACAAATTTATACCTGCACAGGCTTGATATCCCCTGTCCGTTGGAGTAGGATCAGTTGAATTTAGACAGTGCCATGGAAAGGTCTTGAGAAAGGATTTCAAAATGAAGTATTCAAAATACCATGCTCTGGGAAATGATTATATCGTGATCCATCCGGATGATCTGGAGGGTTTGGTGCTGGATGAAGAAAAGATTATTCGAATCTGCCACCGAAATTTCGGGGTGGGATCGGACGGCATTCTGCTTGGCCCCATGCATTCTTCGGACTGTGATTTCGGGTTGCGGATTTTCAACCCAGACGGCAGTGAAGCAGAAAAAAGCGGCAATGGCATTCGAATTTTCGCCCGTTACCTGTGGGATCTGGGCCTGGTGAAAGAGGCCCCGTTTACCATTTCCACCCCGGGCGGTGTCGTGAAGGCCCAATTGTCGAAAAGCGCCAAATCCATTCGAGTGGACATGGGCAAAGTCAGCTTTCAAAGCGATGAGATTCCGGTGAAAGGCCCTGTCCGGGAGGTGATCAATGAAACCATTATCATCGATGGAAAGGATCTGGTTTTCTGCGCCGCCACCATCGGCAACCCCCATTGCGTAATTCCCTGTGAAAATCTCGAACCCATGGAGGTTCGTCGACTGGGGGCCCAACTGGAAGTTCATGGCTGGTTTCCCAATCGCATTAATGTGCAGTTTATGAAAGTGCTGGATCGAAACAACATCCGGATTGAAATCTGGGAAAGGGGGGCAGGATACACCCTGGCTTCCGGAAGCAGTTCAAGTGCTTCCGCCGCCGTGGCCCGGAAACTTGGCCTTTGCGATGATCGAATCACGGTTCACATGCCGGGCGGCATTCTGGAAATCGAAATCGCGGAGGACTATGCCATCACCCTTACAGGACCAGTCACTCGCGTGGCCAAAGGGGAAATCTTCGGGGAAATTTTTGCCTGAATACACCGGGCCACCCCGGACGCGCAAAAATAAAAAGGCCGGGAATTTTTCAGCAAAAATCCCGGCCTTTCACATGGGGTTGTTGTTACAAGCCATCTCAAAATAAAGATTTTGGTTCAAAATCGAGGCGGAGGTAAATTTTAAACCGGAGACATACTTAAGTATTTCGAGGATTTAAAATTTGCCGACAACGAAGAGTTTGGGCCAAAAGATTATTTTGAGATAACTTGTAGGCTCATTCTGTGGTTAATGCGGTCATAGCCTTTTGCATCCTTTGTTGGGCTTCAAGCACTTTGGGATCCGTCATGTATTGAACCATCTTCATCATGGCCCCGGCCATTTTTCCACCTGCGGCCTCGGCTTTTTCCCTGCTGACTCTCAGTTCTTCCGGCACTTCGGTGGTGGTTTTCAATTCCGGGTATTTATCGGCAATGCTCTTCATTTTCGGGACTATCTTTTCCATTTTGGCGGTATAATCGTCCATGGCATTGGCCACAGCCTGGGCGTTTTCCGCCTTATCCAGAGCCATGACGTATTCCTCCATGGCGGCTGCAAACTGCTTGTTGACATCCACGGCTTCGCCGTATTTGTCACCGCAAGCCATGAATAAAGCCCCCATGGTAATCACAAACATAAATAATAGGCACTTACGCAACATATGTTCCCTCCTTTGTTAAAACAGATGGTGGTCCGTGGAAAAAGCAAAGCCGTTCTAGAAATGCGCTGTTCTGCATTTGCATATGAGATTTAAAAAGGGTATACCCTTTCCATGAAGGTATGCCAACGTTATTAAATCTATTGGTTTTATTACTATCGGATACGGAGAAAGTAAATGAAAAACATTTTTCTTTTTCTCATGTTTATTTTCCTGCCTGGATGTGTGGGGATCCCCAAAGGAATCAGCCCGGTGAAGGGATTTGAACTTCAACGTTATCTCGGAACCTGGTATGAGATCGTCCGACTGGACCATTCCTTTGAAAAAGATCTTGACTCGGTTTCCGCAGAGTACAGTATAAGATCGGACGGCGGCATTCGTGTAATCAATCGGGGATTTAATCCAAAAACCGGCAAATGGAAACAAGCCGAAGGAAAAGCCTATTCTGTGAAAGACCCCCATGTGGGCAGATTGAAAGTGTCTTTCTTCGGACCTTTTTACGGGGCGTACAACATCATTGATCTGGATCAGGACCAGTATTCGTACGCCATGGTCTGCGGTCCGAACAGATCCTATTTCTGGCTCCTTGCCAGAAGGCCCGATATGCCCGAATCCCTTAAAACAGACCTGATTCAAAAAGCCGGGGAACTGGGTTTTGACACAAAAAAACTGATTCATGTGCAGCATGAAGCCGGACAATTCTAAACTCAGATTCTCCATACCGCACAAATGGGATCGGATTTTTCAAGGGCATAACGATTTTTTAATGCCCTGATTGCCTGAATCAGGGCATTTCCCATCTGATGGCTTACCTTCGGTTGGCCATGGCCTCCCAGGAATTAACTTTTTCCGCCAGTATGGACAAATGATATTTAAGCTGACAGAGCTTATCCTCCATCATGATCCCCAGAACCGCCATTCTATTTTCAAAAGTTCCGGCATGGGAAAGCCGTCTTTCGATTTCTCTCTGAAAATCAGCCATTTCAGGACGCAATTCCAGCAACCGGTCAATTTCTCTTCGGTATTTTTCTTCCATATTCACATCCTCCGTCCCGGATGGTTTTTTGATTTCGCTCAGCCTGTCCTGGTTTTTATTGAATGATCTGCTGTCATGCTGGTTCATAGGAATGCCCTTTATACCTTTATATTCACCATTCCATCATGGTTGCCTGATTTTCTGCTCATGGGTTGGGAAGCATCAAGATAGACCTGAACTTCCCTTGGAATCGGTTTCATCCCAACGGTTGTTTTCCAAGGACTGTTCAAATCAAGATAGGTTCTGCAAAGATGATCGGACCCCGTTTTGCACCCGATAATTTCAAAGGAGGCTTGCAGGTCCTTGCGGCTTGAACTTCTCGGTCTTGTTTTGTGAAGCTGTAAAAGGCTTCCGGCAAGCCGCTTGGAGGCGGATACCGCAGCGTCAAAGGATGTCCCTTCCATTAAAATAGCATAGAAGTCGTCTTGGTTTCCGAGAACTTTGTCTGTTTCCCTGAGATGTTTTTTTACTACCTGATCAAAAGCCGCATCATTTGCATAATCACCGGGAATGGCCAATCGTAAAGCAGAAAAAGGAACTTTTTCCGTTTGAAAACGCTGAAAAGCCTCATTGGTTTTTTCCATAAAATCGCTGCTAAGTGCTGAATATGAGTTCATTATTTTCCATTCCTCTGTTTTTTGATTCGTGGCCTTTGTATTAGCAATATAAATGCCAATACACTTTTCACAAACCCTTAAAAAGAATGTTGATAGCAACTATATGATGTTATTGCATTAATTCTCAACCCATCGAAAAGGATCACACCTCGGCTCTCCGGACCGCATGGTTCCAAAAACTGAAATTATGAAATAAAGGTAATAGTTCTCTATAATATTTGTTACTTTTTGAATTCATGAACTAATATGATAACAATTATCATAAAAGAATGAAAATGGAAACCGTTTTAGAGAGGCTTCACCCTGTCCCGTATTCTACCCGATTCCATGGCTTCAAGGAATTCTTCTCCGAGGACTGCGTTTTTTTCAGCAGACGCTTTCCAGAGTTTTATTCTTTCCGCATCTTTTTTGAAAAAGATTTTAAAATCCTTTCTGTCCGGTATTCTTCCCATGGGCAGGGCATCGACAAACTTTTTGGAGGGAGATAGAAGCACGACATTTTTCAGGTTTTCCGGGTCGGGCTTTCGCCGGAGGTTTTTATCAAACCAGCCGGGAATGATGTAGTCATAGAAATGGGGGTATAAAACAAGGCCATCCTCTTCAGGAAGAAAAGGAATGTCCAGGTGATAATCCAGAATGCCTCCGTCCCGGAATATTCCCGGTACTCCGGAAATATTGGATACCCCTTCCATTGCAAAGGGAATGGAACCCGATGCCAGGAGAGCGGTTTTAAAATTGGACGCATTGAGATCATGGCGCTTCAAGGGGAACTGGTTCATGCCGGCAAAGGGAGGAGGGCTTCCCGGTGCACAGAACAGGGCCCTCTCAAAAAAACAGCCCAGGGTGCTCCTGTGGATCAAATTCCCCAAACCAGCCGCGGCAATGCCCAGGGATTGAAAAAACAGATTTTCCGATTTCATCAGACCCCGGCATTGATTGGCAAGAAAGGTCATCCTCATGAAAGGGTGATGGAGCATGGGTTCTATTTCAGAATCCTCAATATAGGCATTGAGAATCCGCCAGGATTCCTTTGTGATTTCCTGGCGCGAGGGCTTTGTATCATAATGCTGGGCAATATATTCCCTTTCCAGGTTGTTCAGAGCGGCAATGGGGTCTTTCTGGCAATAGGCTGCCATCCGGAAAGCGCCAATGGAGGTGCCGATGAGGAAAAGGGGGTCCTTTCGATCCTTGAACAAGGACATCAATACCCTATCGATGCCCGTCAGTACGAGAAACTTGGCTGCTCCGGAAGCCCCGGCAAGGACTTTCACCCGGTTTAAGTTGAGCCCCTCTTCACGA
Organism: Desulfobacteraceae bacterium; assembly: GCA_013791935.1. GTDB lineage: Bacteria > Desulfobacterota > Desulfobacteria > Desulfobacterales > UBA5616 > VMSV01. The sequence goes on along the minus strand of VMSV01000196.1, from coordinate 48,114 downwards.
ATCATCCGGAGGGCACTGCTGCCGGCAAGAACTGATATATTTTCAAACATGACTGTAACTTATTAAATTTATCCTTATAGAATTTCAGGGTTGTCGATGAAAATGATCTCGGAGAAATTTTATTCCAGGCCTTCTAACCTTTTTATTTCCAAAGGTCAAACCACAAAGGTCTTGGAATTGAATGAGGAGGATGGAGAGCAAGGGCAGGCGTTAGCCCGCCCTTGCTATTCTAAACAGCTTCTTGGGCCGGTTTTTGTGGCGGTGTTAAAAATGCGCTGCAGAGGATGCCCACTCCCAGAAAAACGGCCAACCAGAAAAAAACCGAATTGTAATTGCCCTGTATTTCCATGGCATACCCGGCGATGGTGGGAACACCGGCGCCAAACAGCGTGAGAAAAGGCCCTAAAGCTCCCCGGATGCTGGGGAAGACTTCAGGCCCGTAATAATTTCCGAGCAAGGTGGAGCCGATGCTGAGAATGGAGCCGTAGCCAATGCCGTAAATGGATCCTAAAACCATAAGCAAGGGAATGCTCGGGGCCTTCCAGATGCCTACAAACCCGATGAGGCTAAAAATCAGGGCTGTGAAATAAATCCACCGGGGCTCCACCCGGTCTCCCAGCCAGCCGATGGGAAAGCGCACGATTCCGCTGCTGATGGTTACCGAGGACAAAACCATGGCGGCATTCATTTTGCTGATTCCGATGTCCGTGAGATGCAGGACACCGTGGTAGACGACGATTCCCAACGTAAGACTCTGGGCCAAGCCTGCCAAGGTATACAGCCAAAGGGTTCTGGATTTCAAGACCTCACGGAGGGTCCAGACCGAGCTGGACCGGAAGGTCCGGTCTTTAAACGCTACCCCGGCCTGTTCACCCGGCGCAAGCGTTCCCGGAGCGATGCCGTCCGGATACTGGCCCAGATCCGAAGGTTTGCTGACCACCCAGAAACTTGCGATCAGGGCGAGAAAGGTTACCCCGGCGGACAGATACCATCCATAGCGTGATCCCCCCATGTGGGCAATAAACCACGTAAATACCGGGGGAGCCAGAGCCCCTCCGATGGGGGCGCCGGTCATCAATAGCCCCATGGCCGTGGCCCGTTTCCGGTTGAACCAGAGCATGATGTTGACCTGGGAAGGCAAAAGTCCGCTAAGCAGGCGACCCAAGGGGAGAAGAAGACCCCAAATGGCGATCCAGTGCCAGAGCTTGGTGACCACCGTGCCGAGCAGCAGAAGATTGACGCACGAGATGGCCAAGCCGATGATGATCAGCTTGCGGCTTCCGTATTTATTGAGAAGTTTCGCGGCAAGAGGAATCAGAAAGCCTCCGGCCAGGGTTGCGATCGTAATCGCGATGGAAGCATCCCCCCGGTTCCATCCGGTTTCCTTTAGCATAAACGGGAAAATCACTGAAAAGGCGTAAAACACCATTCCCGACGTGGCAAGATAAATAAAAGAAAGTAAAAAAGCGTTTTTCCATCCATAAAAAGGTTGTTTGGCCGGCATGGCTCCGGTAATATCAATCAAGGCTCAGTTCCTTTCGATTTAGGTTTTGATTTAAGAATACGATGACACCTCTTTTTTATGGGGCGGGGCCAGGAATGCGCTGCAAACCAATCCTATAACAATAAGACTCGTAATCACCAGAAAAACCTCGTTGTAGCTGCCCGTTTTTTCCACGGCATACCCGGCGATGGTGGGAACCGCAGCGCCGATGACGGTTAAAACAGGTCCCACAGCTCCGTTGATGTTGGCGTAAACTTCAGGCCCGAAATAGTTGCCTGTGATGGTGGGCATGATGGTGAGCATGATTCCGTAGGAAATGCCGTAGATGGGTCCCAAAATCATGAGAAGGCCAAAACTCGGGGCTTGCCAGATGCCGATAAAACCAATGATCATGATGATAAGAGCGCTGAAGATAATCCAACGGGGCTCCACCCGGTCCCCCAGCCAGCCGATGGGGAAACGCACCACGCCACTGCTTCCCATGATCATGGAAAGAATATACGCAGCATTCATGGCCGAATACCCCACATCCGTCATGTGGAGCACGCCATGGTAGACGATCAGACCCAGTCCCATTCCCTGGGTGATGTTGACCACGGTGATGAGCCAGAAAACCCGGGTTTTCAGCACCTCCCGAAGGGTCCACACGACGGTGGTTCGATAAGTCCGAGAGCCGTGCGGAGTGACTTGGCCGTTTGCCTGCACCGAGCCCGGGACGATGCCGTCAGGATGCTGCCCCATGTCCGAGGGTTTGCTTTTGACCCAGAAACTCATGACCAACGCCATCAACACCACGCCGGTGGATAGAAACCATCCGGATCGCCAGCCCCCCATATAATTCATAAACCAGGTGTAGACCGGTGGCGCGAAAATTCCTCCAATGGGCGCACCGGTCATTAATAGTCCTATGGCCATGGCTCGCTTGCGGCTGAACCACATCATGATGTTCACCTGGGACGGCAAAAGTCCGCAAAGCACCCGCCCGATGGGAATGATCGCACCCCAGATGGCGATCCAATGCCAGAGTTTCGTGGTGGCGGTGGACAGGAGCAGCAGGCTCAGAAACAGAATAGCCAGCCCCACGATGATCACTTTCCGGCTGCCGTATTTGTTCAGAAATTTGGCTGCAAAAGGGATCAGAAATCCACCGGCCAGCATGTTGACGGATATGGCGATGGAGGCATCCCCGCGGCTCCAGCCGGTGGCCTTAAGCATCACCGGAAAAATGACGGAAAAAGCATAGAAAACCAGGCCGGTGGTGGCCATATAAATAAAGGTCAGCAAAAGCACATTGATCCAGCCGTAAAACGGTTTGGAGGGGATTGGCATTTGAATCGGTTCAGACACGGTAAATTTCCTTTCCTTAATCATATGTTAGGATAGATGGTCGCTAACAGGGGGATTTTGATGTGAATGTAAATATTATTTACGTTTTTTATTTCATAAATGGATTCCTTTTATTTTGCAAGCACCATTTTAAGGATGGCCCGGTTAACAAACATTTATTTCACGCCCCCCGATCATCTTATGCTTGCCGGATCTTCGGGTTGGATCTATAATGTCCTACGATTCGAAAACGGCCACATAAAAAGACCGTATGAAAAAAACCCTGGAATGAACAAGAAAACCCAAGCCCAAAGATCTAAAACCATTTGAAGGAGGATCAGCATGACTTCAGCGAAAAAACTTCTCATGATCACTGCCCTGGCCAGCCTGATGGCAATCTTAAACCTTTCTCCGGCCCTTGCCCAAGATCCCACCAACATGGCCGAAGCCATGAAAGCCTCGGGCTTTGATTTTGAAACCGCCCGGTGGATCTCTAAAACCACCCAGGAAGATGGAAACGGAAAGATTCAAAAATCCACCCAGAAATTCTGGATCTCAGGCAACCAGGTGCGAATGGAAATCCAGGATGAGGCCACAGGTGAAACCCAAATCATCATCGACGATGGAAAACAGCAATACCTCTATGACCCTGCAAAAAAAACCGCCATGGTCATGAATGCCATGATGAAGAGCATGTCTTCCGGACTATTAAGCAGCGATTCCTTTAAGCAGGCAGCGGAAAACCGCAAAGCCGCAAAAACCGTTGGTACCGAAACCATCAACGGGAAAGCATGCACCATCAAGGAATACGCAAGCACCATGGCCAATATCACCAGCAATGTCCGGGAATGGGTGTGGAACGAAAAACAGTTTCCCATGAAAAGCATTGTGACGATTCCCGGCCAAACCATGACCATGATGGGGCAAAGCATAAAAATGCCCGGTTCCAAAACAGAATCCGTGGTCACCGAGGTGACTCTGAATCAATCCATTGACGGGTCTCTTTTCAAATTACCCCCGGGGGTGAAAACCGAAACCATGGGCAACCCCTTTGCTCCGGAGGGAATGGAAAATGATGAGGAATCTCCGGATGAAGAATAACGGTTTCATCCATTCACAACTTCAATTAGGACCAATCTTATGGTGATGGTTTCCAAACTTTTGCAGCCGGAAATTCTCGAATTGGTTCGGGAAAGCAACTGGAAGGATCTCAAAGAGGTTTTCAAGGAATGGCTTGAACCGGACATTGCAGATCTGTTGAACAGCCTGGATGAAAAAGATTCCGTGATCGTTTTCAGACTGTTGCCCACGGACCGGGCCTCCCTTGTTTTCAGCGAAGTGGAGCCCAACCGCCAGGAAACCATCATCCGGTCCATTGCGAACCAGGAATTGAAGGAATTAATGCTTCAATTGCCGCCGGATGACAGAACCGATATTTTTGAAGAAATCCCCGGTGAATTGACCCAGAAAATTCTGAACCTGCTTCCCCTGGATGAAAGAAAAGAAGCCCTGGGCCTTCTGGGATACCCCGAGGAAAGCGTGGGCAGGCTCATGACGCCGGATTACGTGGCGGTGAGGCAGAACTGGGATATTGAACAGGCCAGGGCCCATATTCGCCGAAGGGATAAGGTTGCCGAAACCATCAATATTGTCTACGTGGTGGATAAAGAATGGAAGTTGAAGGGCGATATTCCCATCCGGAAATTCATCCTGGCCGGCAATACGGAGACCGTGGAGACCATTATGGACAGCAAATGTGTGTCCATAACGGCTTACGATGATCAGGAACTGGCTGTTTCACACATGAAAAAATACAACCTCAACATCCTTCCCGTGGTGGATTCCAATGGTATTCTCCTGGGGATTGTCACCATCGACGACATCATTGATGTTCTGGAAGAAGAAGTCTCGGAAGATTTCCATAAGGTTGCCGCCATTGTCCCGGTGGAGGAATCCTATGCCATGGCTTCGGTGGTCTTGTTGTACAAAAAAAGGGTGGGATGGCTCATGCTCCTGCTGGTTTCGGGGTTTTTGTCCTCCAATATCATCGCCCACTTCCATGATGCTCTGCAATCGGTGATTGTGCTGGCCTTTTTTATTCCGGTTTTGATCGGCAGCGGCGGGAATACGGCTTCCCAGTCCTCCACCCTGATCATTCGCGCCATTGCCGTAGGGGATCTTAATCTGGCCCGGTGGTGGGATGTGGTGAAGAAAGAGCTGATCATCGGAGCCATGCTTGGAATCACCCTGGGCGTCACCCTCTTCTTAAGGAGCTATTTCTGGCAGGGGGGCCTGGAAGTGGGACTGGTCATCGGTCTGTCCATGATCGCCGTGATCATGTGGTCCAATCTGCTGGGCAGCCTTCTGCCCATTCTCCTGAGTCATTTTCGTCTTGATCCGGCGGTGATCAGCAGCCCCCTTCTGGCCACCCTGGTGGATGCCACCGGTCTTCTCATCTATTTCTACCTGGCGAAATTCATTCTGAATCTTGCTTAAGGCCGGGTCCGGGTGATTCAAAGCCTGTTGCCCCGTTATTCATTGTCCAGAATAGACCTCACCTTCATGGCCAGATCCTTTTTTGAAAAGGGTTTTTGAATGAAATGAACCCCGGCATCCAACACCCCCCGGTGGGCGATGACATTGGCGGTGTATCCGGACATGAAAAGCGATCTAAGCCCGGGATGAATTTGCTGCAGCTGACGGGACAAATCCCGCCCGTTCATTTCCGGCATCACCACATCGGTGATCAGCAGGTCGAGACCCTCCGAATGCTTTTGCGCCATTTCCAGGGCCTCCACGGGTGAAGCCGATGCCATCACCCTGTATCCCAGACTTTCCAGCATCCTTTTTCCCATCTTAAGAATGGCATCTTCATCTTCCACCAGAAACACGGTTTCATGGCCCCCGGGAAGAATGGCCTTTTCCTCGACCCCATCAAGGCTTGAAAGGGTCTGGTCCAAGAATCTCGGAAGATAAATCTTAAACGTAGCCCAGGCTCCCGGCTCACTGTAGACGTTGATGAACCCGTTGTTCTGTTTGACAATGCCGTAAACCGTGGCAAGCCCCAGACCGGTTCCCTTGCCGATGCCTTTGGTGGTGAAAAAGGGTTCGAAAACCTTTTTTTGGATTTCCCGGTCCATGCCGCAACCATCGTCGCTCACCCCGAGCATGACGAATTCTCCGGGAACAAACCCTGGATGATCCTTACAATAGGCTTCATCCAGCCGGATGTTTTCCGTTTCAATGGTGACCTTTCCCACCCCGGAGATGGAATCTCTGGCATTGATGACCAGGTTCGCCAGGATCTGGTCCACCTGGGTCGGGTCCATGTTCACCGGCCACAAATCCAACCCCGGCATCCAAGCCAGGTCAATGTCTTCCCCCATGAGCCGCCGAAGCATTTTGAGCATGCTCTCCACGGTTTCGTTAAGATCCAGGATCTTGGGGGCTATGGTCTGCTGGCGGGCAAAGGCCAGCAATTGGCGGGTAATGTCCGCGGACCGAACCGCAGCGTTCTGGATCTCGTGTAAATCCTGGAGGATGGGCCCATCCGGCAGAGTCTTTTCGATGGCGATTTCCGTATACCCCAGGATAACGCTGAGCATGTTGTTGAAATCATGGGCCACGCCTCCGGCCAGTCGTCCCACGGATTCCATTTTTTGAGCTTGAATGAGCTGATCTTCCAGAATTTTCTTCTGGTCTTCCATATCTTTGTGAGTTTTTTCCGAGCGCAGGACAAAGAGGGCATACGCAAAGTCCCCGGCTATTTCGGAAAAAAGACTCTGCTCTTCGAGATCGCCGGCAAGCCCCTTGGCCGTTGATGCAATCAGATAACCGAAAACGGTTTGTCCATGGCTTAAACGAATGCAGAAGGCGTCCAGGTCTGCATTCAGTTCACCCAAAGGGCATTGGCTGCAGATCCCAAGCTTGTCCTGAATGAGGAACACCTTCTCGGTATGCATTACAAAACCACAACACACCGGCATTTCCGCGCTCCGGAGCTGATCGGACATCTCCTCAAATTTATGCCCCATTCCGGCCTGGGCCCAGGTTTCGGGCTGGCCTTTTTCATTGGTCAAAATAATCAGCGCGGTTAAATACCCCCGGTTGTCCACCAGAAGGCGGCACCCCTCCTGGATGAGGTGCTGGGGATTCCGTTCATGCACGATCAGGTGGTTCACATCTCTGATGGCACGAAGCACTTGGTTCAGGTGCTCGATGCGCTGGCGGTATTGCATCCGTTCGGTGATGTCCTGGAAAGAGCCCCGGACGCTGACGACTTTCCCATTTTCAATCCTCGGCTTCCCCATGGCCCTGATCCATTTGTGAACCCCTTTGGCTGTGATGATTTCCAACTCCAGATCAAAGGATTTGCTTTGTTCAGCGGCTTCAAGAACAGCCTTTTTCAGTTTTTCCCTGGATTCCTCGAGATAAAGGTTCAACCCAATTCCCAATCGGGTTTCTATTTGAGGGTCCAGGTCATGGATGCGGGCCGTTTCCTCGGTTCGTGTTCCCTTGCCGGTTGCCGTATCAATTTCCCATCCGCCTATTTTGGCCATGGAACCCATTTCCCGAAGGAGAACCTCCTGATGATGCAATACCGCTTCCGCCTTCTTCCGTTCGGAAATATCCCGGGTAACCCCCTGGAAACCTGCCACCTTTCCTTGGTCATCGTAAATCACCTTGCTGTGAACTTCCATGGGGAGGGTTTGACCGTCTTTCCGGATGATATCGGTTTCGAAAATAAAGCCCTTGGCTTCCGATCCTCTGGATATTTCATCATTGATTAGCCGGGCTGTCCTGGCCAGATTTTTCTTGTCCAGATATTGAGATAACGGCATGCCGGTCAATTCTTCCGCCGTGAAACCGAATACATCGAGACAGGCGGGATTGACATAGGTTAGCTCGAGATCGAGATTCATGGTCCAAATGACATCTATGGTGTTTTCGGCCAGCAGCCGGTATTGTTCTTCGCTTTTTCCCAATTCCTCCGTTCGAATCGCAACCTGCCTGCGAAGGGACCAGGACCAGAGGAAAAAAACCAGCAGAAGGGATCCCAGAGGGACAATGATCTTGGCCCCATCACGCAGAATCCCCATCATATCCCGCGGGGGTTCCTCGTAAACGCCCATCCATTTTTGATTAATACGATAGAATTCTCCGGAGTCGGCAACCATTTTCAGGCCTTCTCCAAGTTGGGCAAGGAGGGCCTTATGATTTTGGGGGACAGCATAGCAGTAGTCGGGGGAGAGAAACGATTTTTCTCCAACGGCAAGATTGTTCAGTCCTATCTTTTTGATCCAGTACAGAGCGGTTAACCTGGAAACCAGTGCGCAATCATACCGCCCTTCCGATACGCCCCGGATGGCATCCGCCTGGGAGTCCACCACGGCAAGCTGCTCCTTCAAGCCGTTTTCCACTGCAAACTCCTGCATGATGTCGCCAGCCTGAACCACGATGCGTTTCTTTCTCAGATCCGACAGGCTGGCCGGTGGTTTTCCTTCGCCTTTTCGAACAACTCCAACGCAATGGTTGACAATGTGGGGAGGGGTGAAATCAAAGGTCAGATCCCTTTCTGGGGAGTAAAACATCCCTTGGAGAGCGTCTATTTCACCCTTTGCCAGGGCATCCCGTATGCTCGGCCAGGGTCCCAAACGAATTTCAATGTCCAGGCCTGTGACAAGGGCTATAGCCCGGGTGAGATCCACATTATAGCCAGCCGGATGCCCGCTCTCATCCAGGTATTCATAGGGCGGATAGTTCTCATCCCCACCGATCACGATATGCTTGTTGGTCGGAAGCTCCAGGTCTGCGAACCATTTGGAGTGGAAGTGACTGTAAGTGCCGTCCGCCATGGCCAGAGCAAGACCTTCATTGAGCAGGGCCAGGGTCTCCCGATCTCCTTCCTTGACGGCGAAGCAGAAATCCTGGCGAAAACCTTCGATGGGCCGGTTTACGATTTCGAGATTTTCAAGCCCTTTGTTACTGATCAATCTGACGGCCACAAGCCTCTGAACCACCACGGCCTCACAAAGGCCTCGGGAAAGATCCTTCAGGGCTTTTTCAAAAGTATCTGTCGTATGAATCAGAATTTCCCGGTCTTCCCGTCTTAAAAATTCTTCTGCATTGTCCCCCTTCATGACCGAAACAGTCCGCCCCCTTAGATCTTCCAGGTTCAGGATGTCATTGGTCCCCTTTCGAACCACAATGGCGCCGTGAAGCGTCATATACGGAAAAGTGAAATCATAGATGTATTCCCGCTCCGGGGTCCGCCCCACCAGGGGCAGGGCCTGGATTTCCCCTTTTTCCAGCCAGCCTTTCACCTCATTCCAGGTGCCGGTTTTAAAGGTCACGTCACGGCCCATGGCCTTAAGGGATGCCCTGAGCAGTTCCACGGAAAACCCGTCGGCCTCACCGTTTGCGTCCACCAGGCAGAATGGAGGGTAGTCGATTTCGGAGGCGGACCGGATAGTTCCAGCCCCGGGATCAAGGCTTTCCTCTCGTGCAAAAACCGGCTCGGAAATCATCGCCACCCCAAGGGTTATAAAAACAAGAAGTCGCAGATGGAAAAGACCAAAGGGGCGATACTTTTTATTCATATATTTTTTCCTCAATTTCATACGCATTGGGAGCATCATTTTCAACATCCCGGACAGGGGCCTTGGCATGGACTTTTTCGTATTCCTTGACCCATTCCGCTTGAATGATCACCTGCATGATCTCATTGGTTCCCACCCAGATCATGGAAAGGCGGATATCCCGAAGGATGCGTTCCAGGGGATAAACATTGGTATATCCGATGCCTCCCACCACCTGCATGCATTTATTGATCACCTCCCAGGCGGCCTCGCTGGATACTTTCTTGGACTGGGAAATCATTCTTCGAATCCTGCCGGCATCCACGGTTCCGGAGTCAATGGCAAGACAGGTGCTGTAAACCAGGGACCGGGCCGTGTCCATCAGGGTGACGCAATCCGCAATTTTAAACCCCACGGCCTGGAAATTCATGATCTTTTGCCCAAAGGCTTTTCGCCGGGAGGCATACCGGGTGGCAATCTCCACTGCGGGTCTTACGGATCCCAGGGTCATGGCCGCGGTTCCCAGCCGCTCGGGAATCATCATGCGCTGGAACACCTCGGCTCCGCCATGGATGCCGTTTAAAACAAACCGCTCCGGCACGTGCACATCCGTTAACAATAAACGTCCCGCTCCCCCGCCCCGGACTCCCATAAGGCCATAGATATATTTGGTTTCAAGTCCCTTGGCCGTTCTGGGCACCATGAAAGCGGAAAGCCGCTCATGGGGGGGACCATCCGGGCGGGTTGCCGCATAGATCAAAAACCAGTCGGCCCCTTCCGCTCCCACAATAAACCGTTTTTGCCCGTTCAACACCCAATCGTCCCCGGATTTCACCGCTCGGGTGGTGGTACCGAAAAAATCCGACCCGCCTCTGGGTTCGGTCAACCCCTCGGCGGCGTAGACTTCTCCCTTCAGCAGAGGCACCACGATTTCTTGCTTCAATTCCTCGGTACCAAACTGAACAATAGCATCGCAGACAATATCCGCCCCCACCCCCCAGAGACAGGCCAGGGAATAGCTCGCCACTCCGATTTCTTCCGCGGCAATGCCATTTTCAACCCAGCCCAGCCCCCTGCCCCCATACGCTTTTGGAATTCGCAGGCCCAGGAGATTTCTTTTTCCGGCTTCCTTAAGATATTCATGGGGGAACTGGATCTTTTCCGCATCCATGTCCAAAATCAATTCACGGGGCACCCAGTTGGTAAAGGCCCTGGCCTCATCCCGAAGCTTTTTCTGGTCCTCGGTCATCATAAAATCAAACATGGGGAAGATTCCTTTCTTTATTACGGGAAATGGTCCTGCACGGTTTGCCGGACTTGCTCCAGCCACGCTTTGCGCTGCTGATCAGAGCTAACGACCATAACCCCGAACATGGTTCGATGAAAGGCAGGAATCCCGCACAGGCCGAAGATGCAGTTTTTCCAAAGGGTTTCCAGGGGATCACCAAAAACCTCCTTTTCCCTTCGGGCTTCCGTATTGGAGGTGTTGAAAACCAGGGCTGCTTTTGCTTTCAACAACCCGTTGGGGACCCCTTCTCCGTTGTCCTCTTCCAGGAATTCATAGGCCACGCCCGGTCGAATCACCCGGTCCACCCAACCTTTTAAAATGGCCGGAGGCTGTCCCCACCAGTTGGGATGAATGATAATAATTCCGTCCACCTCGGAAATCTCTTGGCAATGCCGGGCAATTGACGGCGGCAGGGAAGCGTCCTTGGAGATTTCCCAAACCGGAAGCAGGGGATCAAATTTTTCAGCATACAAATCATGAAATAAAACCTCATGCCGGTTGTGATGCAATGTTTCTAAAGCCGCAACTGCCATGGCATGGTTGAAGCTCCCAGGATCGGGATGGGCCAAAATCACGGATATTTTCATGGTTTCAGCTTCATTTGTTTTCGGTCATTGTATCCTTTTTCATCAAAGGGCTGGATTTTCTCAATCCACATGGCTTCAAGCATTTTCAGATCCTCTCTGTAATCCGTTTTCAAATCTTTTTCAGGTTCCAGAAGGTCCAATACCTCAAATGAAAAATTTTCCAGGCCGCTCAGATTAAAATCCTTCTGGAGGGTCTTGTTCATATGGGACCCATGGGCAAGCTGGAACTTGCACCGGTTCATTTTCCCTTGAATACCCAGGCTGCTGTCTATGAACACTTTTCCATTGGCCTTGTTGATGACCTGGTAAACCCCCATGGGTTGGACGGTTTGGGCATATTGTTTTTTCAATTCGTTTTTATTCATATTGAGGCGTCCTTAAGAACAATCGGTTGTTGAGCGTCCTTTATGACTACTTCTTGACAGGTCGATTTTGAAGTGAGTTGATTCTGTTTTTACACCATTTTTCCTCAACAAATCAATTATTTTTAAATTATTTTATGGACACGTGCCAGGCAAAGCGAAGTTGGGATATTGGATTGGGTGAAGAAAGTTCAGCGCAGAGTTAAATCATAGAGGCTCTCGCTTTTCTCCCCATTCAGGATGGCCACTAAAATAGGTTGGATTTTCCTAAAGAATCAGGTAATCATAAAAAAACCATCCTGAGTCTTTGGAAAAGGGTCACAACCCCGCCATGGGGTGATGATATTATTTTTGAGATGACTTGTAAAAGCAATAACGGAGACAAGTAGAACAAGCGCTGTGCGAAGAGAGAAAGCTGTTCACAGGCTGGAAGACAGCTGGCATCAGCATGTTTGAAAATCACTCCCGAGCTGCCTGGCTGAACACATCACGGACTGCTTTTTAAAGGTCCGCGTCATTAAGCCAGGCCGGCATATATGGACCAAGGATAAGGGTGCTGACCATGCGATGATTAGAGCCGCATTACCTCGCTGTAATAAGAATGGAGTGATTAAATATGAGTGGAAAAAATATTGTGTTGCTTACCGGAAGAGGTGGAAGCAAATCTGTGAAAGGCAAGAATGTTTATCCGGTCTTGGGGCGGCCTCTTGTCTACTACGCCATGCATGCTGCAAAAGAGGCGACGCTTATTGATGATGTTTATGTTTCCACGGATTGTGAGGATATAAAACGTGTAGCCCGAGAAATGGGTGTATGTATTATTGACCGCCCTCATGCTCTGGCTCAGGACAGCTCAGAACTTGTTGATGCGATTAATCATGCGGTTGAGAGTATCGGTTGCGAGATTAATTTTTTGATCACCATGCACTGCAATTGCGGAGTGCACAGGCAGGGCATAGTCGATGAAGCGATAGAGAAACTCGCTGGTGCGCCAGAAGCAGATTCTTGTGTGAGCGGCTATATTGATCATTCCATCCACCCGTACCGGACCAAGAAAATCACATCCAACGGCACACTATCCACTTGGCTGGAGATGCCAGAAAACACATCTACCAACAGGCAAAATCTGGAGCCCTGTTTTGTTTTGGACGGCGCAGTAAGGGTAATACGTTACAACCATTGTTTCCCGCCCAACGGACAACCACCGTTTTCCTACCTTGGGAACAAGATTCTGTATATTGAGAATGTTTCTGGCGGGGATGTGCACTCCCTTGAGGACATCTGTATGACCGAGTATCTTCTCAAGAAAATTGGATGGAAGGAATTGGAGCATGCTGCGATCACATGAATTGTTGGAAACGATATCTCTGCCAGGTCGAGATAATTACGGGTTGCCATCTTCACAACTTAGCTTTCCGGACGGGGGCGCTTTTGGTATAGAGCTTTCAAGTATCAATAATTTAAAGATACTTGAAACTGTGTTGACTTTGACGGATGCCGCAGGGGTACGCGTTAATCGAGTAGATGAGTGCCGCGGAATTTTCCGACTCCCGGAAAAAGAAATTTCTGAAATGGTAGTGCTTTGTCGCGAGCGGAACATTGCACCGGTGTTCTCCATTGGCCCCCGTGCGGTTTATGACACGGGTGGCTTCGTAAGAGCCAAGAACGGTGTTCGGGTGGGTTACCGGCTCAGGGGCATGGATAACGTTATGTACGCTCTGGATGATGTGATCAAGGGGGTGGAACTCGGGGTTAGGGATTTTCTAGTTTATGATGAAGGACTGCTTTCAGTGATCAGCAAACTGAGAAATAAGGGTGAGCTTCCCGGGGACATCCGGCTCAAACTTTCAGTGCATAGCGGTTGTGCTAATCCGGCTGCGGCGGCCCTGTTTTCAGAGGTGGGGGCGGACAGCATTAATCTGGTTCCAGATCTGGAGTTACCGATGCTGTCGGCTGTTAGACAAGCGGTGTCCTGCACACTGGATATCTTCTCGGATACTGCTGCTGATGCAGGTGGCATGATTCGTACACCACAAATTCCGGAGATTATCCGTCTATGTGCTCCGGTATATCTCAAATGTGGTGCAGTTTCACAAGGTCATCAGAATCATCTCCCGAGTCAGAATGAGATCGAGGAACGTGTCAGGCAAATGGTTTGTGTTCTAGAGACCATCAGCCGTTATGCCCCAGAGCTGAGGCAGACAACGCATGTTTGATATTCGCATCTTGCAGCAGAGCCGGGAGGGAGTGAAGGCTGAGGGTTTGACGGTGATTATTGATGTGTTTCGAGCTTTCACAACAGCTTGCTGCTTTATTGAGAGAGGTGCAAAAAGATTGATTCCATTGGCAGATGCAGGAAAAGCGTATGATCTAAAACAACACAATCCCGATTTCTTTTTTGCAGGAGAGCGGGCTGGAGAAAAACTACCTGAAGCGGATTTTGGCAATTCACCTTCAAAGGCGATAGAACTGGACCTTAAGGGCAGAACGGTTGTTTTCACGACCAGTGCCGGTACGCAGGGTTTTCAGGCAGCAGTCGGAGCATCAGAGCTTGTTAGTGGTAGTTTCTGCAATGCAGGGGCAATTGTCCGCTATATCCAGAAACAGAACCCGGATAGTGTTTCTCTGATGTGTATGGGCCACAGAGATATACGCCCTTCAGATGAGGATACACTGTGTGCCGAATATATATGCCGGGCGCTCAACGGAGAGCGCATGAGTCGGGTCGAAATCAGGGCAAGACTCCGTATTTCACCGGATGCCAAAAAATTTTTTGATTCTGATATCCACTGGGCATCGGAGGCGGATTTTGATTTTTGTACAGATGTCGATCGTTTTGACTTTATTTTGAAATATGCAATCATGGACGGTCTCCCCGAACTCAGACCCATAACAGTCAGTTGTTAGAGGGGACAACAAAAGAGCAGTCACTTAAAACCACATTTGCAGACAAGAACTGTTTTTAAAAGATGAAAGCTAATAATGGAGAAAATAGATATTTTTGATTTTCGTGACATGTTTTCGCATGTTCGTTCTGCTGCCTTTGTCGGAAATTCTTCCTCGATCACCTCTTGGAATAACGGTCGGACAATTGACTCCCACGATATGGTGGTTCGCTTTAATAGAGCCTACACAAAAGGATTTGAAGAAAATATAGGCAGTAAAACCGATGTGTTATTTTCAAATGACATTAACTGTATTGAAAGGTCCCCCCTTCCATCAGAAGCATTGCAGCCAAAATGTATTGTTGTCTTTGTACAACCCAAAAGAGATCTTGACCTTGGTAAATTAAAAGAATGGATTGGTGATATTCCTTACGTGATTTCTTTGGCGCCTGATATTTTTGGCATTACATCAGGTATTAGGACGAGATGGTTCACGACGGGGACATACGCTTTGTATACTATATTAAGGCTTTTTCCATTGGAAAAACTATTTTTGACTGGATTTACTATGTTCGGGGAAGTGCCAGGCGGAAATTTAGATTACTTTGATAATAACAAAAGAGTTGGAATTTTTCATGACTTGGACCAAGAAGCCATTGCCTTTGCTGATATTGTCCATCAGTTTTCTGGCGAACTTCAGATGACTCCTGAGGTCGAAAGTCTCGTTCACAAGAGCACATTACCCCCAAATAAAAACAACTCCTTAAGGAATAGGTTTTACCAAGCACTAAGTCTAAAGCTATTGAAGAATGGATTTAAATATCGAAGAAAAGCTGAGCAGGATGGCTGGTTGTATCACAATCAAAAATGATCATTCTGTAATTTTCTTACGTGCTTTTTCCCCTATATCTCGAAAGCTCGGAATATCCCCATATCCCTTCGTTTTCGCGCCTTTCCGGCCGGGTGCCGCAATGTCTAAAATTGTGAATTTATCTTTTAGTAAACCCTAAGCGGCGGAGCGCTGAACGGCGGCTTGCGGTGATGGGTTGCCTGTTCAAAACCATAGGCAATTTCGATCAGCGTGGCCTCGCTGAAAGGCCGCCCCAAGATCTCCATGCCGATGGGTACCCCGATTGGTGCCGTTGCGGTAGGCGTTGAAAAGCCAGCTTGAACGCAGATTGCGGGAAATCCCGTCACGGATCCCAAAACCCCATTGCGTTCCTTTTGGCTCCTCCCCACTCCACAGACCAGCTGCTTTTGATGGGGATAAACCAGTGCATCCAGCCGGCCATCGGCCATCAGTTTCATAATCCGGGTTTGAAGCCTGCTTCTTTCGGCCAGCCGTTGGTTGTATTCCGGGGTCCCTGTGCTTAAGGCCATTGCCTGCTTCAGGTTTTCTTCGATGCCCGGATGGTATTTACCTGAGGCCAGAACTTCTTCGACAGAATGGACGGAAGCATGATCCGGAAGAGCTCCCAGATAGACGTTCAAATGATCTTTAAGCTCATGCGTGTGAACACTGACTTCATCTACAAGATAGCCGGAATCAATCGTTTCATTTAAAGATACGATCTCTGCGCCTTGGTCTTTCATGGCTTCAATGCTTCTTTTTACAGCTTTATTCGTTTCATTATGGATGGCGTCTGTGCCAAAAAAGCTTTCCAGTACCCCAAGGCGCTTGTCTTTGAGCCCACTCTCTTTTAAAAACGCACCATAAGATGTCGGCTTGCGGCCGATCGACCAGGCGGTTTGGTCATCGGCCGGATCATAGCCCGCAATCACGTCCAGCACGCGCACCGCATCTTCAACCGTTCTGCAAATGGGTCCGGCCGTGTCCTGGGTAAAGGAATAAGGAAGGATGCCATCACGGCTCACCAGCCCGATGGTTGGACGAATCCCCACCAGATTATTCGCGGATGCAGGCGAACGAATGGAATTGACCGTATCTGTTCCGATGCCGACCAGGCCGAAGTTCGCGGCTATGGCAGCTCCGGTTCCGCCGCTGGAGCCGCCGGGTGTGCGGGTCTGATCGTAAGGATTCAATGTTTGTCCCAAAATGGAACTGATGGTCTCGCCCCAGATGGCAAATTCATGGAGGTTTGCTTTGGCTAAGATTAAAGCGCCGGACTCTCTAAACTTGCGTGTGATAAAGGCATCCTGCTCCGGAGTAAAGCCCTCCAAGCTCAACGACCCTCCGGTTGTCGGCATATCATGGGTATTGATATTGTCTTTGAGCAAGACCGGAATCCCGTGCAAAGGACCGGATAGACCCCGCGCGATACAATTCCGATCCAAGGCCTCTGCTTCATCCAAGGCTTTCGGATTGATAGAAATCACTGAATTCAGTTTGGGCCCTTGTTGATCATAGGCTTCAATCCGGGCTAAATAATTTTCTACGAGCTTACGGCACGTCAAGGTGCCGTCTTTCATGCGCTGATGTACTTGGGCAATCGTTGCTTCTTCGATAACAAATGGATGCATTCACTTTCCTTCGCGGGTGTAGTTCTCACCCTTCTGAAATAGCTCATGGGCACAATTTAGGTACAAAAGACCCGGGGGGTGAACCTCCGCAGATCCTGTTTTCCGTGGAATTTATGTCTCTGAAGGGCATGATCCGGTCATGGACCAAGGCCTGGGGCGCTACACTCCGCAGCGCCATTTTCATGTTTTAGGATGAGATATGTGCCGTCCCCGGCAATCCGACGATTTCCTGCTCCAGACCGGCGTTGTGCTGCTCGATGAGTTTTATCACTGGAAGGCATTCCATGTTATTTTCATCAAACAAGGCTTTACGCCTCTGATTTTCGATCAAATTCAGCTTGCCGAACTGTTTGAAAAGTGTCTCGATATTGTCCGGGATATAAAGCCTGGCCTGTGGCAGAACCTTCTGCAGGCGCTGAAAGATATACAGCCCCTCCCAATCGTAATCTCCGAAATGAAGAACCGATACAGGCGGGGTTGGAAATGTTTTCAGCGCATCCATCACGCTCCCGGGTGCATTCCCGCCCAGGTAGGCCACCATGACCGGAACCGGTGCTCCGGAATAATCCGCCCGGAAAAAAGGCTCCCAGTTTTCAATGGTTAAAAGGCGCCACCTGGCCGACAGCGTGAGAACCGCCAACCGGTCGGTCAGAACCGCCGCCACCCCATACGTTCTGGTCATTTGTGTCCATAAATCATCCTCCTTGCCGAACCACTTGAACTGAAACGAGAGCACCCCGTGGGCGCTGCTTCCGGCTTTGCTGCCGCCGCTGCGTAGAATGTTCCCCTCCCGGATACGGGCCGCATTCGGGATCCTGCCGTGATCCGGATACCGGGCATCAAGCCATATGCGGAGCTGTTCCGGTTTGGCTTCAACGACTGTTCGGCGGATGCCGGCTGTTTTGATGGCCACGATTCCCAGGGTAATCAATTCGGCCAGTATTTTCGGGTTCGCGGCCGAGTGTGCCACCACCCCCCTATTCACCAGTGTGGTGAGCCAGGACGGAAGATTCATGTGCTACCTGCCGAAGGTTTCCTTTCAGAGATTTTAACCACGGACGCCAATAAGCTTCGGCTTCCGTTTCGTCTGAAAAGATAGTTGCAAGAAATATCCTTGCGAATTTCCGGACTGGCGAAAATCGGTAGGAAGTTGTTGAGGCTGCAGTAGGCTATGAGTTGATTCAAGTTCTCCGAATCGATGCTGCCGACCTCGTCCAGGAAAAACGGGATTCTGGTTGCGACAACATTTTTTCGCTCCTGAAGAAGTCCGATCAGTCCGAGATAAATTACGATTTTCACCCCCGTCTCTGTACCGTTGGACTCGAACCGATGTATCTCGTATCGCTCCACCGGCTGAGCCTGATGGTTGAACTTTACGGAAAACTTGATCCGGAACATGTCCTTCAGATTGATTTCGTTGCCGTACTGCTTGATATGGTTGAAATAGTCCTCCACTTGAGCGTGGGCTTCCTCCAGGGAACCACCGCCGGACCGGGTGGCAAACAGATCCAACTGGCCGGGAACGCTCAGGTCGATGGCATCCAGCAGGCTGGTTTTTTCCAGGGCGATTCCGATCTGTTCGATATTGGAAATCCGAACGTTTCGAATACCCTTGTTGAGCGCCGCCACCTCGGCCTCCACGCTCTCATAGGCCTGGGTGATTTTGGAGAGTTTTGCCCGGACCACGGTAAAAATCCCCTCGTACTCCCGCGTCAGCTGCGCTTCCAGCCCCGTAATTTCTCCCGCAAGGTTCGTTTTTAGCACCAGCCATTTTTCGAAGCCGACATCCGCCCCTGACTTTTCATACCGGGCTTCCAGCTCTACCCTCGGTTCGTCAAGCTCCATCTGGTACCTATCCAGTGATTTCACGATCTCGGAGAGATTCCCGCGGACCAGGGTGTATTCATCCCGTAATGCTTCCAGGGTAAGCGCATCCAATATTTCCGGTAGAACGGACGTAAACGCCGTTAGCGATTCATGCTCCCGGCAGACTTGCCGCCACCGCGCTTCTGCCGCTTCAAGAGCGCTGTGGGTCCGGTGTTGGGTCTGGCGTAAGGACCGGGCCTCCGCCTCCATGGTATCAACGGCATCACCGAGCTGTTTTAATTCATCGGCCTGTTGAGCGTGTTTGGTTTCGATATTTTCCGGGCTTTCCCATCTTTCGCTGAGGTTGGCAAGTTCGGTAAACCGGCCAAGCAGGGTGTCCCTGGCTTGAATCTCCGCTGTCAGGGACGAGAGTTCCTGTCGTTTCTTTTCCTGATTTTCTGCGATATCGATCTCGCCATGAATTTTCGCCATATTCTCTTCAAGCCGGTCACACTGGGCCATAAGTGGTTCTTGTTCCATTTCTGGAACAAACCAGAGCGACCGTGGAACGTTCAGGCCAAACCCCTTGAAGTTGCCCTCTGCATCCAGATAGTCCGCCGCTTGCAACGAGGCATCGACAAACGCCTGCCGGTTCTGCATACAATCGGAGGCCGAAAGGCTGGACAGATCATTGGACACCAGAAATGAAAGAAGAGCCCGGTGCATCTCATCGAAACCGGCATCCACCCAGACCTGTTGCAGGGTTTTGGCTTCCATCCGCCTTCTTGCCCCCGCAAGTTCCCGGCGGATCGACATCAGCTGACGTTTGAGGTCCGGAATGTTTTGGGGCCTGGCGGTGGACAGGGCGTTTTCAAGCACCACCTTGGCATGAGCTCGTTCGTCCCGCTCCCGACGGATGAGAGATTCCGAATGCTGCCTGCAGATTTCCGTCAAGGCCTCCAATCGCTCCTTTGCTTCTTTGACCGAAGCTAAGGCGGACTCCGCATCACCGATGCGCTTCATCCGGGCCTTGATCTGTTCGCCGAGGGTTTCATGCTGCGTTTCCTGGGTTTTGAATTCCCGGGCAAGGGTCTCTTTTTCTTTTTCAAGCCTGGCCATGTAAACCGAAGAGAGATGAAACAGCCGCTCGGAATGAGATCTTCTCTTTTCCTCTGTCTCGCCTATGCGGGCGCGTATCTTCTGGTACCGGGCCACCACTGGCTTCAGTGCCTCCAGTTCCCGAAGCTCAATCCGGACCTGATTGATATGACGGTACTTCTGCTCGAAATCCTGGAGCATGTTGAAACGGGTTTTCACCGCCCCCCTCTCCACAATCCGTACCAGAAGATCCTGGACCTCCGCCGCATCGATGCGATCGAGCCGAAGCAGGCCCTGCATGAGCTTTCGAAGCAGCCTGAAATTGGTCTTGGAAAGATCGAACATGGGTACATTGTATTCGCCGTGGGTGTGAAGGCCCAGAAGCGCCTCCTCATAACGCTCGAACCGGTCGAACCGATGGAAGTTCCGGCTGAAAAATACGGCTTGAAGCTCCTGAAGCGGCTTTGGCGTGCTCTCTTCGCTCAAAAATTCATTAAGATCAAACCCGCCATTGAACACGAAATTGACCCGGCCGTCCGACTCGCCGGTGCCGTAAATACCGACTGTCCGGATGCTTCCGGTGATGGTGCGCACTTCAAACAAAATGTAGGAGCCCTCGGGCCGGAAATAAAACCCCATGGACTCACCGGATGATTTGATGAAGGTCATTTCGTTGAAATTCGGGAAAAACAGGAACTGAATCACGGCGATCAGACTCGTTTTCCCAACGTTGTTGGCCCCGACCAGGTGAATGGCTTTGACGTCGAAATTGAGAGACAGGGTATCGAACATGCCGCTGTTGATGAGGCCGATCCGGCGGATGCTTGCGGTATAATCACTCATGGTTCCGGGCTTCCTCCTTCCGGGCATCGACCCCTGCGGCCTGGATCTGCCGGTGCAACCGACGGGCCATATTGATCAACCGTTCTGCAGGTCTTCGAAGGGTCAGGGTCCGCGACGCTGTGCTGTATTCTAAAAACCCTTTATTTGAAAGCCGTCTGAAAAGCTGTTCCATTTCACCGTCGTCACCCATTTCAATGCCCACCTGGCCCAGATACTCGCGGCCATAGCCGTCCCGGAACCAGTCCAGCTCCGTCCAGGAAACGCTGAGCTGGAACAGATCACCGAAACTCTTCCCCTTTTCCAACCACAGATCGGTCAGTAGAAAAAGCACGACCACAATCTGCTTTTCCTCCTGGCTCAGGAGCTTGTTTTCCTTTTCAAGGAAAATCACTGAATGGTCCCGGCGTAGCGAAAATCCGCTTAAACTCAGATGCTCCCGGAACCAGTCGAAATGACGGTCCAGGATATTGTACCAGCGGTCATAGCCGGGTTTGAACAGATCGGCATCGCTGAACTGGTAGCCCCGCAGCAGGATCTGAATGATTCTGGCGGTCTCTTCCGGCGTGTCATCGCCCATTGTCACCCTCCCAGACAATATCGAAATCGGTCAACTCCACTGTATACTCCTTCAAATCCCCTGAAAACGTCTGCTCGCTCATCCGAACGACAAACGGGGGATTCGCCATGATTAGCGGCAAGGCAATGGCTTTTAGCCGCTCATCAGGGGGGTAGGCGACATATTCCCGAATCACAAACCCCGGCCAGCTGTCAATGCGACGATCCTTCTCCATCCGCGAAAGAAGAAGATCATCGAAAAGAAGTAGGTGGTCGGCCCGTTCCTCTTTTGGCAGTGTGATGGAAAGAGGCCGAGGTCGAGGGATGAATTTTCCGTGGATCACGTCATTGAAAAAAGCCCCCTGTCTGTCCATGCCTGCCGTCTGGCTGGCCTGAAAACCGGTGAGTACGATGGTATCTGCTGTCAGGTTTTCCCAGATTCCGCCGAGGTCGCCGAGACAGGCGGCCAGCGCATCCTTAATGCTTTTTTCCTCTAAAAGTGAGTTCAGTAGCGCCCGGCTGGTATCGATCAGGGTTTCAAAATGCCGGATCAGGACATGGTCGATGTACTGGATATCGATGGCAAGCCGGGCCCGCCGGATATCGAGTTCAACGGATTCGGAAAGAAGTCCGGCATCGACCCCGAGATCGGCCATGCGGCGGCGAAGTAATGCCATCTTCCGGACCGGCTCTGCGTTGGGGTCGATGAGTTCCCTGAGCGGTTCGATATACCGCCGGTGCACGGTTTTTAGCTCCTCGATTCTCACATCGATGGGCCGTTCCCCACTATTTCGCTTCATGTCCCCGAAAGCGCGCATACAGGCCTGGTAGTGCTGGTAGCCACTTTCCCGCACTTCCCGAACCACCAGATAGATTTTGTCCACCGTATCGATGATCCCATCCATTTCCGGTAATTCAGCAAAAAGCAGCTGTTGCAGGGTGTCAGTGAGTTTTCCGATCTCGAAGATCTGATCCCTCAGAAATCCCGCATGGGTCAGCCGTCCCCGTCGCTCATAAAAATTGACCAGGCCGACCACCACCGGATTAACGCTGTATTCGAAATCCGCCTCTTCATATAGAATGGACGTTCGACAGTAGCGCTCGATGAGTCGGTCCTTATCTGCGGGCGAAATCCCGTGCCGCTCCATATAGGTGAGCAGCTTGGCACGGCTGATCACCCCCGGCTCGGCGCACAGGTCCACCAGCAGCCCTTGGTGCAGGTTTGCTGTGGCTAAAAATCCTTGGAAAGTGGTGATGGACACGGAGGATGCCTTTTCGTTAAATTTGAGCGTCAAATTTCAGGTTGGTTTTTTAATTCTTGCGCCCGCTCTTCAAGATACGATCGTCCTTCTTTTTTATAATCTTTATAGTACTCAACGATTTGTATCGGTGTTTCCAACGCCTCCCCGGGCGCCAGTTTTTCGGCGACCAATTTATTGGCAATGGCGACTTCGTAATCAGGATCGATGGCCAAGGCTTTATCAAAGGCTTCCATGGCGGCCTCTTTCTTTCCCAACCTTGCGTAACAAAGCCCCATGTTGCCATATGCCTGCGGGGTACTGGCATTGAGGGTCAGGCTTTCCTTATACGCATCGATGGCCCTCATCCATTCACCTTTTTCCATCAACGACATTCCTTTTTCAAAAAAATCCTGTGCCCTGATAAAGGTGTCCAGATCCGTTCCATTCACTTCTCTGACCGACTTCTCCAGTACCGCCAGCATTTTTTTTGCTTCGTGGCAAACGGAATCATCCGGTTCCCCCAATCTGACCACCTTTCGAAAAGCCCTCCCCATTCCGGCAATGTTCACCTCTTCCTTGTAGGCAATGCCCAAATTATAATGCGCTTCCACAAAATAGGGGAATATTTCAACGGCCTTTTGAAAATGCACGATCGCTTTCTGATTTTCGCCCTTAAAGGCAAAAAAAACGCCCATACCGTAGTGAATATAATGGTTGTGCGGATGCGACTGAAAAAGGGGCGATAATATTTCCCGGGCTTCGGTAAAACGTTCCCTTTCAATTTCTCCCAACGCCTTGTCCACCTGTTTCTCGATCGTTTCATCCAACTCAATCACAAACCCTCGGCCACCCGACTTTTGATATTTATCAGCCTGGTAATTCTCAGCAGAGTGATGATGTGAACAGGGATCGCATTCCGCGTTTCGAATACCGGCACAACATCGCGGGCATATCAATTTCATGTCATGCAGTCGGCATCCTCGCTTGCCTTTTGTTTTGCCACAAAGGGGGCATTTTTTTATCACTGGAAACACTTTCTTTCGTTATGTTAGGATACATTCTGATATAAATACATTTATATTTAGAAATATAGTTAAAATTCAGGGGTATTTCAAGAAAGAACTCTGGAAAAAATTTGAATGAAAATAAGATGCTCTCATCTGCCATGGAGGCTCTCATTGATCAACGCAGAGACCCCAAAAGGCTAAAACACGCGATAACAATTGGGAAGAAAATTTAATAACTATCGATATTTTAGCAAGCTGCTTAAATGACCACCAGCAAAGAAAATGGCCTTAATTTATAGATGAAACCTTATTAAAAACTCGGGGTGTTGTTTGCATTCAGTATCCCTTCAATATTCCGATCGGTCCAAATTTAACAATAGGACAATTATGGTTATATGAAGACACCCCAAAATTTTTATCCAATTCAATTTTGAGTCGAAAGAATCATGATCATGGCTGGACATCTCGTACCCTTATGAGGACTTGGCGGCAGTTATAATAAACAAACAGTGTTTGGCATGCAGCGTATTAATCTCTTCGAACCCTGCTTCCTTGAAATACGCCACCAATTCATGATGCCGAAAATGTGTTACGCCCAATTTTTTATACCAGGCGAAAATCCGGTCGGAAAGCTTCCCGGGCAGCCAGTTCCGGGCTGATGCGGTGGTTAAAATTCCCCCGGGTTTCATTACTCGATGGATTTCACCCAACACCTTTTCAACATGAGGAAACAGATGCAATGCGCCACAGAAGTTGACCCGATCAAATGCGCCGTCCGGAAACGGTATACTGAGGGCAGACGCATGAACAAAGAGAATGTTTTTTATCTTCTCTTCTTCTGCCTTGGCCACGGCATACGACAGCATAGGCTTGGAAATATCCAATCCAACGGCAAATCCTTGGGCCAGCTTCTTTGCCCAGGGTCTAGTGTAGATGCCGGGACCGCAGGACAGGTCTAATATTACCTCCGTCCCGCTTAAATCAGCCGCTTTAGTTATCAAATCAAACTCATGGGAAAAAGAAATGCCGGCTATAAAAGCGAAAAAAATACTTTTTCGCCAATATTTCCCCTCATAAGCACTGATGAAGCGGGGCCGGTCCATAAATTTTTGGGCCACGCTTTGGCCAGTAGGCGCAGGCGGCAAAAAATCAAGAAAGCCTTCAGTCTTTGGATATAAAGCCTGGCAATGGGGGCAGACAATTCCCTGGACACCAATGGGTGTGGGAAGTAGAATTATCTTTCTGCAGGACGGACAGAGACTTTTTTGATCGAATTCTGGCATTGTTACCAACTCCTCAGTTATTCGCTCTGAATTGATAAAATTCATGTCATTTTCCCCCTTTCATCAGATTATCGGAGAGCACTTTGAAAAAATACCGTCTGAAAGAGCTTATTTTTTTAGCGATTTGATTATGGTATTCATGCCTTCAACATAACGTTCAAGGGCAGCTATGCCATGTGGGGTAATTGAAACCGTAGTGTATGGCCTGTTGTCCTTAAACGTTTTGCTCATTTCCAAGTATTTGGCCTCCTTTAGTTTTTTCAACTGGATCGACAAGTTGCCTGAAGTCAGCTCCAGATTCTCCAAAAGCTCGCTAAAGCTAATCTCATCTTTTTCATTGCCGACCAAGTAGGTCAATATAAGCAGACGGGCGGGTTCATGAATGATCTTATCTATAGCTGCCACTTTTTTATTCCCCTTTCGACGCTTGGGGAATCCAGCCAATCGGAAAAGAGAACATTCTTTCAAAACCATATCCCAGGTCGTATCGTTCATCGATCTTCGACATCAAGTTGCTCCATTTATAATATTTGATAAAAACCACCAAAACCCAAACCAGCACAATGATACCGATTACAAGGGTTTTAAAATTGCCGGGGATTGCAGAGTAATTGCCGTAATGTGACAGTAACAAATAGAATAACAGTGAAAAACCGATTATGCTGATACCCGAAACCAAGTACATAAATTTAAAATGGGCTGGCAGCAATATCATTCGAGTCACATTTTTGTTCCGGCTGATGGCCGATTTTATTAAGGAAATATCCTCCATCAGTTTTTCAATCTGACTATCGGTTACCTTTCCCATTTTGCCTCCTTGGTATATTTTTATAAACTAATTTATACTATAAACTTATTCATATTATGCCTGCACAATTGACAAAAGGTATATAAAAGGTATATATATTATATCAATATGGACTTTGAGTATGACAAGAGAAAAAGCGATTCGAATGAATTAAAGCATGGCATAAACTTTGAGGATACCCAGTTGCTCTGGACTGATCCTGATCGAGTACAAATTCCGGCAAGAGACGTTGATGAGCCCCGTTTTATGATGATAGGCAAAATCAACAACAGATATTGGTCGGCAATATTCACTTATAGAGGCGAAAACATAAGACTAATTTCTGTGCGAAGTTCTCGCACTGAGGAAATTGAAATTTATGAAAGCTAAAACATTAGATAAAAATTTTGATGAAGGCAAAAACGTTCTCGAACACTTTGATATTTCAAAGGCAACCAGACCCGGACAAGAACAAAAACGGGTAAATGTAGACTTCCCCACCTGGATGATTCAGCTTTTGGATAAGGAAGCAAAACGTTTGGGAGTCCCCCGGCAATCCCTGATCAAAGTATGGATTGCTGAAAAGCTTGAAAAAACTGTTTCGACAGGTCTTTAAAATGCTTTCACCCAACCCATTATCAAAAAAGTCGGAGCCCCGGGAAATAGGTTCTGTAATATCCGTAATCGCGGGTCAACAGACTATCACACTGGTTCGCAGAAAACGCACCTATCAGAAAATCAGATGGTATATGCTGTCGGAACTTGATCTCTTCCCCACATTTATCGCATTTTAATTCAATGGTTCCACCACAGGCAGGGCAGATGAATCGTCTCCTGCGAATATATTCGTTCCATTTTTCTCCTGCATACCGATAATCCGATAAGTTACAAAACGAAACCATTATATCCATTTCAGAGAGGAAAAGATCGATGTCCTTGCCGTCCTTTATGAAAGCCGGGCATAGTTCTCCATATACAACCCCGCAGATAACCAACTCCTCGTGATCTTCATGGCATTTCTGAATCTTGTTAATACTTTCAATATTGTCGTCGAAAAGAAGATCCAGTAATATACATGTATCAATCGATACTTTCAATGCCATACCCCCTCATGTTTTTCATCATTTCATCTGAACGCATCTTGCCTTTAATTGCCCCACGCCATTTTTCAATGGGGTTAACTCTTGGGTTCTTGGTCAGATAATAGCGATTTTTCTCTTTTTTAAACCCCATCTCCACACCCGGCATGATGTTCATTTCCGTTCGCACCTCAGATGGGATGGTGATTTGGAATTTAGCGGTTACCTTGCTCATGGTTACTCCTAATTTATGGTATACGGTATGCCGGATAAAGTATACCAAATATCCTCAAGTGTCAATACGCAACCATTCTCGCACATAAATTGACCCGTAATGAAACCTTGTCGGACCAAATCAATATTCTGAATTAATTTACAAAAGGCTTTAATTATTGGCTTAAAAACCTCTTAGCCATATCTTTTTGGGCTTCAAAAGATGGGTTTAAGAAAAGCTATCTGGAAACATAATTTAGAAACTGGGACAAGGCGATTATCTTGTGATTACACTTTGAAAGCCGCACTTTCATCAAATTTCAGATATCTTGCCATAATCTATTGTAAAGATCTGAATCAATCAGCTAATTGCCTACTGAAAACCCCCGTGTCGGCAGTTCAATTCTGTCCCTCTGCACCATATTTTCAATGGGTTACGATACATTTCGACACCTTTTTTTTATTGGGGGTGCATATAGGGTGCACTCGGGCCTGTTCTGAAACAGGACCTGAAAAAGGTGCTTAACATTTCCGAAGCTAATCACATCGGGCAGGGGCAGCTAAAGGGCCTTTTTAAAGGTCCTTACTTCGGTCAACTGAAAGATAGGTTTGAAGTGCACGGCAAAGGGGGAAACATCGAGATCCTTATTAATCTTCAACCGCTTCCTGGATGGTTTTGATTGGAAGGAACAACGTCAATGAATTATCCGGAAGTGGTATAAATCCGTAATGCCTGTAATACGCTTTTGCTTCATCGTTTTTGGCATCAACCATCATACCAACCAGTCCAATGCTTCCATGGACAATAAGGGCCTGGCTCATGGCAAAAACCATAAGTTGACTTCCGAAACCTTTTTGTTGGTGGGCTTTATCAATGGCTAATCTTCCGATTTTAGCCCCTGACACTTTCGAAGGGAATTTTTTGGGATATGGATCAGGCAGGAATTCTGCCCTGATTTCACAAGCTGTTAATGTAACAAATCCTAAAATCTTTTCAGGACGATCAACTTCAATTAGAACAAAGGTTCTTGAAACGCTCTTTTTCGCGTGTTGAGAAGCCACCGCCAGTAGATATTGATTTAACGCTTCTTCACCGCAGTCAAAATCTTTCCGATTATGATGTTTGCTTAAAGGCTCTATTTTATAATTATTCATTCAGTCCGGAAGCCTTGAATTTTTTTGCGGCTTTCTTTAATTTTGAATTTGGCCTTGGCGGACTTTCAATGGCACTGAAAAAGACTTCGGCATCCTTGTATGACAGGTTGACGATACGTTCTTTTTCGATAATGGACTCTGCCTTCTCCACGCCTGCCTGAACCAAAAACTGATTCAATGTGGCCCCGGAAAAGGCTGCCGCTTCAGCAAGTCTGTTTCTGATATCCTCAGACACCCTTGCAGTGATGCGTTCTATTTTTTTATTATTGGCCAACATATTTTTGCCTTTCCAATCTAATAGCGGTTTTTTTGGTGCCAAATTGTCACCTTTGAGTCTAAATTAAATCATAATAAGCCACATTGCAACTTTTTTTCTTATTTTAGACGAAACATGAAATTTCCCTCCCGCCTTTTGGGCGAGGCTGGAGACCTCGATGATTTGACCGCTTTCTTATTACAATATTGAGAGCATGATTTCCGCAGAACCGCGGTCCGGAACATGATCCGGTCCGGCATCCCCGAAAGAGTGGCAATGATGATTTCAGGCCATAAAACGCGTGCCGTATTTGACCGATACAATATCGTCAATGATGCGGATCTAATACTTGCCGAACAGCGCCAGGAGGCCTACCTAAAATCACTCATGGACACAATTTCGGGCACAATCCGCGATTTCGGCACAAAAAAGGGGTTAACCCAAAAAGGCTAACCCCTTGATTTTATAATGGTGCCGAGGGGGAGAATCGAACTCCCATGGGGTTGCCCCCGGAGGATTTTGAGTCCTCAAAATTGACCATCACGTATTTCAACATTCTGTCATTTTTTGTTGACATATCATTTATATACATCTAATGTGTGCTTCATCCTTCAAAATCTAAAATCATCCAAAATCATAATTAAATGGTGGTTTTTTGGTGGCGAAATTTACGGAGGAATTTATCAAAATCAAAATGAATTATTTTTTTAAAAATCGCCCAAGGCGCTTCCCGTAAGGCCTTACAGAGCAAGGCTTTATGGAGAAACCACCACTTCGCCACCGTTTTTTAACCCGGAGGATTTCCCTGAAAAGAAAGCCTTAGATCAAGTATAAAAAGAGAGTTGATTAAACGTAACTATTTATTATTAAATGATTATTAATTTAACCACCACCCATGCTTAGCCACCATTTAAAATTGGCAAAATACCGGGGGAATAAATGTTCACATGGCACCAAACATCAGTTAAGGGATTAAGGTTCCGCTACCACCCTACCAGAACCCGAAAAAAGGGGATAAAAACCCAGCGCGATGTATTTTACCAATATCGCCACACTGTTGGTGAGACGAGGCTTGAGGAAGGATTTGGCTGGCTCTTTGATGGTATGACCCTTGAAAAAGCCATAAGCAAAGTTCACGAGCTCAAAGAGAACAAAACCCATGGTACAGGACCGACTACTTTAAAGGCTAAAAGACTTAAGCAAAATAAAGATGAGAAGGCCCAAAAAAAGGCTGACGAAGAAATAGAGCGAAAAAACATTAAATTTTCCGATGTGTGGGGTAAATATTTAGAAATTAACAAAGCCACCAAAAGAACCCGAAAAGGATGGAAACGCGAGGTCCCACTCTTTGAGAGATATTTAGCGCCCGTGATCGGAAACCTTCCGATCGGGAAAATAGCACCTTTTCATTTTGAAATGATCAAAAAAAACATGGGTGACTTGCATCTTACTCCCCGTACCATTAAATATGCTCTTGCTGTTGCACGGCAGGTTTTTAATTATGCGATTCGCAATGACATTTTTTATGGGAAGAATCCTGTTTCCCAGGTTAAGCCTCCGGAAGCGGATAACAGTCGGTTAAGCTTTTTTTCTCGGGATGAAGCCGACAATCTCCTATCTGAATTAAAAACCAAAGACCTGGACACATATACAATGGTTTTGTTGGCTTTCCGGTGCGGTCTGAGATCCAGTGAAATTTTAAAATTGACCTGGGGAGTAATAGATTTTGGAAACGAACAAATTCAAATTCTGGATACCAAGAACTCCAAAAACAGACATGCATTCATGACCGATGATTTAAAGCAAGTTCTGGTCGATCGTCATTCAAAGTCCCAAGACGCCAAGCCAGATACATTGATTTTCATGAGATCCGGGAAAAGGCCATATCTTGAAACACCGCGTCTGTTCCAGGAGGTGGTTGATCAAAAAGGTTTTAATGACGGAATCACTGACAGAAGGCATAAACTGGTTTTTTACAGTTGCCGGCATTCGTTTGCAAGTTGGCATGCGGCGGCTGGCACCGATCTATATATATTGCAAGGATTGATGGGTCATAGTTCTTTTGCGATGGTCCGGCGTTATGCGCATTTGCAGCCGGACACCTTTAAAGCTGCTGTTAAACGGCTGGAAAAAAGTCAACAAAAGATTTCGGAATTTTATGATTTGAAAAGGACTGAAAAGGCATGATTATCTGACCCGGCATAGGTTGATGAATCGAAGAGTTTACTACCCTTGCAAGCATTGCCGGGTCATCTAAGAAGGAATTGCAGAAGGCATGAATGAGAAAACAGAAAATGATAAATTAGACAAATACTTTATCAGTCAATTGATAGCGTCGGAGAATCGAATAGATAACATATTAATTTTTCAAGTAATTTCTCAACAATCTTTTTTCCTCAGAAAGTTGGCCTTTCGGTACCATATATCCCGTAAGGCTCTTGTTGCGTCTAAAAGTGAAAATAAATATTATCACGAGACACTTGATAAGTTATATAAAGAGCTTAGGGGGAAAAAGGATTTTGGCATAAGACCTAGATTTCCCGAAAAAGACCAAAGCCTTATTAAAGTAAGCAATTTTAAGTATGATTTTTTTCACGAACCTGATTATTATTTGATAACAGATTTTTTTGAAGATATGCTTAGCCCATATTACTTCCCACCTGATGACGAAGATCTGTTTTTTGTTCATTTGGAAGT
Source organism: Desulfobacteraceae bacterium (assembly GCA_013791935.1). GTDB lineage: Bacteria > Desulfobacterota > Desulfobacteria > Desulfobacterales > UBA5616 > VMSV01. The sequence goes on along the minus strand of VMSV01000196.1, from coordinate 17,083 downwards.
CTTAATATTTTTCTATGTATGGCTTGAAAGTAATTTGGACAAAATAAACTTTACCTCGTTATTCCTACTGAGTTTACCAACAGAAAGAATTATTCATAAAGCCTTAAGCGAAACCATACTTTCGGGCTCGATAAAAGGTCCGAATTCCGACAAAAGTAAAAAAGGCATAAAAATAATTTCGACTCGTAAACGTGAAAGAAAGACATTAGTGGCAAGCGCATTTCATGAGAAACAGTTCGAGGATGTGCGTTTAAATAAATCTGCAATGGTTAGAGATCGACTTATTGGTGCAGTTTTGAAATATAGGATAGTTGAGTCGGCTTTGTTGAAACCTGGGATTAAAAAGAAAGAAATTGATGCATTAATGAAATTGCTTCAGAGTGCCGCTACAACAGAAGAAATAAATAGCTTAAAAAAAATGGTTAGTGAAATGATAGTAACCACCGCAACTATAAGAAGAGACCTTCAAGAAGAAGGTTTGCTTTAGTCTTCAAATGATCATTCTTTTGTCACCTAAAGTGAATTGATTTAATCCGCCCCTTATTTTTCTGCATAAGAACCAACTATCCAAATTTGCAATCCTTTGGATTGCAAACCTATTAATTTGCAACTCTTGGGTTTGCAAAAATAAGCCATTTGCACGTATTGCAATTATTGATGCACAATGTATTTTTGCGTCAGATCGTACAGTTAAATATAATTTTTTTTTAAGAAAGGGTATTAAAAATGGAAGACAATAAACTTTGGGAAGGTATCGCAGAGGAAAATGGTTGGCCTAATCCTATTTTACTTAAAGAAGCTGATAAAGATAGACTGCCTGGGTTTCCTTATTCACGTGGTGGCTTTCGAAATATGGTTACTGGCAAAACCCGTGATGAAGCGATCGCCTCTAAGATTTTTCATGTGGGGCGATCCCCAGCGGTCTTGAGAACCCATCTTGTTGGATGGTTAAATTCAAGAACCAAATGTTGAATAATCACAAATAATATAATTCCACCCTTCTTTCTATCCGGATAAATTTAGGCAATTTGCGGAATATATTGGTCCGAAGCGGAATCGAAAAATGAAACACTCTCTCTACTCATTTAAAATTATCTCTATCCATCTTTTTATTTTATACTTTTTACAGACTATATTTATTTCTTATTTATCGATTTTCTGGTCAAAAAAAGCCGGTTTTATCTCCCTCCGGACCACCCACCAAAACCAAACAGGCCAAAGGTCAAACGGGCTCAGGCAATGCCCGAGGCCTGCGGGTCCTTCCCGGAACTTTTTTTCTATACGGGTCACAGAGGCGCGGGTTTCGGTTACATTTGAAATTTAGAAATGGAATGGAAAATGAACTGGGAGTTAAATCACAATCAATGAAAGGAATTTGATGTTCATGGGAATAGACTTCATAAATGATGTATTCAATGACATTTCGCCAAATCTTTTCAATGAAGAGCGGTGCGAGGATTATTTTATCAGGAAGATCCATAAGTCTCCGGCCTGCCCACATTGTGGCGCTGAATATGGCCAGCTGCCGGAAAGGTTCTGGTCAAACCAGCAATGCTTCTGCATGGTCTGCAAGGAAAAGTTTTTTGCCATCACCGACACTATTTTTTCACATAACAAGGTCCCTTTTTCCGCCATTTTTTTGTGCTGCCTTCTTTTTAAACTCGGGTGGAAGGATGTAGAAATCGCCAAAGCGATCAAAGCCAATGCATCCACCGTGAGACGCTGGCGGGAAAAGATAGCCGAACAACTCCTCGTAAACCGGTAAAAGGCTCTCCTGCATATGCCTGATGATAATATTGAATATAGGGTCTCAGGACACGGTGAGGCGGACGAAGATCCGGGCTTCCCGGTATCATGCCTTGATTCTTTTATTCTACAGCAAACCGATAGGCAGATCGCCGATGTGGTCAAGCTAAGGGTTTCCGAAGAATCCGGACCGGATCTGGATGACGGTGGATCTGGGTCCACAAGTATCCAGCCATCAAGGGAAAGCGCAAAGGCCTTAATCCGGGATACCGGGTACTACGATACCGGGGCTGTTGGCGTCTCAGAACTCTATAAGTTCAGATATAGAAAATGTTTTTTGCACAACAAAACCACCAGTCAATGGGAGTTCTACGACAAAGGGCCGAACTGGCAAATTGATCAAAAAGGGCAGTATCTGGCAGCTATTGAGGGCATCGTGGAATGGCTCTTGGAAGAGGCCTTTGACATTGACAAGGAGATCAAAGAACTTGATCCGGAAAGCCCGAAAATATTCAGGCTGAAAAAAACCATGAAGGGGTGCCTGAAACTGGCGAGATGGCTCCGGACAAACAAAGGCCGGAACGAGTGTGTGTTTTTCGCCCATACCACTTATAATGGCCTTGGCGTTTTAAATGAAGAGTTCGACACGGAGCCCAATGAAATTTGCTTTTCCCATTGCGAGAAAAATATTTACAACCTTGTTTCAAGCCTTGTCCGGCCAGGTCTCCCGGAAGATCTGAAATCCCAATGCATCCCTCATCCATTGGCTGATTGGTATGGTACCCCAAAGAGATTCCTCAAGTTTCTGTATGAAACCATGAACGGTGATCCGGAAATGGTTTTGTTCCTCCAGCGGCTGCTTGGCATGACCCTTCTTCGAAAAAACAAGGATCACATATTTATCATTTTTGAAGGCCAGGGCAGAAACGGCAAAAGCCTTCTGATCAAAATATTGCTGTTCATCCTGGGTCCAATGGCAACCGTCATTCCAAGCGAGATGCTTCTCGACCAGGGACGGTTTAAAAATTCCTCCGGGCCTTCACCGGATCTGATGATGCTTTACCGGGTTAACCTTGCCATTGCGTCGGAAACGGACCCTCATCAAAAGATTTCACCGGCCAGGGTCAAGTGGTTGTCAAGTGACGATACCGTGATCGCACGCCTTCCCCACGATAAGATGTTCACCAAATTTGAACCGACCCACACCCTTATCCTATCCACAAACCATATCCCGAATGCACCGGCGGACGACTTCGCTTTTTGGGAGAGGTGCTTAAGAGTGCGTTTTGAGGTGTCCTTTGTCAATCGTGAGCCCCAGGCAGACAATGAGCGGCGGGCTGATAAGCATTTGTTTGAGAAAATGAAGGATGAGGCACCCGAAATACTGGCTTGGCTGATCCGGGGGTGCCATCTGTATCAAAAGCAAGGCCTTTGCCCGCCTCTTAAAGTTGTGGAAGCAACCGCAGAATTCAAAAGGGATTCTGACATGCTGGCTGATTTTCTGGATGACTGCTGCATCATCAACCCGGATGCGACCGCCGGGGCAAAAGAATTATACGAGGCCTTCGAGGAATGGTTTGAACTGAACATTTCAAAACGGGTGCCAAAAATGAAGGCCTTTGGGTCCATGATGACCAAGCGCTTTGAGAAAAGAAGGGTCTCGGGTGTTTATCGATATTATGGAATTGGGCTTAAACTTGAAATCTGATTCCGGTGACCTTTGGTGACCTTAGGTGACTTTTACACGCTTTTTTACATAACTTTATTATTATTAATATTTTATTTTTTAATATTTAATATTTGCTAGAAAAATAGTCACCATAGTCACCAAAGATAGAACCGAAACGGGTTTGCTGATGGTCGACCCTCACCTGGATAGTCACCGGATTGTCACCTAAACGGTGACCATTTAAAAAACGGTCGGAACCTTTAACCAAAAGACCACAGGACCATTCCTCTCCTTGGATTGGTTTTGCGGGGAACGGACGAAAAACATTCTTATGATGAGACGCGAAAATTTAGAGGAAATTAAGAAATTAAAACACCTGGCCAACGACATTACCGACATCGTTAAAAAGAGCCTGGATCTGAATGACAAGTACTCCTTTAAAAGTCCGTTTGGGGTCCAAGCCATGATGACGCTGTTTGAGCAGTCCAAACCCATGTTTCATACGGTCCAGGAAATAGACAGACACGTGGAAGCCTTTACCAAGCGACCCATAGGGAACAAAGTGATTAAGGTCGATTTTAAAAACCATACCAAACCCAAAGAAAGGAAAGAGCCATGCTAAGCACCATACAATCAAACAAGCCAGAAAATCGGGGAATCATTTCATCAACCGGCAATCCCTTGATTGCTGATGCAAAAAAAAGAAATGATACATTAATTGAAAAGTCAGAATCAGGCTTTCCGGCAAGCGGCCAGGGCAATCATTTAATTGAAAACGCACAAGCCAGGGCCAAAGGCTTCCGGGAAGATAAAACGCATCAAAGTACTATGTAAGAATACCTGATTCTCTTTAAACCAAGAAAGGATATCCCAATGTTTTCAAAACTGTCGAAAGAAAACGCAAGCTTGGAAGAATTGGCCCAAAATTTTGTTGAGGTCGTTCAATTTCAAAATGATTTAAGAGCGCAATACAACGCTGCAAATGAGCGTGTCACTGATTTGCAATTAAAAGCCTTTATGAACCAGGAGGTCGGAGAACTGCTTGAACAGGAAAAGAGGGTGTTTGCCGATACCAAGTCGAAAATTGACGCCTGCTCTCTTTATTTGAAAAAGCTAAAAGGCAAATTGGCCGATTCTATCCCTGTTACTTTTAAAAGGCGGGCTGATGAGATCAAACAAGAATGCACCAATCTGTCACGAATTAAGCAAGAAAGCCTAAACGAATTCCTCTCTATGGCGGCTAAATGTCAGGTTTATTTTGAACAAATTGAAGGCGAAAGATACTCTTACACACCCAGCACAGGGCTTATGAAAACAGGCCCTGAGTTGAACATAAACCGGTCAACGCTATTGGGCCAGGATTACGAATATTTTAAACGGCAGGTTGAAAAGGAAAGAAAATCAACTACAGATGGGACTTCGATGAAAATGAAATTGAACAGACTGTCAAAGGAAAAAGCCGGTCTTGAAAAATCCCTTGAAAATTATGACCCGGAAACCGAGATCCAAAGGATTCTGGAAAAGGCCGGGCTGAACACGTTCTCGAATTGCCTTGCAATCGAAGATACGGGTAAAGCCCAATGTTCTTCATGCAGAACTGACCCCTGTGTGATGACCGGGTAATTGCTTTGGGGAGAAAGCTCCATGTTAAATGGCAATCCCGGGGGCCATGGACCGGCAAGGTGTCTCCCCAAACCTTCCATGTTCACCTTGCCGGACCGGGATTTCATAAAGAATCCATAAAAGGAAACGCTGATGTTTAAAATGAATGAAAACCATTTTTCTCCCTTTCACCTGATCCAAAAACCTTTGGCGGTTTCTATCGAGGCTGCAAGAGAAATCCTTGTCGCATTAAACAATCAAAATACCGAAACCTCCGTGTCCATGTTTGAAGACTCTACAAGCTGCCTGGAGGTTTCTGACGGCCTTGCCGTGATTTCTGTAAACGGTGGGATGGTTTATAAGAGATCCGGATGGAGTTGGCGCACCTCTTACATGGATCTTCGGAAAGATTTTCGTTCGGCTATAAAAAACCCGGATGTCAAGGCCATCCTATTTGACCTGGACACACCAGGGGGAGACATTGCCGGTGTTTTCGATTTTGCAGATGAAATATACAACTCCAGGGAAATTAAACCTATCTATGCCATGGCAAACGAAAAGGCCCTTTCAGCAGGGTATCTGATTGCCTCGGCAACGGATAAAATATTTCTTTCCAGGACTGCGATAGTTGGGTCTATCGGAATTATTGCGGTTCATGAGGATCTATCCAGCTACAATGAAAAATTTGGAGTAAAATATACCACTGTATATGCCGGTGAAAAAGTAAATGAAAGGTCATCGGATGCCCCCTTATCGGATCGGGGCAGGGAGGCTATTCAGAAACAGGTTGATTACGCCTATCAGATTCTTGTGGAGGCAGTGGCCAGAAACCGGAAACTTGATCAAAAAATGGTTAATGACACCATGGCTGGCCTTTTTAGCGGTGGAGAGGCAGTTCAAATAGGGTTGGCGGACACGGTTTCATCTTTTGAAGGGGTTGTTGAGGAAATTTTTAAAACCCCTTCCAATGGCAAAGCCTAACCTGAACAAAGTTTTTATTTTAAAGGTTTTACCGATGTAAAAAACAACGTGGTTTAAGGGCCTACCAGTACACACTTGAATATTCTGAAGGCTAAATAGACGGAGTCAGGCTTAGCTGCGCTGAAAATATCAAAAATCAGAAGGTGAAAAAATAATGGGAGAAAAAGAAATTTGTTCTGAGAATTTTGATATGCTTGATGTTTCAAATATGCATTCATTATTTGGAAAAGTGGTTGATGATTGGGCTTCACAAAACCCCATACTCTTTTTAATGACTGTGAATTACCAGCAGGTGGGGGGGGTTAAATTTATTTCATAATAAACAAATAATATTTATTATGAAAAAGAATAGGAATAAATTCTTAATTCATATGATAACTATTCGAGTAAGCTGAGGCTTTTAATTAATTGATCAATATGTTAATAATAAATAATGTTATCAACACCAAATCAATGTGTAATCCTTCATAAAAAATAATTGTTCCATTTTATTAATTTGCCGATAAAAAACCCCTGCTATAATTATCATGTAAATATGAATGAATGAATTGTGATTGGCTTAAGAAAAAATTTGAGGTACTCATATTCTATAGGGAATGTCTTTCATTGCGTAACCTAAAATTCCATTTACTTATTAGCAAAGGTTCTGCATAATTTTGTATTGATTTAATATTCCAAAATATCGTTGTTTTGTGTATGTGATGCATATTGTTTCATCGTTTAGAACATTAAATATAATAATAATATTGATAATTAAATGAGATATATAGGTTCTAAAATATCTACAATAAATAATATATATGAATTGGTTTCAAGGCAAATACCAATAGGTTCCTTTTGCGATCCTTTTGGGGGCTTAGGCTCAGTTGCATCACATTTTAAATCGATGGGTTATGATGTTTGGAGTGGAGATATTTTGAAATTTCCTTTTCTATTCCAAAAAGCACGACTAAAATATGAAAAGCCACTATCTTTTAAGAAAATTATTAACAAACTGAACCTTAATAACCTAACAGATTTGGAAACCTTTATGAACTCGCTACCTCCAAAGAATGGTTGGTTTGTAAGGGAATATTCTGAAAATAGACAGTATTTTACAAATTATAACGCAAAAAAGATTCAATCATGTAGAAGGGCAATTGCATTTTGGTCGGCAAAAGGCTGGATTAATGGGGAAGAAAAAGCTGTAATGCTCGCCTCTCTTATAAACAGTCTAGATAAAGTCGCGAATACAGCAGGCACTTATTATGCATTTTTAAAAAAATGGCACCGAAAGGCTTTGAACCAATTCCGTTTCCAATTTATAATGCCTGCTTCTTTAAACGGAAAAGGCCATTGTTTTAATGAAACCGCAGAAGAACTTGTTAAAAGACGCGATTTTGATATTCTGTATCTTGATCCCCCCTACAATCAACGTTCATATGGTCACTATTATCATTTGCCTGAGACAATAGCCTTAGAAGGGACTCCTGTAGTGCATGGTCAATCAGGCATCCCAATTAAAATTAACACTAAATCAAAATTTAATAACAAGATAGAATCAAAGCAAGCTTTATTGGATGTTCTAAATAACGCAAAGTTTAAATTGTTGGTTTTTCATTATGCTGATAATGGTATCATTCCTTCAAAAAATATTGAAGAAATCCTTTCTCCATTTGGAAAAATTAATGATTTTATCATTGATTGTAAGGGATATAGAACCAAAATATCTCCAATTAAAACAAGGCACCATCTATATATAGTTAAAAATGGCTAATTTATTACCTAGTTCAATAGATAATTTAGAATTGTATAGACCCTTCTCGAAGATTAGGCTTATTGCCGTAGATCTTGATGGGACGTTACTAGAATCTAATGAATCTGAACTTCCAGAAAAAATATTAAGTTTCGCCAATAAATTTAAAAATTCTAACATTAAGATAATCATAGCGACAGGCCGCACACTGTCAGGAGCAGAGCATTTGATTGCGAAGCTCCCGATTAAAAATGGAACTCCGATAATATTATACAACGGGAGTGTCATAATTAAAAAAAAGTACAAATATGGTAAAGATTGTCAAATCTTAAAAAAGTATAAGCCTATTCATCAAGAAAAAATATCAAATGAGTCGATGATTCGGGTAGTTCAAATTTCTTCAAAATTTCGAGTGAAAGTTATCGCATACTGCTGTAAATGGTTTGGAGAAGATGATTTTGAAGAGCACGCTATCGGGTGGTCATCTGTTGATAAACCTTATAAGGAATATAATTTCATGCCTGTTAAATGGCTGGAATGGTCTGAAATTGATAAATCAATAAGCCCATCTGCAGTTGTAATTCACACCTTGGGCAATACGCAGGTAATGGCTGATATAAGTAAGAGCTTGAAGGGGATAGCTGATATCTCATTTACGCATGGCAGTACTTATATTGAAGTAAAACCTATAAATTGCAATAAAGGTGAGGCTTTGAAAATTGTTGCCAATATCCTTGGACTTACACGAGAGCAAATTCTTGGAATTGGGGATAATGACAACGATGCTGAAATGCTATCATGGTCAGGAATTGGTGTCTCTGTTGAAACGGCCTCAGAAGAAGCAAAAAAATGTAGTGATTACGTAGCTAGAAGGGGTGTACTTGATGGCGCTATTGAGGCGTTGAAAACTGTTATTCACGCACGAAGATATAAAGAAGAATTGAATAAGTTGTGATATAGATGGAAGATAAATTGACAAAAACAAATATTTCTTTTCATGTTCATACTTATAAAGACGATATTGATTTGCCGAACAAATCAGCCAATTCTCCTAAAATGGACCTTTTTATTAATGAGAAATGCATTAGAGACTTCCTCCAAAATGAATTAGGAAAGGACATCGATCCTGAAAAGCTAAAATATATATTAGAGGTAGGTATTCTTCCCACCTATCAGTTTGAGAAGCACTCATTCGTATTAAAGAAAGATGTAAGAGCCTTGATAGACTCAATCATTTTGTGTGGTGATAAAAATGATGAAAAACCTAGATCTCAGAAATTGTTTGAACAAGATACTATCCGAATAAACCCTCATACGATAATAGATTTATTGAATAAAGATTCTATAACAGATCCATTATTTTATTCAGCAACAAAAAATTTAATATCATCACATAATAAACTGATATCGACTGAAAATAATCTTATAAATAAAAATAAATGTAAATACTTATCAGAAGCTTCAATCGCCACTCTTAACCCCAAAGTGATTGAGTATGTGAAAGCGCAGTTAAATCGCGCAAAAATAATCGATAATACCGAAATCAACAAATTTGCCCGGTCAGCCTACTACATGGGATCAAAAAGAGCATTATGTGGTTTTATTGTTGAAGCTATCGCTTCCGTGCTCCCAGAGTCTGGAGTAGTAGTCGATTTAATGTGTGGTTCTGGAATTGTCTCGGGTGCCACTAATAAAATATGGAAAACGTACTCGTCCGATGCTCAAGAGTTTTGCAGAATATTGTCAGTAGTTCATGGCGGAGGTTTTAGCCGGAATGGAGCAAAAGATCTTCTATCGCGAATTTTGCCAATTGCAAAAAAACATTTTATCGAGTTACAATCATTATTAGCCGATGAAATTGAAAACGAAGAGGATGTTTTTTGTAGAGAGATAGACGATTCTTTGCTTGAAGATTATAAAAGATTTGTCCGCGAGTTCCCAGTTTTGTGCAAACCAAGTAATACAAAAGATTGGTCCCCAACCTCAGAGGTTCAAATTAGAAGGAAAGACAATTCAATTTACCCTTATTGTCTATTTACAACATATTTTGCCAATGTATTTTTTGGGCTCAGACAATGTTTGGAAATTGATAGTTTGCGTTATGCAATTGACATAATAAAAGAAAAGAAAGAGAGAATGTGGGCTTTAGGAGCTTTGATTACTACTACAAGCTTCTTGGGGACAACTTATGGTGGGCATTTTGCTCAACCTCCAATAAGAAATTATTTAGCTCTAAACGAAAACAATATATCTGATATTTTATATAAAAGGTCACAATCAATAACTCATGAATTTACAGCCAGGTTACTCAATCTATCAGAAATAAGCCATTCTACAAAAAATCAAATTGAAACGATTCCTGGCCCTTGGGAAAGTGCATTATGTACTTTAGATACGCTGATATATAATGTGCCAGTTATAGTTTACCTTGATGCTCCTTACAAAAGAGAAGAATATAGCCGTTTTTATCACGTTTTAGAGACTCTCGTGGAATATAGATATCCTTCTTGTAGTGGTATAGGCCTGACTCCAAAACCTAACGATAGGTTCCGATCTGAATTCTTCACAAAAACTAACAGCAGGCCCACAGCTACAATAATAGATATTATTATAAAGATATTGAATAGAGGTTGGCATTGCGCTTGGAGCTACTCTGATAATGGTCAAGCCGATATATGTGAGGTGGTTGAACGCGTCTATCAGAAAACAGGCTGTGAAGTTATCTCATATTCTGCGAAATTTGTTCATAAATCACATGGCGGAACCGCCCAAAAAAATGTTATGGAATATTTAATAATTTTAAGCCCAAAGAAACCTTAATAAATAATTCGGTATTATAGGTGTATACAAAAAAGCTCTTATTTCTTGTGCTTCAAAAAGTGATTAACATAACCATCGTAATTCTTTGGATCGTGTGAAAAAAACTTCAAAATGTCTTCTCGAGTATCTGAGAAAATATTTCCAATTTCTAGTTGAAAAGTAGGCGGCTTTGGATATGGATCAATTATAATTTTTCCATCACCATATACCAATACACAATCAGCCTGTTTATAGTAGTCATAATATATAATTTCGATATCTTCAGGAGAATATTTATTTCTTAGTATAGAAATAATATTTGAAATTTCTTGTTCTGAAACTTGCCCATACTTTCTTATAAAGTCATTGCCTAAACCGCTTCGCATGAGACCGAATATAAAATATGATTGAATTCCATTTTTAACGCACCATTCTAAAATATTTTTAACGAACATAATATTTTTTGTAGTTATAACTGTTGTGACGTAGCAGGGAATCTTTTCTGCGTGCAAGACATCAATCATTTTTTCTGTAGCTCTAAAAGAGCCACGACAGCCAACTATATTATCATGTTCTGAACCAATTGCATGAACACTAAAACGCACGGCACTAACAAATGGTATCACCTCTCTTTGCTTTTCTTTTAGAGCCTTGGCATCTGTTGTTAATAACAAATTAAAAAAATCTAAAGACTTGGTGTACTGCAGCAAGGCCCCTATATCTTTATGTGATAGCGGGTCGCCCCCCGTAAAACATAATCGTCTTGTGCCCAATTTTTTAAGAATGTTTGCTATGGAAATAAAATTATTCAAGGGATATACTTGTTGAGTTCGATTTGGCTCACAACAAAAGGGGCATTTGAATCTGCAATTTCCCGATAGTTTTAATCCTACTGATGGGAAAAAATCGGCTGTTTTACCTTCAAAATAAAAAAAATGTTGTTTAATTTCCGGCATAATATTTAGTCTATGATAATCTGGTTAATATAATTTATTCATAACCTACAAACATTTTATCAATCTACCTCCATATTAAGTAATTTTTGAAGGTCATGTCGATACTGTTTTGCAAAATTTAAAAACATATTATTTGTATTTTTCTGATCTTGAGTTGAGGTCACCATTAACCGCAAACCAATTGATAAAAAAGTGACCGAGAATGCTCCGCAATATGTTATGTATTCTATTCTTGATATATTCAAACCGAATAGAGAATAGTATTGAGTGATATAATAATAATTATATATGGCCATTATTCCCCAAAAAAGGGCCTCGAATAAAAACAATATGGTAAATTGACCTAACATTATCCAAATTGCATGATGCAAGCTTAGACCCACATAATTTTTTGTTCTAGCAAAATCATCCACATGCGATTGGACAAAGTAAGGATTCAAATCAGTTCCAATAGTTTTCGTAAGTTCATCAAAGAATCCCTTTTTTATTGTCGAATAACCTGGCCTGAACCTATATAAGCGCAAACCTTCAAATAGAAACCCAAGAATGGTTCCTAAAATTAATAAGCCAATTTCACCAATTTGCTCATAAAATAATTTCACAATGTGAGGGTTTAAGGCTAATATTGGAAATAAAACAAAAAAAATCATTCCCAGTCCAGGAACGATATACCAAATTAAATTGGAGATAGTAATCTTATTGAATAAATCCATATCAAAGTCCTAAAAGTTGTTTGAATGAGTATCATGTGTCACCGATTATTATTCAACACTTCATTCCATCGGTTTTCAATATCTTGCTCCGGATAAAACCAGTTGCCGAACCCCATCCCTGCAACAAAAACTGTGTACAAAAGCTCAAAAAGCACTAAAGCATAAAGCGCTTCTTTTGGATTGAGAGTGATTTTAAATATGGATAGGAAAATTAATGGTGCAATTGTGGATAAAAAGCCAAGCACTAAGAAAAGTAACGTTTGACTTTTTGTGTATGCAATGTAGCTCTTTTTATCACGATAATTTTTCCAATCACACTCCCATTGTGATTCGCCACGTACAATCAAATAAGTTGTGAGTGTTCGTGTGGTAAGTCTCGCAAGGTGACTAACAAGGTAAAGGGCAAATAACAATATTATTAATAATATAGATGCGGTAAAGGCCAGTTTTGCAGCATTCGGGTCTGGTAGTGACTGATTTTTGGGGATGGCCCAAGCTGTGATAACGCCAAAAAGAGTGATCGCGGCGCCATTTAACACAAATCTTTGATTTACTAACTGATTAATTTCGGAATGTAGTTTTCTTTTTTCCTCTGAGTCAAGAGTTCCAGTCATTATTTCTCCTTAATACCAAGTTCCAAATCCTATAGCCTCAATTAAAAAAACTGAAACGATAGCTATAAACAGGTATTCTCCCATTTTATTCCCAAATATAACGCCGCTTTTCAGCGGGCGCTGTTTTTTGCGCTCCGCTGAAAAAGCATTGTGTACGCCCGGCATGGGCGTGAATTAATGGGGTGTAAGTCCCCTATGTGTGAATCCTGTCAATGTCGAAAGACATTGACACAAACATTAGCCGACGGCAAGGGCGTTTCGGCGAGGAAAGGTCTGAAGGAAGCCCGAGCGCAAAACTATGAACCGACGATCAGAAATAGCATAAAAGGCCCAGTCTCCGGGTAAGTCAGCACAACATGACGAAGCCCGGGATTCAGGAGATAGGGTAAATGCTGCGGTTGTGTAGTGAAATTCACGTTCTTATCCGGGGAGATCTGCCTGACATGCGGTCGAAAGACAGCGCTTTGCATGGCAACATGCAGGGTGATCAGGCAGAAGTCAGCAGAGGCCATAGTAGGTGCGGACATTGTTATTGGCGGAATGACAAGCGGAAACGAGCTGCGACCCGCATATGCGGAGGCGGCGGAGGTCTCACCCCACTGAAGGGCCAAACGCGAAGAACAGTGGCATACCCCATGAGCTCTGAAATGCGATGAACCCGAACGGGGGAGCAACTAAACAGGCGCGTCATGGGACAAGGTGCTTCTGATGATCAAAAGCAGTTGCCGTCAGTTTTTCAAAGAACTGTTTTAGGTCATTACCCGGCTATGGCCCGGTATCTTCGCGAACCGCCCGGTGCGGACCCGAATGCCGGGTGGTGTGGGGGCTGGGGGTTAATAACCCCCGGCTACCCGATTAGCATTTTATAATTTCATAGATGATTATCCCAGCAACCTTCTTTTTTACTTTTAGAATGAATATTCCAAGTTAAAGATTTGGTTATTGTTTTATCCCCGTAATCAATAACAATGATCCAATTTTTCAGAGGGAAATCTTCATAGCCGTCCATTTCACGTCTTGTAATTAATCGATCAGCAAAAGTCATCGATTTCCTGGAGTTGTCATCAATCTTTAAATCCCTCATGGAGATAGAATTTTTGAATAATTTTAAAAGATTATCTTTAAATTCTTCCTGAGAATTATCTAAAAGGTCTGCTGATGTATATTGGATAGCTTTATTGAAATTAACAATATTTGAAGATGAGTATCCGCCAATACAGTTTGTAGGATGCTTTATAAAAATATCCTTTAAATAACAGGGGCCATTTTTTGAAATTAATGAAATATTTATTTGAAAATTGTATTCCCCTTCATTCACGTAAAAAACATTGGACATTACAATTTCCAGTTCTAACTTGGGTCTCTTTATAAATTCTTTGTAAATTGAAATACCCAAATTTAGTATCCCGAGTCCAAAACCACCAAAAGCAGCTATAATTTTTGCTGTTTCGAATGTCATTATTTCCTCATTTTATGCTAACGAAAAAATCAGCCGGAGCGCAGCGATCGGCTGTATTGCCTTTGTTGGGCCTTTATTATTTACTTCTGCCCTTTGTCAATGGTGCACTGCCACCTTGTGCAAGATATTATTCCCTCATTATTTACTTTTTTACGAGCGTCCCACTTTCCCCACCTTATGTGCGTCCGCGTCGAGCAGATTGTTGGGGTGAATGCCGTCTCCTTCTTTGTCTTTCGTCCAAGTCGACTAGTGCTTTGGCATGACCCACCATAGTGAGAGCCTCTGAGGCTTTCCCTGGTCTTTGTTGGCGGTCTGGTTCCAACAACGACTTCAACACGATATTTATGAAAGGCGGAACGTTCGGATTGGCCTCGCTGACATCAGTGAACCGGCCGTTTCTGATTTGCTCATATAGTCTAATGTAGCTTTCAGCCCAGAAAGGGAACTTAGAAGTAAGAAGGCGATACAACATGACACCGACAGAGAAGACGTCTGAAGGTGCACCTACTGTAGATGGATCCGTCCATTTTTCCGGCGCGCAATGTGACATCGCCCCGACGGGTCTAAATGTGTAGGTGTAATCTGTAACCTGTTCTTGACGAGCAACACCAAAATCCACAACGACAAGTGCCCCATCGGAACCCAGAATTACGTTACCAAGATGAAGATCACGATGGATGACGCCTTTCTTGTGAAAGGTGTCAAGGACGGACAGCACATCGCACACGATCTCTAGGGCATCACGTGTATTGATGGGGAGAGCGAGCTCTGACAGAGGTCGCCCGCTGATAAATCGAATTGGAAGGCACATCAGTCCGTCCACATCAAATGGGGCTCCAAGCAGCCCCCCTAACCTGAGATCGTTGGCAAGAAGGCTCAAGATTTCGACCTCCCGAAGGAAACGCTTGCGCCACTCCTCGCTATATGGGGGCTTGAGTATTTTAAGTGCGACCGTGGCATGATCAGTAGAGCGGAGCATGTGAAATACAATCCCCCAGCCACCTGCACCAAGGTACCCCTGTATTTTGAAACCATGCTGTTCGATTTTTGATATTATGGCTTTAAAGCGATCCGGACCTCCAAGGGCGGAAATTTGCTCCTGTAAAGATTCTAGTTTCTCTGGAGACATATGCCTAACGGACTCAATGGGGAGAATATCAGTCGGTATGTTATATTGCTCGAGAAGGAAATGCAGAAGAGTTAAGTTCGCCGGTTCTATGCCGCTACCATCCGGGTAAGCTGTATACTCTCTGAGCCACTCCTCCCCTCTCCACACGACATTATCGTCCAAAGGACCGCTATCTTCGAATTCAGTGACGTCATAAGTGAAAAGTCTTGTCTTCGACTTTTGCCATTCTATCCTGGTTATAGCTTTAGAATCCATTTTGCTCTCTGGTCCAACTTTAGTTATTATACAGACCCTGTCGTTTTGTGCACAAAAAGCCAATTTTGAAATTATTTTGCCAATAGGTACCAAATGTTAACTAATTATTCAAATTAAAACTCTAAAATAATTAGATATCATTTATAATCATTTTAAAAAATAAAGCCACAACCAATCAAAACAAGCTGAAAATGCCGCTTTATATGCTAATTATCGCACTTCAAGACAAAATATAGTTAATTTCATGGTTCAATTAATCGCCTCTATTTAATTGATGATTTTTTAACCGTTTTGTCCTGGTTTTTCTTTACGAGAAATTCTGTGCTTTCAGAAATTAATATAAAACTTAGACGAAAGGATATTACGGCGAAAATATTATGAGGGCAGAACCCTATATCTTGTGGGTGGCATTTTTTGCCCAAATCTTGTGATTAGGGTCGATAAAACACAATTCATAGGTTAAAAAGATGTGATTAGGTGCTTTCAAACTTAAAAAATTGAAAAATCCTCTTTGAAAAATATGAATGCATACAATTGGCCAATCTATTTGATTTAATGATACGCTCGGTAGGAATCGAACCAGAGATCTTGAGTTCCAGACCAATATTTTTTTATGTTAATATAATTTGCCCAGAACGATAACGAAAAAGACAGTTCTGGGCCTATAGCTTTGGGCTTTGAAGGAACAGATATGGTCGAGGGTGTTGGGTATATTGTTGGGTATCAAAAAAATGATGGTTTGAAACTAACGCTTAAAATGGTTATAACATATTGAATTTATTGTTTGGTGATCCCAACGGGATTCGAACCCGTGTTACCGGCGTGATAGACCAAAAAATAGAGCCATTCATCATTCATAAAAATAATAATGGTGGTTTTTTGGTGGTTTTTTGTAAAACGAGATGGAGTTCTAAACAAAAAATGGGCTATGCATCTGTGCATAACCCATTGATTTTATTGTGGTGCCGAGGGGGAGAATCGAACTCCCATGGGCTTGCGCCCGGAGGATTTTGAGTCCTCTGCGTCTACCAATTTCACCACCCCGGCGAAAATGTGAGTTTTATAGGCAAAAAACCGGATGTTGTCAATAAAAGATTCCTCATCCTGAGAACCGATATTTCAGGGTCTTGCAGAGGGTTTTCCCAAGGCGGCCCATATCCTTTCGCTATGGGTATTGCCCTCCCTTAAGATTCGGGGAGGGTCCAGGGTTACATCCACCACCGTGGAACCCAGGCCACCGGCAAGGGTTCCGGCATCCAGAATCACATCCACCTGACTGACCAGGGAAGGGGGCATGAGGTTTATGGATTCATATCCAGAATCACCCGAAAGGTTGGCGCTGGTGGCCGTAATGGGTGTTCCCGTTGCCCTGCAAAGGGCTTTTGCCACGGGATGTTGGGGCATTCGAATCCCGATTTTCCCGGT